>JAYVRZ010000030.1:0-7419 GCA_043775965.1 Sphingomonas sp.
CAGGGCTACCAGATCAGCCAGCTCTATCATCCGATCGTCGGTGAAGGCGCGATCGACATCAGCCTCGATGAGAAGAACCCCGATGCCGCGGGCAAGCGGATCGGTGTCGAGCGCATCCATGTTGAGCAGGATGCGGGCAAGCTGATGCACTACCAGCATCCGACGCAGAGCTATGTCGATCTCAACCGCTCGGGCGTCGCGCTGATGGAGATCGTGTCGAAGCCCGATCTCGCATCGCCCGCGGAAACTGGGGCTTACCTGCGAAAGCTGCGATCGATTCTCCGCTATGTCGGGTCGTGCGACGGCAACATGGAAGAGGGCTCGATGCGCGCCGACGTCAACGTCAGCGTGCGCAAGCCCGGTGCCGAGCTGGGCACGCGGACCGAGACGAAGAACGTCAATTCGGTGCGCTTCGTGATGGCGGTGGTCGAGCAGGAGGCCAAGCGGCAGGTCGAAGTGCTCGAAGCCGGCGGCAAGATCCAGCAGGAAACGCGGCTCTACGATCCCGATCGCAACGAGACGCGGTCGATGCGATCGAAGGAAGACGCGCATGATTACCGTTACTTCCCCGATCCCGATCTGTTGCCGCTCGTGCTCGACGACGCGTTTCTGGCCGAGTGCCGCGCGTCGTTGCCGGAACTGCCGGATGCGAAGCGCGCCCGGTACGAGGCGCTTGGAATCGCGCCGTACCAGGCGACGGTGCTGACCGCCGAGGTCGAGGCGGCGCGGTGGTTCGATGCGCTGCTGGATGCGGGCGTGAAGCCGGCGGCCGCGGCGAACTGGACGACGTCCGAGTTATTTGGCGCGCTCAACCGCACCGGCAAGGATATCGGGAACTCGCCGGTGTCTCCGGCGCAGGCGGCGGAATTACTGGGGCTGATCGCCGACGGCACGTTGTCGGGGAGCTTGGCCAAGCAGGTGTTCGAGGTGATGCTCGAGACCGGCGACGGCGCGACCAAGGTCGTCGAGGATCGTGGTCTCAAGCAGACAAGCGATACCGGGGCGATCGAGAAGGTCATTGCCGAGGTGATGGCGGCGAACGCGGACAAGGTCGCGGACTATCGCGGCGGCAAGGACAAGCTGTTCGGGTTCTTCGTCGGGCAGACGATGAAGGCGATGGGGGGCAAGGCTAACCCTGCTGTGGTGAACGACGTGTTGAAGGGTGCGCTTGGGGAGTCGGTGGCGCCTTAAGGGGACGCTGCCTGCTACCCGTTTCCCGCATTTTCCTGTTCTCCTGCGAAGGCGGGAGTTCAGGGTAACTGAACGCAGCGCTGCTTGATTCCTGGGCCCCCGCGTTTGCGGAGGAACTAGCAGAGATCGTGGGCCTGTCCGTTATGTACCACCCCGGCGGAGGCCGGGGCCCAATTGGAAAGGTCGCGGTAACGAAGCGCGGCACTCAATTTTTTATTGTCCCCCAATTGGGTCCCGGCCTTCGCCGGGGTGGTGCGTTAGGTCCGGCAACTCTTTACTCCGCCCCGACCTTCTGTGGATGATGCGGCACGAGAATCAGCGTGTTCTCCTCCACCCGCCAGGACGCCAGGCGCGACAGGAAATTCATCCCTAGCACGTTGGTTTCCCCGAACGCGGGCGACACCACGACCTGCAAGTCGCGCGCGACGATCGCGCCAAGCTTCAAGTCCGCGATCTTGCCAGTCTTGGCCGCAATCGCTCCATTAGCAGTCTGCAAGACGATCGGCACTACCGCGGAGCGCGCGTCGATCCCCGCGGCCTCCGCCGTCTGCTCCGAAATCGCGGTGATCGTCGCGCCGCTGTCGATCAACAACCTCCGCTCGACGCCGTCGATCTTCGCGCGAGCCCAGAAATGGCCGTCCGGTGAAATCCGGATGCGGACTTCGCCCCCGACCACCTGCTGGTCCTCGATCTTCAGGAACCGCGCGAGTTTGCCGACATAGGGATCGAATTGACGGCGCTGGTCGACCGCGACGAACAGCAAGCAGACCAACACAAGAGTCATGCCGATATTCACCAGCGTCCGCACGATCGGAATACGCCGTGCAACGACGAGCACGATGACGGCAACGCCGAGCGCAAGATAGAGCGTGTGGGGCTGGCCGAGGTTGGGAAACGAGAAGATTGAAGGGTCCTCAATCAGTGGTGAAAGCAATATCTTGGCCTAGACGTGATAATCTGTATCGACGCTGGCCAGATCAGGATGAAGTCGCGCCGACCCCGACCCCGACCCCGACGCCGAGACCGATCCGAATCCGGTCGGATTGCGGCCGCCTCGGATTGCGTACGTGCTTCGGACCGGCTCCACTATGATGGGGAGATCGGCGCATGACGATCAGATTGGCAGCGAACGTCGCAATCCTGACACTAGCGTTTGGGCAAGCGTTTGCCGTCAGCGGTGAGTCCGGCGACGAGCGGCGTCTCGCAACCATGACGCCTGCGCAGTTCCAGGCGCGGACCACGCTTCGCGACGACGATCTCGACACGATCGCGACCATCACGACGGAGGACGGGTTCATCAAGCGGAGGCCGCTGCTGGGGATGGCGCCTGACAACGTCTTTCTTCGCGCCTTCATTGACAAGCGCTCGGGCCGAACCGCGTATCAGGTCTATGCCACGATACGGTATCGCGGTTACGGTTGGGCAGATTGGCAGACGGCAAATTACGCAACGGCGGCCGGGCCACGGTCGGTAACTACGCAGAGAATCGCGCGCGTACGGGCGTCATGTTCGCGGGGAACTTCCTGTGCCCGGTCTGAAACCGTTGGGTTTAGGATCGATAGAGCTCGATTGGGTGCCAGCGCCGCACTCTATGTCTCCGATCTAAACACGTCGTGGCGATTTAAACTGATCGCACAGAGTGGCGCTGAACGTCCCATGCTACTCACGACAGCGGAGATTGCCGGTTTGTTGATGGCGGTCGAAGCCTATCGCACCGACCGCCATCTGCCGAAGTCCTGACGCCTATTGCGCGTCGCCGTCCTGGTTCTTGGTCACGCCGCCGGTGCCGCCGACGCCGTCGGGCATGCCGGTATCGGTGAACGTCTCGGGCTCGTCACCGCCTTCGCCGCGCTCGACCGCATCGGAGCGGGACTCGACCGCCTGCTCGATGTCGCTCCGAGTGTCCTCGTCACGGTCTTCGGGGAGTGTCTCGGGGTTGGTGCCGGAATGGGGATCGGCCATGCTCAGAACTCGGGCTGGACGGGGGCGGGATCGTTCGACGGCGTGCCGGGGGCGGGGATGTCGATGTCCGGCGCGGGCGGGTTGAACTCGGGCGGCGGCGCGGTCGGCTCGACCGGGGGCGTCGGGGTCGGGAATTCTGCCGGGGGTTGGGTAGCCATGATCTCTCTCTCCTTCTCGCCCACCAACGCCCCTCGTCGAGCGAAGTTGCCTATGTGCTTGCCCCCGCATGCATCGTTGGTATAGACGCGCCCGCTACGGCGATGTCCTGTGCGGGCGTGGCGGAACTGGTAGACGCGCTTGGTTTAGGTCCAAGTATCGCAAGATGTGGGGGTTCGAGTCCCTTCGCCCGCACCAGCCCGCCGCGCAGGCGAGGCGACCGCCTGACGAAATTATCCCGAATGCTCTTATAACAAAGGCCGGACATGCAGACTGTCGAGACGTTGAACGAGGGCCTCAAGCGCGCCTACACGCTCACCATCACCGCGAAGGATATCGATGCCAAGGTCGATGTCGAACTGAAGCGCCTCGCGCCGCAGATGAAGATGCCGGGCTTCCGTCCGGGCAAGGTGCCGGCGAACCTCATCCGCAAGATGCATGGCCCCGCGCTGACCCAGGACGCGGTGAACGCCGCGATCCAGGAGGGCGTCCAGACGCTCGTCGCCGAGAAGCAGCTTCGCCCGGCGATGCAGCCTTCGGTCGAGCTGGAAGACGGCTATGACCTCGGCAAGGACGCCGTGGTCAAGGTCGAGATGGAGGTCCTCCCGCAGGTCCCCGCACCCGCGATCGACGGCATCAAGCTCGAGCGCCTGACCGTGCCCGTCGCCGACGACGCGGTCACCGAGCAGCTCCAGAAGTTTGCCGACCAGCAGAAGAAGTGGGACGACGCGGCCGATGATTACGTCGCCAAGATGGGTGATCTGGTCACCGTCGATTTCGTCGGCAAGACCGCCGATGGCGTCGCGTTCGAGGGCGGCACCGGCACCGACATGGGCGTCGAGCTCGGTTCGGGTCGTCTCATCCCAGGTTTCGAGGATCAGCTCGTCGGCGTGAAGACCGGCGACGACAAGGTCCTGAACGTGACCTTCCCCGAGGAATATCAGGAGAAGTCGCTCGCAGGTCAGCCGGCGACGTTCGACATCACCGTCAAGTCGGTGAAGACCGCGGGCGAGAGCAAGATCGATGAGGATCTGGCGAAGTCGCTCGGTCTCGAGAGCCTCGAGCAGCTCACGGGCCTGCTCAAGGGTCAGATCGAGCAGGAACATAACGGCCTCACCCGCACCCACATGAAGCGCAAGCTGCTCGACCAGCTCGCCGAGGGTCATGACTTCGAGGTTCCGCCGTCGATGGTCGAAGCCGAGTTCAACCAGATCTGGTCGCAGCTCCAGCACGAAGCCACGCACGAGGCCGATCCCGAGGCCGCGATGGCCGAGATGGAAGGCGAGCGTGACGATTACCGCAAGATCGCCGAGCGTCGCGTGCGCCTTGGCCTTCTCCTGTCGGAAATCGGCCAGGCGAACGGCGTCGAGGTGTCCAACCAGGAAATGCAGCGTCTGATGGCGCAGGCTGCGCAGCAGTATCCTGCCGAGCAGCGCCAGCAGTTCATGCAGTATATCCAGCAGGAGCCGATGGCGGCCGCCCAGCTGCGTGCGCCGCTGTACGAGGACAAGGTCGTCGACTTCCTGTTCGAGAAGGCCGAGATCACCGACCGCGAAGCGACGCGCGAGGAGCTGGAAGCAGCGATCGAGAGCGAGGACGGCTTCGCGAGCGGCACGCACACGCATGATCACGACAACCACAAGCCGAAGAAGAAGGCTGCTGCCAAGAAGAAGGCAGCACCTGCCGACGACGCGGCTGCTTCGGACGAAACCGTGACGGAAGAGGCTTCGGCTTCGGACGCGGCGGAAGAGGCCAAGCCTGCGAAGAAGGCGCCTGCCAAGAAGAAGGCAGCGCCGGTCGAGGCCGAGACCGCGATCACGGAATCGTCGCCGGTTGCTGCCGAGGACGCCGAAGGTACGGAAGCTGCCGACGCACCGGTCAAGAAGCCGGCCGCGAAGAAGCCTGCCGCCAAGAAAGCTGCGACGAAGACCGAGGCGTAGCGCCTTGCCGTCATCCCGGATCAGGTCCGGGGTGACGGCGGACTGAGTATCGGTTTGTCTCGATCTTTGGACAGTCGAGCAAGCGTCTCGACCTATGCGTAACTCCTCCCCGGCGGAGGCCGGGGTCCAGGTGGAAAGGTTGCTGTAATGGAGCGCGAAGCTTCGTCATCGACGTTTCCCAACTGGACCCCGGCCTCCGCCGGGGAGGTGCGTTCTGGGATGGCGCGATGGCCGAAACAGTGTTTTTCGCAGACATCGACTTTAAAGGGCAGGGCATGACCGAACCGAGAATCGCCGTCCTGCTCCCGTGCTACAACGAGGAAGCCGCGATCGCGCAGACGGTTGCCGGCTTCCGTGCCGCTTTGCCGGACGCCACGATCTATGTCTACGACAACAACAGCGCCGACCGCACGATCGAGGTCGCGCGCGCAGCCGGCGCTATCGTTCGGACTGAGCGGATCCAGGGCAAGGGCGCCGTCGTCAGACGGATGTTCGCCGACATCGACGCCGACATCTATGTCATGGCGGACGGTGATGCGACCTACGACGCCGCCTCCGCACCGGCGCTAGTCGCGCGCGTGCTGGACGAACAGCTCGACATGATCGTCGGCTCCCGGATCAGCCAGGTCCAGGAATCCTACCGCCGCGGCCACCGGTTCGGCAACGCGCTGCTCACCGGCATGCTTGCGCGCCTCTTCGGCCGCAGCTTCACCGACATTCTATCGGGTTACCGCGTGTTCTCAAGGCGGTTCGTGAAGAGCTTCCCGTCGCTATCGGCCGGGTTCGAGATCGAGACCGAGATCAGCGTCCATGCGCTCGAACTCAAGATGCCGATCGGCGAGGTCGAGACGCCCTATTACGCGCGCCCCGAAGGCTCCGAATCGAAACTCAGCACCTATGGCGACGGCTGGCGCATCCTCCGTACGATCATGACGCTCTACCGGATCGAGCGCCCGCTCTGGTTCTTCGGCGCGATCGGCAGCGTGTTCGGGCTGCTGGCACTGATCCTCGGCATTCCCCTGGTGCTGACCTATATCGACATTCACCAGGTCCCGCGGTTTCCGACCGCGATCCTGATCACCGGCCTCGGCATCTTCGCCGCACTGAACGTGTTTACCGGGCTGATCCTCGACACGGTCGTGCGCGGGCGTCGCGAGGTTCGGCGGCTTGCCTATCTCGCTCACCGTGCGCCGTCGCGTACCCCGTTCGACGCATAGACGCAGGCAAAGGCGAACAGCGCGAAGCCCGTCGCGATCGGCCAGACGAGCGTGCGCTCCATGAACCATGCGTGGATCATGGTATGCTGCCAGAACATCGTCAGCATCCCCGCCACCGCCAGGTTCGACGCCAGCAACGCGATCGCACGGGAACGCATCGCCGGGCTCGCGGTGCGCAGCAGGCGCTGGGCCGCCCATATCCCTGCGACGATCGCCAGCACGATGGTCGCACCGGCCATGACCGACATGCCGGGAGCGATCCCGCCCAGCCCCTTGGCGAGCTTCTTCGCCATCAGCATCAATCCCAGATCGTGCGTCTCGCCGCGACTCGCGTCCAGGCCCATCCGCATCCGCAATTGCAGCGCACTGTCGGCCATCGCGGCAGGGCCGAACATCGTCATCACGAGCACGACTTTGGCGATCAGGCAGGTAAGCACCGAAGCGCAAAAAGCCGCAAACGCATCGAAGGTAAAGACCGCTGGATTGCCCTCGCGATCGGCGTGGACGGCGAAGGGTATGCCGCCGATGACTGCCGCCATGCCGAGCGGAATGCCACCGGTCAGGAACTCGAATCCTGCGGTAAGCCCACCGAATATGGCCGCCGTCGCTAGCGCGGTACGACGATCGAGACCACGAGTGGTCCCCATGACCGCCAGGAACAAGAGGTACGCGAGCAGGACGATGTCGGCCGGGCCATGCCCCAGCGATTGCCCGAAGGTCTCCAGGCCGAACCACCGCGAGAAGCCCAGGAACAGGATCGTCCAGAACAACGCCTCGGCCGGATGACGACGGCGCGCTAGGCCGATCATGCCGACGCAAATTCCGGCCAGGATCAGCAACGTAAGCATAGTGTGATAGAGGTTGCGGATCGCCTCGACAGACAGGCTCGGCAGCAGGAACCGGATGAGCGTCGTGTGGCCATGGATATAGCGGTGATAGAAGGAAGGCGTCGG
>JAYVRZ010000031.1:0-3368 GCA_043775965.1 Sphingomonas sp.
TGACGAGGTTGTATTCCGGCTGCAGCACGTGATAGCGCGGCAGGCCCGAGGCCTTGGCGGCGTCGATCGCGGACTTGAGCCGGGCGGCGTGGAAGTTGGATGCGCCGAGCACGCGGACCTTGCCCGCATCGATGAGCTTGCCGAACGCTTCGAGGACCGCGTCCTGCGGGACCGAGTCATCGTCCTGGTGCGCGTAATACAGGTCGATCCGGTCTGTGCCGAGACGCTTGAGCGACGCTTCGGCAGCGGCGGCGATGCGGGCGGGGGCGAGTTTCTCGCCGCCTTCGCCCGGCATCATCCCGACCTTGGTCGCGATCAGGACGTCGTCCCGCCTGCCGCTCGCCTTCAGCCATTCGCCGATCATGCTTTCGGACTCGCCGCCCTTGTGGCCATCGACCCAGGCCGAGTAGACGTCGGCGGTGTCGATCATCGTCCCGCCGCCGGCGACGAACGCGTCGAGCACGGCAAAGCTGGTCGTCCGGTCCGCGGTCCAGCCAAAGACGTTGCCGCCCAATACGAGCGGCGCGATCTTGAGGTCGGTCGAACCGAGGCGGCGTTGGGTCATCGGGTCTGATCGCTTTGATTCGAGGGTGTTTCGGTATCGTCGGGACCGGCCGACACTGCATTCAGATCGACACTGTTCGCGTCGAGCATCGCGGCGGCTTCGTTCAACTGGTGCGCCTCGTCCGCGGTAACGGCGCCGGGTTCGGCCGATGGCGAACAGGCGGCGAGCAGAAGAGGAATGAGAACCGCCGCCACGCGCACACCGTCATGCCAGCGAAAGCTGGTATCTTTTCGGTCGGGTCTCGAAGGCCCGAACCGCGAGATCCCAGCTTTCGCTGGGATGATGGGAAAGATAGGCGGGCGGCGGTCCATTCGGGTGTTAGTCCTTGATCGCGTTGCCGGCGCGGGTCAGCGCGTTGCCGGTGGCGTCGGCGGCGCGGTCCGCACCGTTGCTGATTGCGGCGCCAGCGCGGTTGGCGCTGTTCTCGATCTTGTCACCGGCGCGGTCGGCATGATCGTCGGCATGGTCGGCGGCGTTGTCGAGATGCGCACCGGCGCGATCGAGCGAGTTCTCGGCCGAACCAAGCGCGCGGTCGCTCGCGGCGCTGACGTCGTCGACCGCGTTGGCAGTCGTGGCGCTGGCGTCGGCGGCGATCGCGTTGGCGGCCTGCGCGGTCTGGTCCTGTGCGTTGTTGCTGCAGGCGGCGAGACCGGCGGTGAGCGCCAAGGCGGGGATCAGGAACTTCTTCATGCGTATTCACTCCCGTGGATGTGTCTTGTGGACCAGCGAAAGCCCGGCCCATAGCGCAATCGAACGCGGATCAAGCGTTTCCGATCCGTCACGATCGAATGGTACGCGATGAACCGTGGTCCCACACGCCTGCGTTGACCTCATATAAAGAAATCTTTATATGATCCGTCATGACGATGGCGCTCGAAATCTTCCGTGCATTGGCGGACGCGACGCGGCTGCGGATTCTGGCGCTGTTGCGGCGGATGGAGCTGTCGGTCGGCGAGCTTGCGCAGGTGCTAGGGCAGAGCCAGCCGCGCGTATCGCGCCACGTGAAGATCCTGTGCGACGCCGGGCTCGCCGAGCGTCGCAAGGAAGGCAGTTGGGTCTTCGTCGCGCTGGGCGCGTCCGACGTGGTCGATCCGGTCGCCGCATCGCTCGATGCCTGGGCGAAGACCGAGCCGGATCACTGGGCGGTCGCCGATGCGGCGCGGCTGGCCGCGGTGCGCGCAGACCGGGCGGCGTCGGCGGCGGCGTGGTTCGAGGGGCATGCCGACGAATGGGATGCGATCCGCTCGCTGCATGTCGCCGATAGCGAGGTCGAGGCGGCGATGGCGGCTGTCCTGGGCGATGCGCCGATCGGTACGCTGATCGATATAGGCACGGGTACGGGGCGGATGCTCGAACTGTTCGGGGGGCGGGCTTCGGTTGCGCTCGGGATCGATCGCAGTTCGGAGATGCTCAGGCTCGCGCGCGCCAAGCTGCATGACATGACGCACGCCGAACTGCGCCAGGCCGATCTGTACGCTTTGCCGATGGCGGACGCCGCGGCCGATGTCGCGATCCTGCATCACGTGCTGCATTTCGCGCAGCAGCCGGGGGCCGCGGTGGCCGAGGCGGCGCGGGTGCTCGCGCCGGGCGGTCGGTTGTTGATCGCCGATTTTGCGAGCCATGATCGCGAGGAATTGCGCGTGCGCGATGCGCATACGCGGCTCGGCTTTGCGGACGAGCAGATGGCGGCGTGGTTCGAGGCGGCGGGTTTGCAGACCGCGCGGGTCGAGACGCTCGAGGGCGGTGAGTTGACGGTGAAATTATGGCTCGGCCGCAGGGTTGGCGCGAGCTTGCGTGAGGTGAAGGCGGCATGACGAATATCTCGATTCCCCAATTGGCCGAAGCGCGCCGCGCGCTCGAGGAACCGCTGTTCGCCGATCTGGCGGGCGATGTCGGCATCAGCTTCGAATTCTTCCCGCCGAAAAGCGAGAAGATGGAGGCGCAGCTCTGGGAGGCGATCCGCACCTTGGAGCCGCTCGGTCCCGATTTCGTGTCGGTCACCTATGGCGCGGGTGGGTCGACGCGCGAGCGGACGCACGCGACGGTGGCGCGGATCCAGCGTGAGACGTCGATGAACGCCGCTGCGCATCTGACCTGTGTCGAGGCGACCAAGGCCGAGATCGACCAGGTCGCCGAGGAATATTGGGCGGCGGGTGTGCGCCACATCGTCGCGCTGCGGGGCGACATGCCCACCTTGGGCCAGCCGTATCAGGCGCATCCGGGCGGGTATGAGAATGCGGCGGCTTTGGTCGCTGGTTTGCGGAAGCTGCATCCGTTCGAGATCTCGGTCGCGGCGTATCCCGAATGCCATCCGGAATCGGGCGGTCACGACGCGGACATCGATAATCTGAAGCGCAAGATCGACGCCGGTGCGACCCGCGCGATCACGCAATTCTTCTTCTCGCCCGAGGCGTATTTCCGGTTTCGCGACCGGGTCGCGGCGGCCGGGATTACCGCGCAGATCCTGCCGGGTATCCTGCCGGTGTCGAACGTCGCGCAGACGCGGAAGTTCGCGGGGCTGTGCGGCGCCGAGATCCCGGCTTGGATGGACCGGTTGTTCGAGGGGCTCGACGATCATCCCTCGGCGCGGCAACTCGTGGCGGCGACGATCGCGGCCGAGATGTGCCGGCGGCTGTATGCGGGGGGCGTGAAGGATTTCCACTTCTACACGCTAAACCGGGCGGAGCTGGCGTATGCGATCTGCCACATGCTCGGCGTTCGCGCGAAGCCTGCGACGAAGGTGGCTGCGGCGTAACTCCCCTCCCGCTTGCGGGAGGGGTCGGGGGAGGGCGTGGCCCAACCC
>JAYVRZ010000032.1:0-11856 GCA_043775965.1 Sphingomonas sp.
GCGCCACGCCGAGCCCCAATCCGACGTCGCGGCGCGTCACGTGATCCATCATGCTAGGGGCGCCGGACGCGCTTATTGCAGGTTCACGTACATGCCGCCGTCGACGAGCAACGAGGCGCCGGTGACGTATTGCGCAAGATCGGATGCCAGGAACACGGTCGGCCCGACCAGATCGTCGGGCTTTCCCAGCCGGCCCAGTGGAATGCGCTTTTCCATGTACGACCGCTTGGCTTCGTCGGCGAGATCGTCCTTGTTGATGTCCGTCAGGATCGTCCCCGGGAACAGCGAGTTGCAGCGAATGCCGTGCTTGCCGAGCGCGATCGCGACCGACTGCATCAGCGAATGCAGGCCCGCCTTGGTCGGCGTGTAATGCGTTTGGTACTCGCCCCCGACCAGCGCCGAGATCGACGACATCGCGATGATCGATCCGCCGTCGCCCTGCTTCACCATCTGGTTCGTGGCGGCCTGCACCATGTAATAGGCGCCGTGCAGGTTGACGCGCATGGTCCGCTCGAACGTCTCGACCGGCATGTCGAGGAACGCGTGGAACGGGCAGATCCCGGCGTTGTTGACGAACACGTCGACCCGACCCAGCGCCGCCACTGCCTTGTCGATAAAGTCACGCGCGGTATCCGGATCGGCGACGTCGCCCTGTATCGCGACGGCTTTGCGCCCGAGTGCCTCGATCTCCGCGACGGCGCTCTCCGCACCGGCCACGTCACGCGCGAAGTTCAGTGCGACGTCGGCGCCGTGTCTTGCACAGCCGATCGCCACCGCGCGACCGATCCCTGCCGATGCGCCGGTCACCAGCACGGTCTTGCCCTCGAGCAACATCATTCTCTCCCTAAACCATCAGTCGGTTGGCGGCTCGAACCCGAGTTCGCGGCTGATCGCGCCGGCGGTGCCACGCACTTCGTCGGTCAGCGTCGTCATGCGGTCGTCGCTCATATATTGCGCAGCGCTCGACACGCTGATCGCGCCGACGATCTTGCCCGCGGCGTCGCGGATCGGCGCGGCGACGCAGCGGATCTGGTCCTCGTTCTCTTCCAGGTCGAACGCGCGGCCACACGTCGCATAGCCCTGCATCCGCTCGCGCCAGACGTTCGCGTCGGCCCTGGGCGCGCCGGCCGCCTGGTCCGCATCGAAGCGCTCCTGCCAATAAGCGGGCGGGGAATCGATCATCAGCGCCTTGCCGAGCCCGGTCGAACTCAGCGGCTGGCGATCGCCCACCCGGCTCGAGATCGAGATTCGCCGCCGCCCCGGCACCTTGTCGAGATACAACGCGAAATCGCCGTCGAACACGCCGAGATGCACGGTGTCCTCGGTCAAAGCAGCAAGCTCCTCGAGATACGGCCGCGCGACCTGCACCAAGTCGGCCTGCGCCTGCGCGAGCGTCCCGAGCAGCAACAGCTTGGGCCCCAACCGATACCCGGAGCGCGGCGTGAACGCGAGATAGCCGCGATCGACCAGCGCGCTCAACAGGCGGTGCGTCGTGCTCTTGGTCAGGTCGAGCTTCACCGCGAGTTCGCTGAGCGTCAGCACCTCGTGGCTGACCGCTTCGATCAGGTCGAGCCCGCGCATGAGCGTCTGGCTGCCGGCACCGACCGCGTTGCCGGCCGACTCCGCTTTGTCGATATTCGTCGTGGAAGTGTTCATGCCCACTCCATAAGACGGCCTCCTACATGCTGGCAATCGGCGAATCCGGCGTAATATCGGTTACGCTACACGTCTGGTATACCGCGTAAAAATCGGCCGACCGTCGTCAGACAGTCGGCCGAGGTGGGGAGGCCGAGCGTCAGAACTTCAATTGAAGACCCGCGAAGAACCGCTGGCCGGCATAATAATATTCGACCGGCCGGGCCTTGTCGATGTAGCTCTTCGAGGACTGTTTGTTGATGTTCTGGATTTCCATGAACAAATTGGTGTGCTGTTCGGGGAAGCGGAACGTCACCTTGGCATCGAGGAAGCCCTCGGCTTTGCGGTAGATCGGGCTGTTGTCGAAATTGACATCGGCGACGGTGACCAGCCAGTTTGAACGGTAATTGTAATTGACGCGAAGGTTCAGCCAGTCCTTGTCGTAGAAGATGCTGGCATTGGCGGTCCATTTCGACAGGCCGGGATAATCGTCTAGCGGCAGGCCGGTGGCGACGTTGGTCAGGTTGGTGCGGATCGCACGCGCGTACGTCGCATTGCCGCTCGCGCCGAGGCCGTCGAACGGCGCCGGCAGGAAGGTAAAGGCGGTCTGGACGCTCGCCTCGATACCGTCCAGCAACGCCCCGAAACCGTTCGCCGGCTGGCGGACGGTGAACAGCGTACCGTCCTGGAACAGGTCGACGTCAGGCCGCGTGATGTTCTGGATCACAAAACTCTTCTCGTATTTCTTGAAATAGCCAATGCTGATCGCGGTATCCTTGTTGGGGAACCAGCCGAGGTTCACTTCCCATTGGTCCGCGCGATACGGCAGCAGGTCCGGATTGCCCGACACGCATGCGTCCTGGAGCCCGGTGATGTCGGTGACGTCGTCGACGCAGTTCACGTTCGGCACGAGATCGGTCGGCTTGGGCCGCGCCAGGTTACGCGCCCAATTGGCGCGGAAGGTCAGGTTCGGCGTGATGTCCAGCGCCGCGTTGAACGCGGGCAACCAGTCGGTGTAGCTGTTCTTGAGCGAGAGCGAGTTCGCACTGGTGATGACGGTCTCGACGACCGCAGGGATGCCGGTGACGCCGGTCCCTGGACGGATGCGCGTCTGACGACTGATGTTGGTACCGGTGCCCTCGTCCATCGTCTTGACATAGCGCACGCCGGCATTGCCGCTCAGCCGCATGCCGAACACGTCCTGCTCGAAATTGCCCTTTATGTAGGCGGCGGCCACGCGTTCCTTGATGAACACGGCGGGGATCTGCGACAGCCCGTCCGCGCTGCGAACAAGATCCTGGTCGAAGCCCGACAGATCGTAGATCTGGCCAAGCCGGCTGTAATCGATCACCGGCACCGACAGTTGCGATGGCAGGCCGTCGGGCGCGCCCTTGAGACCCGAGAACAGGGCGGCGCCGGGCAGCGATCCGGTGTTCGCCGAGACGAACTGCGCATATTGCGCCTGCGTCATGTAATAGGTGTTCGGGGCGCGGACCGCCGGCGGCGTGTCGGTGACGACGGTGGTGTACGAGACGTTTGCGCTGGTCTGATACACGGCGGCGACTGCGGGGGCTCCGGTCGACGGGTTGGCCGAAACCGCGGGCGTCAGGATCCGCGTGCCGCCACCCGCGTAATTCTCATATTCCTGCCAGCGGAACTGGCCGCCATATTCGATGCTCTTCAGGAAGGGCAGGTTGGTCTCCCAGTCCGCGTCCAGCTTCAGCTGGTCTTCCTTGTTGTTGTTGTCGGTCGGGCGATACTGCACCGTCGGCCCCGCCTGGCGGCCCGCCAGATTGACGCCGCCGGGCCGGACATAGGCGCTGGTCGAGGTGGGGTCGAAATTCTCCGGGAACACGAATACCGGGATGCCCAGGTCGTTGCGGCGATCGATCGTGATGCCGCTGATCCCGGTCGAATAGGCCAGCAGGTTGGTCTCGCCGACGGTCCGCCCGGTCGAGTGCGACGCCAACGCCTTCACCTGCAAATCGTCGAACGTCCAGTCGAAACCGGTCAGGTAATAGCGTGTGCGTTGGTCGTATTCGAAGTCGCGGCGCTGGACGCCAAGAATGTTGCTGGCGCCGTTCCAGACCGGGGCGGCGGCGGTGCCGACGTTGACCGAATTGAGCGCGGTGAGGGCGCTCGTGACCACATGGTTCTCGCTGGTCGAGGTGCCCGCGGTGATCTGCGGGCGCGAGGTGGCGCCGTTGAGCCCAGCCGGCAGCGCGGCGTCGTAGTTGAAGCGTTCGAACCGCCCGAGATCGAGCGAGTAGTTGACGTCGTTCAGCTGCTGCTTGCGGTTGGTGATCGTCGCCTCGGCGAAGGCTCGGAAATTGTGTGCGAACTCATACTGGACCTGGAAATCGCCCGACAGGCGCTTGTCGTCGATCCGGCGCTGGCGCAGCCGCGGCACGGTCGGCACCCAGTCGAAGAACTGAGTCTCGCACGCCAGCCGCCGCGCCGTTGCCGCCGGGGCGTTGGTGCCGCCGACACCCGCGCAGCTGCTATAGGTGTTGAAATTGGCGTAATCGGGATTGGCGACGGTCTTCTCGTCCGACCGGTCGAAATCGGCGATCCGCTTCCAGTTCGTGTTGCTGATATAGTCCTGGCGCAGCTGCTTGTCGTCGTAGGTGACGTTGGCCAGCACCCCGAGCCCTTCGATCAGGAAATGTGGCGTGCCAAGCACGGCGGTCAGGCGCGGGCGCCAGTTCTGGGTCGTCTCGAGATGCTGCGCGGACACGACGAGCGAGCCGAGTGCCTTCTTCAATTCGAGCGGGCGCCGCGTTTCGATGCTGACCGTGCCACCTAGGCCGCCTTCGGTAAGGTCGGCGCTGTAGCCCTTGTAGACGTCGATCGACTTGACCAGCTCCGTCGCGAGATCGCGGAAATCGCCTGCGCGGCTGCCGTCTGCGCTCGCCTGGGTGACACCGTTGACTTCGACGCGGTTGAGATCTGGCTCGACGCCCCGGATCGAGACTTTGACGCCCTCGCCGAAATCGCGATCGAGCTGCACGCCGGTAACGCGCGCGAGGGAATCACCGACGTTCTTGTCGGGGAAGCTGGCGATGTCGTCCGCGACGATCGAATCCACCACGGTGCCGGCCCTGCGCTTGCGCGCGATCGCCGATTGCAGCGAGGCGCGCGTGCCGACGACGAGGATGTCCTCGGCGGTGGCGCCGTCCGGGAGCGTGGCGTCGGCGTTGGGGGCCGTCGTCTGCGTGGTCTGCGCAGTCGTAGATGGCACCGGTGTCATCGGCGTCGTGGTCTGAGGCGCGTTGGTCTGCGCGAACGCGGAGGTCGCACAGCCCAGGACGATCGCGAGTGCGGACGTGGTGATCGCCAGATTGCGTGCCGGTCCGTTGTGAACTGTCATGATAGATATCCCCCGAAGACGTTTCGGACGGCCACGCGGCGGCGGCTGGTCCGTCGTAAATTCCTGCTGCTAGACGATGGCGCGCGGCGCTTCGGCAATGGCACGGGCTGTCGTACGACGTGGTCGACGCTTGGTTCGGTTGCTTGGCCTGGTCATCATCATCCCCTGTCTCGGCGCGGTAGTTACCGTCGCCAGCGTCGGCACCATGTCCGACGAGAAAACCACATTGTGAAGCTCTGTTCCGTTATTAGTTTGCCATTTGCTGAAGGGCAATCATAATAATTGGGATAAATACGATAAACGGCATGCGCCGCAGGAGATGATGATGAAGCTATCGAGTCACGTCGTGCTGACGCTGCTGATCGGTGTCTCGGTGCCGGCCATCGCAGTCTCGCAGGCCCGCCCCGTCTCGCAGGCCCGTGCAGCCGAACGACTGGATCGCGGGGTCGTCGCGACTCCGGCCGAGGGCGGTGGATGGCTGGTCGGCTGGCGGCTCCTTCGCGACGACCCCGCCGGCACCCGCTTCGACGTCTACCGCGACGGTCGCAAGATCACCGCGCAGCCCCTTGTCGACGCGACCGTATTCGTCGATCGCACTGGCAGCGATCGGGCGCTCTACACAGTACGCGCAACCGGATCGGGGAGGGCAGGCGCGCCAGGGGGGCCGGCGCTGATGGCACCGCACGGCTATCTGTCGATCCCGCTCGTCCCGCCGTCCGGCGGCACGACGCCCGATGGCGAGGCCTTAACCTATACCGCCAACGACGTCGGCGTCGGCGATCTCGACGGCGACGGGCGGTATGAGCTGATCCTGAAATGGGATCCGACCAACAGTCACGACAACAGCCAGGCGGGCTATACCGGCAACGTCTTCGTCGATGCCTATACGCTCGCTGGGAAGCGCCTCTGGCGGATCGATCTCGGTCGCAACATCCGTGCCGGCGCGCATTACACGCAGTTCCAGGTTGCGGACTATGACGGCGACGGTCGCGCCGAAGTCGCGATGAAGACCGCGGATGGCAGCATCGACGGCACCGGCGTCACGATCGGCGACCCGAAGGCGGATTGGCGCGGCCATGAGGGCGAGGTCCCGCAACCCGACAGAACCGGTGCCAAGGTCCTTGCCGACGGCACCAAGGTCGCGCCGCTGGTCGGCCGCATTCTCAAGGGGCCCGAATATCTCACAGTGTTCGACGGGCGGACCGGCCGCGCGCTGGCGACCGCACCCTATGATCCGCCACGCTATCCCGGCGGCAATCCGAGCTTCGAGCAGATGCGCGATACCTGGGGCGATGGGTACGCCAATCGCGCCGACAGGTTTCTCGCCGGGACCGCCTATCTGGACGGTCGTCTGCCCAGCATGATCTTCGGCCGCGGCTATTACGCGCGAACGGGGATCGCCGCCTGGGACTATCGCGGCGGCAAGCTGACCGAGCGCTGGCTGTTCGACAGCGCCGCACCGGGCAACGCCGACTATGCCGATCGTGGCAACCATCAGCTGAGCATCGCCGATGTCGATGGCGATGGTCGCGACGAAATCGTCTACGGATCCATGGCGATCGACGATACCGGCAAGGGGCTATGGACCGATCCGCTGTTCCACGGCGACGCGATGCATGTCGCCGACCTCGATCCCTTGCGGCCCGGCCTCGAGAAATGGGGTGTCCACGAGCAGGTGAAGACGAACGGCGGCATCGGCTCGGCCTTGCTCGACGCGCGCACCGGCCAAATTCTCTGGACCAAACCTGCCGAGGCCGACACGGGTCGCGGTCTCGCTGCCGATATCGATCCCCGCCACGTCGGCGCCGAGCTATGGGGATCGAACAGCAGGGATCTGTTCGACGTGAAAGGGCAGGCGATCGGTCCGGCCCCACGCCAGACCAACTTCGCGCTCTACTGGGACGGGGATCTGCTCCAGGAACTGCTCGACGGCACCACGGTCAGCAAATGGGACTGGAAAAGCGGCATCGCGACGCCGCTGCTGCACCCCGGCGATGTCGCCTCGAACAATGGTACCAAGGCCAACCCGGCGCTCCAGGCGGACATCCTCGGCGACTGGCGTGAGGAGGTGGTGTGGCGCACGGCGGACAACCGCGAACTCCGCATCTACGTGACGCCGTATCCGACCACCCGCCGCCTCGTGACGTTGATGCAGGACCCGGTCTACCGCGCCGGCATCGCCTGGCAGAACACCGCCTACAACCAGCCCCCGCATCTCGGTTATTTCCCGGGCAGCCTCACCCCGTCCGAGGTGGCGAAATGAAGCTCGCTGCTATCGTTTCGCCGCGGAGGCGGGCGCTTGGTCCAGAGTTCTAGGGTGACGGGACCGGGTGTTACCGCGCGACCGCGATCCGCGCCGTACCCGTCTTCAATCCTGGCGCTATGACGCTGACCGCGATGCGCGCATCTCGCTCGCCAGCCCGCACCATGACCAGCGCGCGCCCGGCATTGGCGGCGCGCGTCGAACTGGCGAAGGCGGTGTGATCGGTGATGCTGGCATTGTCGAACGCGGCGAGCGTGCCGCCCGTGACGGTCGCCGTCAGCATCGACGTGGCATCTGGTACGACGACGCCCTTCGCATCGACGATCGCGACCTCGACGAAGCCGACCGCGTCGAAACCCTGGCTGATCGCGCGAGCCGTCGGCGTCAGCCGGATCGCGGCGGGCGCGCCGGCGGTGACCAGTTCGTCGCGCGCGACCACGGTCCTGCCGTCATAGCCGACGGCACGGATCGTTCCGGGCGTGAACGGCACCGTCCATTGCCGTGGCTTGTCGTCGAGGTAGCGGGCTTGGCGTCCGAAGGACTTTGTTCCGACGAACAGCTCCACGTCGGGCGCGTTGCTATAGGCCTCGACAATTTCGTCATGCGGGGTCCGGTCGGCAGGAGACCAGTCGGCGAGCACCCCTGGCCCCTTGGGTTGCGGCATCGCGACGCCGACCATCGTCGGCAACTCGCTCGTATCGATCACCGGCGTGACGCGGCGCGCGATCTTGACGATCGGACGCGTCGACCACCAGCTCGCGCGTTCCCAGCCGATCGGCTTGACCGCATCGGTGCGGTCGACCAGCCCCGACGGATTGCTGATCGCGGGCCAACCTATCCGGTCCGCTTCGCCCAGATAGTCGGCACCGGTCCACAGGAACATGCCGGCATAAGCGGGGTTGTCGCGCACCACGAGCCAGCTCTCGCGGTTCTTGCTGTTCTCGGTGCCGATGATCGGGCGCGACGGCTTGTCCGCATGCGCCTTGGCGAGCTCGGTTTCGCGGTAGTTCTGGCCGACGACGTCGAGCATGTCGGCGGTGCCGTTCTGATAATCGTGCGTGGTGTTGGGGCGGAACAGCGCCATCGTCACCGGCCGGGTCGGGTCCGCCGCATGGAACACGCCCTTCAACCGGGCGATGATCGACTGCGTGACGACCGGGTAGGCGGTGTCGTGGATCTCGTTGCCGATCGACCAGATCACGATCGACGGATGATTGCGGTCGCGCCGCACGAACGCGGTTGCGTCGACCGACGACCAGTCGGTGAAGAACAGGTGATAGTCCTGCGGGTTCTTGGCCACGGTCCACATGTCGAACGGCTCGCCCATCACCAGCAGCCCGAGCCGGTCGCACAGGTCGAGAAATTCGGGCGGAAACGGGTTGTGCGCGGTCCGAACCGCGTTGACCCCCAGCGCCATCAGCCCCCGCAACCGATGCTCGTAGAAGGCGAGGGGGACGGCGGTCCCGAATGCACCGCCATCCGCGTGTATCGCGACGCCCTTCAGCTTGAGGTTGCGGCCGTTCAGCCAGAACCCGGTGGCCGCCTCGAACCGTGCCTCGCGGATGCCGAAGCGAACGTCCTCGTCGTCCACGGACTGCCCGTCGTCGCCGATCACGCGCACGCGCGCCGTGTAGAGCGCCGGGTCGCCGACATCCCACCGATGCGGCCGGGCGAGCGTAAAGGTCACCGCGGCCGCGGTCGCCCGCCCTGGCGGCAGTGTGAGGGCGTCGCCGCGGGCTGTCGCCGCAACCTTTCCGTCGGGACCGACGAGGTCGACGGCGAGATGCGCGGAGGCTTGGCTGTCGGCCTGATTGAGGACAGACGTCGCGACCGTCACGGTTGCGGCCGTCTCGCTGATCGCGGTCGTCCGTACGACCGTCGCATCCGCTTCGAGATGCGTGTCGCCGGTGACGATCAGCCGGACATGGCGATTGATCCCGCTGCCGGCATACCAGCGCGACGCGGGCTGACTTGCCGTGTCGGCGCGTACCGCGATCACGTTGCCGCCCTCGCGCAGGAACGGCGTAAGCTCGTAGCGCAGCGGCAGATAGCCGTTCGGCCGGTGGCCGAGATGCATCCCGTTCACCCACACGCCCGAACGCTCCATGACGCCGTCAAGCTCTATGAAGATCCGTCGGCCCTTCCAGCCGGGCTGCAGTTCGAAATGCTTGCGATACCAGCCGATGCCGGTCGGCAGGAACGCGCCCGACCCGGTCGCCGGTGCCGTCTCCAGGAACGGCCCCGCGATCGCCCAGTCGTGCGGCAACGCGACCCGCGTCCAGCGCGCGTCGACAAAGGCTGCCGTCTCCGCGTTCGCCTGATCGCCTTTCGCGAAGAGCCAGTCGCTGTCGAACGGCACCGTCTCGCGGGGGGTGGCTTGCGCGGTCGTTGCCAGCAGCAACGCGCTGAACGAGACGAGCGTCTTGCCGCGCATCACGACGCGGCCTTGGCGACTTCGACCGCGTAGATCGCCGCCTTGCCCTCTATGTTCGCTCGAAAGATCAGCCATTTGCCGTCGGGCGAGAACCGCGCGTTGGGCTCCAGCTTGTAATCCTGTTTGCTGAGGTCAACGAGCTTCTCGGTCGCGAAAACGCCTGCCGCGATCAGGCTGTCGGCGTTGTCGGCCCGGATACCGGCGACGTCGGGCACCACGCGCGGCCGGAACAGGTACATCCACTTCGCATCGGGTGCGCGCGCGACCATCTCGCTGTCGCCGCCATCGCCGGAGAACAGCTGCTGGTCCGCCGAAACATTGTAATGCACCGACCATTCGTTGCGCTCGAGGTGATACCAGCGGCGCTTTGCGGTGGCGACGTCGTAACCGGCCAGCCAGAAATCCTCGCCTCGCGGCGTCTGCAGATCGTACCAGATCGTCTTGCCGTCGGGCGACCAGAATTCGTGGCCCGCAATCTCCATGTTCATCGTCCGGGTGTGGACTTTGGTCATCCGGCTGCCATCGGTGCGGATGGTCCAGATCCGGTCGACCTTGTGCCACGGCCCCTCGTGGCAATACATCAGCAGCGTCGGGTCGGTCGGCGAGAATTGCAGGTGGTTGAGCCAGTCGGTCGACTTGACCACGCTGCGCCGTTGCCCGGTCTTCACGTCGATGGTGAAGATCTCCATCGGGATCTTCGCCTCGAGCCGCTGGTTCAGCCGGAACTCCTTGGCATCGGCATAGGTCATCGGTCTGCCGTCGGGCCAGTTCGCCGCATAGGCAGTCTGCCCGATCTTCACGTCGACCCCGGCGACGTTGGGCTGGAGCGGCATGTCGCGCGACGCGACCTGGCCGGCGAGCAGCGTCTCGTCGGCATTGATCGTATCGATCCGGCTGCCCTTGGGCACTTCCGCGATCTTGCGGACCGCACCGGTGTCGATGTCGGCGGCATAGATCGTGATCGGCGAGGCGGCGTCGTCGTTCGCCTGTTCGGAGAAATACGCGCTACGGGTCTTGTGTCCCGCGAACAGCAGGTGGGCGCCCGGCCGGCGCAGCAGGGACTTCACCGCCCACGTGCCCGTATCTGCCGCGGAGATCCCGTCCGCGGTCTGGAAGATCATCACATCGCCCTGCGGCGTGTACGCATTGTAGTTGAAATACAGCGCATAATTGCCGGGAGCATCCGACAGCCGGAGGATCTTGTGGCCGGTCTTCGCGTCGATCCACGACGCCGGCTTCGCCCCTACCGAAGACGGGGCGACCGAAGACGGGGCGTTCGCCGACCCAGCGTTCGCCGACCCAGCGTTCGTCGGAGTGGCGTTCGAAGGAACCGCGACGGCGAGCGCCGTCATCAGCCCGAATGCAATGGTCCGCATCGTCATATCCTTGTCAGGCAGGCCAGCCATGGTCGCGCGACCACGCCAGGAAGAGGTCCATCCACGGCACCGGGGATCCGTCGCGGTGTGCGGCCGGCGGGCCGTGGCCGCCTTTCTCGAAGATCATCAGTTCGGCGGGTATCTTCGCGGCGTGCAGCGCTTCGTACATCAGCACGCTGTTGCGCATCGGCACGACCGGATCGTCGCCGTTGCACGCGACGAAGGTCGGCGGCATCTCTGCGGGAAGGTCGAGCTGCGCCGAAAACCGCGTCTGCCAGGCAGCGTCGGCGACATGCGTGCCGAGCAGTTCGCGGCGCGACGCTGCATGCACGCCGTCGTCGAGCATCGTTATCACCGGAAAGAACAGCCCGGCGATCGCGGCTGTGGCGGAGAGACGATCTGCGGCATCGACCGGCTGATAGGTCGACACCGCCGACCGCGACGCGACACGCGCCGCGAGATGCCCGCCTGCCGAAAAACCGGTGACGGCGACACGCGCCGGGTCGATCGACCAGCGCGAGCCTGCACCCCCCCGGATCACGCGCATCGCCCGCTGCGCATCCTGCAACGGTGCATCGGGGCCCGCCGCCCAACCGTCGTGCGGCAGGCGATAGAGGAGTTCGAACGCGGTGATCCCACGCGCCGCAAAATCACGCGCGATGCCGCCGCCCGTGCGCCCGACGGCAACGCGGGCATAGCCGCCGCCCGGACAGATCAGCACCGCGGCGCCGGTTGGATGCGCGGGCTTCACCACCGTCAGCATCGGCGTTGCGACATG
>JAYVRZ010000033.1:0-19180 GCA_043775965.1 Sphingomonas sp.
CGATGGTGCGCGCGGCGGAGGCGCGAACCTCGACCAGCGTCTCCTCCATTTCGAGGATGATCATGCGGATCATCTTCGACGGGTCTTCGGCCTTCTCGATGAGATCGGCGAAGTTGGCGGCGACGATGTCGCGGGTGCGGGAAAAGATGCCCATGTAAATCCTACTCCAGGGGTCGGCCCGAGGCTCTAAGCCGTCGGGGTCTTATGCCACGATCGAGGTGTGAACCGCGATAGGCGTTGTGTTGGTTGCGATCGCTGGGCCGACTGCGCCGAGGACGCAGGTCGCGCTGACGACGATGGTGCAGAACGTGGCGGCGACGGTGCGGGCGATGTTGGTGTTGAACATGGTGGGTCCCCTTTAAGACTGGTTGGTTCCGCTATTCGGCGGGTTGCCTGAAGCATTGCATCTGTCGTGCCAGTTTTGAAAATGGCGGAATTGCAGGGGTTTGCGCGATTTCGAGTGTTCGGGCGGTGGCGTAAGCTTGCCAAGAGTTGGGAATTCGCGCCACATCTTCGTCATGGAGCGAACGACACAGGTCATCGGCGAGTCCGGCACGTTCATGGCAGCGCTCGAACGCGCGTCGCGGGCAGCCGCCTTGGACCGCCCGGTGCTGGTGATCGGCGAGCGCGGGACGGGCAAGGAACTGGTCGCCGAGCGGCTTCATCGCCTGTCGCCGCGATGGGACCAGCCGCTGGTCATCATGAACTGCGCCGCGCTGCCCGAGACGCTGATCGAGGCGGAACTGTTCGGGCATGAAGCGGGCGCGTTCACCGGCGCGACCAAGGCGCGGGTAGGGCGGTTCGAGGAGGCCGATGGCGGCACGCTGTTCCTCGACGAACTCGGCACGCTGTCGATGGCGGCGCAGGACCGGCTGCTGCGCGCGGTCGAGTACGGCGAGATCACGCGGATCGGCTCGTCGCGACCGATGCGCGTCGACGTGCGGATCGTTGCCGCCACCAACGAGCATCTCCCGGACAAGGTGATGCGGCACGAGTTTCGCGCCGATCTGCTCGACCGGCTGTCGTTCGAGGTGGTGACGCTGCCGCCGTTGCGCGCGCGGACCGGCGACATCGTGGTGCTCGCCGAGCATTTCGGGCGGCGCATGGCGTCGGAACTCGGCCGCGAGCGCTGGGAGGGGTTCGGCCCCGCGGCGATGGACGCGCTGATCGCGTATGCTTGGCCGGGGAACGTGCGTGAGTTGCGCAACGTCGTCGAGCGCGCGGTATATCGCTGGGAACAGGCCGGGCCGATCGATGCGATCGAGATCGACCCGTTCCAGTCACCACATCGCCCCGGGGCTTCGACCGCGCCAAGGTCTTTGGCCATGGTGCCGCAACCCGTCGAGGCCGAAGAGGGTGACGATCCGGTAGTCGCTTGCGAGGAGGGGCCCTCGGATTTCAAATCGCGCGTATCCCGCTTCGAGCGGGACCTTCTCTCCCGCGCGCTGGCCGAACACCGCTTCAACCAACGCGCCACCGCCGAGGCCCTAGGCCTGAGCTACGACCAGCTCCGCCACGCCCTGAAACGCCACGACCTCCTCAACGCGGGCGCCTGAAGTAATCCTCCCCCGCAAGGGGGAGGTGGCGCCGAAGGCGACGGAGGGGGAGGCATGCGAAACCTCTGCTCCGTGTCCTCCCCCTCCGTCCGGCAAGCGCCAGCCACCTCCCCCTAGCGGGGGAGGATCGCAACTGATCCTTACCCGCTCTTCCCAACCAGCCCCGCCAGCTTCTTCAACTTCGGCGCGACCATCGGCACGGTCAGCATCGTGCTCGCCAGCGCCATCAGCAGCAGCGCGGTGAAGGTCTCGTTGGTGATGATCTTCTTATCGAGCAGGATGTTGACGAAGATGATCATTATCAGCGCCTTGGTCTGGAGCAGCCAGCCGATCGCCGACGCCTCGCCCGGCCGCCACTTCAGGATCCGCCCGGCGGCGTGAACCCCCGCCAGCTTGCCGCCGACCGACGCGACCAGCAGCAGCGCCGCCGCGCCGAACACCGCATAACCTCCGACCGCCCACTGCGTCTTCAGCCCCGTCGACAGGAAGAACACCGGCATCACCGCGAGCAGCACGAAGTGGCGGAACTGGTCCATCCTCGCAGTCGTGAACCACTTCGAATCGAGCACCGCGCCCGACAGGAACGCGCCGACCATGAAGTGCAGCCCGGCCCAGTCGGCGGCGAACCCACAGCCGGCGAGCCAGATCAGGCTGACATACCAGCGGTCGCGTTCCTCGATCCGCGCCATCAGCTTGCGCACCAGCAACGTGGCGACCGCGAACCCGACGAGGAAGCCACCCTGTCGTCCGACGCGCTCCCAATCGAGCAGGATCAGCGCAAGCACGCCCCAGATCGCGATGTCGTCCAGGCTCGCATAGCGCAGGATCCGCTGGCCGATCGGTTCCCGCAGCACGTCGAGCTTTTCGAGAAACAGCACGAGGATGGGTAGGGCGGTAACCGCGCAGGCCATGCCGATGCCGAGCACCACCTGCCACGTCGCGCCGTCCGGCCCGCGCCAGCCGGGGTAGCGCAGCATCAACACCGCCGCGATGCTGCCGGTGACCAGAGGGACGGCGAGCGCCAGCCCGGCGGTGACCCCGGTTTCGCCGCGCCGCTTCCACGCCTCGCCGAGATCCAGTTCGATCCCCGCGACCCAGACGAACATCATCACCGCCCACCACGCGATGCCGTTGAGCGAGCCCATCGTCGCGGGCGTGAAGATCGTCGCGTAATAATCGGGATAGGCCGCCCCCAGCACACCCGGCCCGAGCAGGATGCCGCCGATGATCTGCACCACGACCAGCGGCGCCCAGTAATCCGTCCGCCCGATCCGCCACACCAGATACGGCACCGTGAAGATGATGAGCATCGCGAGGAGGAAGACCTCCGTCGGCGTCATGGCGTGCATTGGCGTCCCCCCGGCGCTCGGTCGGTCCTGTCCGCCGGCATCGTTTCGCAACCGTTGGTATTCCGGGTGGCGAGCGGGAGCAATATGCACGGGCGGCGTCTGCAGCCACGTCCGGCCGATCTCCGCGATGCGCCGTTTCGGGACAGCCGGTGGATTCGGCAGGGATCGACTGGCACGACGGCAGCATTACATGCGATCACGACCCGCGCTCGCTCGAACGCCCGATGAAAAGGATTCCGCATGAACCGTTCGCTGCTGGCGCTTGTGCTGCTCGCCACGCCCGCCTTTGCGCAGACCGGCGCGCCGTTCACGGTGAACGGCCAGGGATTCTCGACGCTGCAGGACGCGGTGTCGTCGATCCGCATGGACACGGCGACGATCCTGATCGCGCCCGGCACCTACCGCGAATGCGCGATCCAGTCGGGCGGGCACATCACCTTCAAGGCGATCAAGCCAGGCACCGCGATCTTCGACAGCGTCACTTGCGAGGACAAGGCGGCGCTGGTGTTGCGCGGGCAGGGCTCGGTCGTCGACGGCCTCGTCTTCCGCGGCTACCGCGTGAAGGACGGCAACGGCGCCGGCATCCGCACCGAGATGGGAGACCTGAGCGTCACCAACGCGATGTTCCTCGACAGCCAGGAAGGTATCCTGGGCGGCGAGCCGAACGGCCAGCGGATCACGATCGACCATTCGACCTTCGCCGGGCTGGGCCAATGCGACGAAGCACCCAATTGCTCGCATTCGATCTATCTCGGCAACAAGGGCAGCGTGACGATCACCAATTCGCGGTTCGAGCGCGGGACCGGCGGTCATTACGTCAAGCTGCGCGTGCCCAACGTGTCGATCACCGACAACAGCTTCGACGATACCGCCGGCAAGAAGACCAACTACATGATCGACCTGCCCGAAGGCGCGACCGGCCTCATCGCGCGCAACACCTTCGTCCAGGGCAAGCAGAAGGAAAACCGCTCCGGCCTGATCGTCGTTGCCGCCGAAGCGAAGACGTATCGCTCGACCGGGCTACGCGTCGAGGACAACGACGCGCGGTTATCGCCGGGAGACAGCAGCAGCCCGGCATTTCTCGCGGATTACAGCCACGACAAGCTGGCCCTGGGCGCTAACCGGCTCGGGCCAGGGTTGCGGGCGTTCGAGACGCGGTGAACGGGTGCACGGCGCCGGTGCACCGCGGCGCACGACGACCGACCATCGACGCGCCTCACCGCTTTCGTCGTCAATCACGGCGCGGCCGTCGCTCTCGCGCCCGCTGCTCTCGCAACCCCCGACACCCTCCCCGTCACCCCAGCGAAAGCTGGGGTATCCCGGTTGGTATGCCGGCCGGTTAGCAACAGGGATATCCCAGCTTTCGCTGGGATGACGGGGAATGGGATGATGGGACGCTCGGACGGCCGGCTCGCCTTCGCGCTTCAGCGAACTTCCGAACCCTAAAAATCTTCTCCCGCGGAGGCGGGAGCCCAGTCTGGGCCACGCCTTCGCGGGAGAACAATCTTCTTCGCCAGATCGAGGGCCAACTCAATTCGGACAGGTACTCGCGGCACCTGGATCGAGATCGAGACACCGTCCGTCCAGCCCCGACACCGGCAACCCGATCGTCGCCGCCAGCGTCGGCACGATGTCGACCGTCTCGACCGACAGCGGCTGCTCGAACCCGGTCATGCCCTTGCGCCAGAACAGGATCGGCACGCGGCGATCATAGTCCCAAGGCGACCCGTGAGTCTCGACATAGCCGCCGGCCGGCGACACGATCGTCGTCACGCGCGGCTTGAGCAGAACCACCATCTGTCCCGAACGCTCCGGGTAGAAGGACGCGCGCGCGCGCTCGATCAGCGTCCAGGTTTCCGGCGGGGTCGTTGCCATCGGTGTCGCCATGATGTCCGCCGCCGCGAACGCCGCCGCGACCTGCGGCATCGCGCGATAGCGGCGCAGCGCGTCGGCCAGCACCTTCGCGCGGGTTTTTGCCGGCAGGGAGTCGTCGATATAGACGTCGCCCTCGGTGCCGAGCAGCACGCTGCCCTGCAATCCGAGATCCTTGGCGATCGCAGTGCCGACCTGCTTGGCGAGCACGTTTTCGTCCATGTGCGCCTCCATCGGCATCGCCCGCTGCTGCTGGCGTTCGGTCGCATCGTGCGCGCCGTGATCGGCGGTCAGCACGACCTCGTAGTCGACCCCGGTCTCATCCATCACCGCGAAGAAATCGCCCAGCGTCCGGTCGAGTTCGGCCATCTGGATGCACATCTCGGTGCCCTGCGTGCCATAGGTATGGCCGATATAATCGGTCGCCGATGCGCCGATATCGATGATGTCGGTCTGCGGCCCCTTGCCGAGCTTCATGTCCTGGACCAGCGCGGCCACCATCGCGAACACGGCGGCGTCCAACGCCGGCGACACGCGGAAGCCCTTGGCGTCGCCCGCCTCGCGCTCGAAGCGACCTTGGCCGTAGGTCTTGCCAGCGATCTCGATCGGATGGTTCACCCCCGCGCAATAGCCGGGCAGCGGCAGCGCCGCCTGCGGCTTGGCGATCAGCGCGGCGACCGCGTCGCGCGTTCGCTGCACCGCGGGGGGCACCGCGCGGCCTGCATACGACACGTACGTCTTGCCGTCCCACCACCAGAGTTCGTCGACCTTGTGGCCGCCCATCATCACCGCGGCGCGATCCTTGCCCGCGACCGAGACCGAGCGCGTCCGCGGATCGCGCGCCTTCATCATCTCGCCGAGCGTCGGCACCTTCAGGTGCATGTCGGACACCGTGTAGCTGTCGTGCGTGCTGCCCGTGACGCGCTCGTCCTCTGAACAATAGACGATCTTGTCGGGCCGTCCGGCGCGCTGGTCGACCCAGTTGTTGGCGATGATCCCGGTATGCGCGGGCCGCATGCCGGTGAGGATCGTCGAGTGGCCGGGGCACGTCTCGGTCGCGGCATGGCTCTGATAGCCGCTCGGAAACACCGCGCCGTTCAGCAGCCGCGTGAAGCCGCCCGTGTAGCGATTGCGATATTGCTGGAACAGGTCCGCGGCGAACTGGTCGACCGAGATCGCGACGATCAACTTGGGCGGCGTCGCCGGTAAAGTCGCAGGCACCGGCGCCGAAGCGGGTGCCGGTGCGGTCTGGGCAGAGACCGAAGCGGCCGAGGTCAGCAGGAGCGCGGCGATAAGTGCTTTCACGAACAGTCCTTTAGCAAGCAGCGGCCTTTGAAAGCGGCGCGCGCTTTGAAGTGCAATATCGCATCGTCACCGCTATGGCTTCGCTGGATGAACGACACAAGGATGGCCATGCGCAGTTTACGTTGCGTCCTGATGACGCTCCTGCTGGGCATTTGCGGCCTTGCGAGCCTGCCCGTCGCGGCGGAATCGCTCAACGGCTCGAGCCGGCACCTGACGATCCGACTGGTGGCGGAAAGCGATCATCCCAAACCGGGCGCACCGCTGACGCTCGCGCTGGCAACGACGCCCGAACAGGGGTGGCACGGCTATTGGCGCAATCCGGGCGATGCGGGCTTCCCTGCGACGTTCGACTGGACGCTGCCCAAGGGCGCAACCGCGGCCGAGCCCGAATGGCCGGTGCCGACGACGCTGTTGATCGCCGGCCTGATGAACTACGTCTACGAAGCGCCCTACGCGCCGCTCGTGACGATCCAGGTTCCGGCGGGCCTCGCGGCAGGCACGAAACTGCCGATCCGGCTCAAGACCAGCTACCTCGTATGCTCGGCGACGATTTGCGTGCCCGAAGAGCAGGCGCTGTCGCTCGACCTGACGATCGGCGATGGCGCACCGTCGGCAGCGGCTGCGTTCGCCGATTGGCGCAAGGCGATCCCCAAGCCGCTCGACGCGAGCGCGACCTATGCGGTGACGGGCGGCGCGATGCGGATCGCGGTGCCGTTTCCTGCGGGCGCCGCGGTCGACAAGGCGTATTTTTTCCCGGTCACCACCGGCGTCGTCGATAATGGCGCCGCACAGACGTTGACGCGCGATGGCGACCAACTGACGATCGCCACCAAGCTCGCCGCCAACGGCAAGGCGACCGGACCGATCGAAGGCGTTCTCCGCATCGGCGAAGGGCAGGGGCTGAGCCTCAAGGCGATACCCGGTATCGTTGCGGACACGGGCTCCACCCAGGCCTCGAGCGACAGCATCTGGTTGACCGCGCTCGTGGCATTCGCGGGCGCGGTGCTTGGCGGGCTGATCCTCAACATCATGCCGTGCGTGTTCCCGATCCTGAGCCTCAAGGCGCTCAGCCTCGCGCGCGGCGGTGCGAGCGAGAAGGACGCGCGGGGCGAGGCCTTGGCCTACACCGCGGGCGTCGTACTCGTCTGTCTCGGGCTCGGCGCGGCGATCCTCGCGCTGCGGGCGGGCGGATCAGCGGTCGGCTGGGCGTTCCAGCTGCAGCATCCGGCAGCGATCGTCGTGCTGCTGCTGCTGAGCGCAGCGATCGCGTTCAACCTCACCGGGCTGTTCGAAGTGCCGACGCCGCGGTTCGCAGGGGAGAGCGGCGCGAGCGGGGCATTCGCGACCGGCGCGCTGGCCGCGTTCATCGCGACGCCGTGCACCGGGCCATTCATGGGTGCGGCATTGGGCGCAGCGCTGGTGCTGCCGTGGCCGGCGGCGCTCGCGGTGTTCGGCGGGCTCGGGATCGGCCTCTCGCTGCCGTTCCTGGCGATCGGCTTCATCCCGGCATGGCGCCGCTGGCTGCCCAAGCCCGGCCTGTGGATGGAGACGTTCCGGCATATCCTGTCGGTGCCGATGTTCCTGACCGCGATCGCGCTCGGCTGGGTGCTCGGGCGCCAGACCGGTGTCGAAGCGCTCACGCTGTCGCTGATCGCGGTGCTGGGGGTCGCCGTGGTGCTCTGGATCGGCGGCACGCGGCAGCGCAAGGGCAAGGCGTTCGGGACCGTCGCGCAGATCGCGCTCGTGATCGTCTTCGTCGGCAGCGCGGCGCTGATCTCCCAAACGCCGCAGCCTTCCGAAAAGACCGCGACCCTGGGCAAGGAGGCGTTCACCGAAGCCAAGCTCGCGTCGCTGCGGGCCGAGAAGCGCCCGGTGTTCGTGTATTTCACCGCCGACTGGTGCCTGACGTGCAAGGTCAACGAGAAGGTCGCGATCGAGACGCCGGACGTGCGCGACGCGTTCGCGAAGCACAAGGTCGCGGTCCTGATCGGCGACTGGACGGACGGGGACGCGGCGATGGGCCGCTTCATCCAGGCGCATAACCGCGCCGGCGTGCCGCTGTACCTCTATTACGCGCCGGGCGCTGCGGAGCCGAAGGTCCTGCCGCAGGTCCTTACACCGGGTCTGCTGGAGGGGCTGGGCGCCTGATCGGGCTTTCGAACCAGGGGGGATGAGACCCCCTTGTGCGTCGCAACAAAGCGATGCAGCATGGAACCCTTACGCTTGATGGGGAATTTACCGTTTCGATGGGGAAACAAGCGTTCGACGAGATCATGGGGACACCCGGCGACACGACCGCCCGGCCCGAATTGGCAGCTCTTGGTCGGTGGATCGAGGATACGCCTGACGCCGAACTGCGTCGGCGTCAGGAAGCGGCCGAAACGACGTTCCGCCAGCTCGGGATTACCTTTGCGGTCTACGGCGAGAACGAGGCGGCCGAGCGGATCATTCCGTTCGACATCGTGCCGCGCGTATTCCTGCACGACGAATGGAACCGGCTCTCCGAAGGTCTGATCCAGCGCGTGGAAGCGATCAATGCGTTCCTCGACGACATCTACGGCGAGCGCAAAATCCTCAAGGAGGGTATCCTTCCCGAGGACCTCGTGCTCGGCAATCCGCAGTTCCGTCCCGAAATCGCCGGCATGCGCCCGCCGCACGGGATCTGGGCACATATCTGCGGCATCGATCTCGTTCGCACCGGGCCCGACGACTTCTTCGTGCTCGAGGACAATGCACGCACGCCGTCGGGCGTCAGCTACATGCTCGAGAACCGCGAGGCCATGTTGCGGCTCTGTCCCGAACTGTTCCGCGAATTCCGCGTGGCGGCGGTCGACAGCTATCCGGATCGCCTGCTCGAAACGATGAAGTCGGTCGCGCCGCACGGTACGGGCTCGAACCCGACCTGCGTGCTGCTGACGCCCGGCCACTATAATTCCGCTTATTACGAGCATAGCTTCCTCGCCGACTCGATGGGTATCGAACTGGTCGAAGCGGCCGACCTCGTGGTCGACGACGACGTCGTCTGGATGCGGACGATCGCGGGTCGGGTGAAGGTCGACGTGATCTACCGCCGGATCGACGACGATTATCTCGATCCGCTGGTGTTTCGCCCGGATTCGGCGCTCGGCGTGCCGGGGCTGATCGCGGCCTATGCGGCGGGCAACGTCGCGATCATGAACGCGCCAGGCAACGGCATCGCCGACGACAAGGCGATCTACAGCTACATGCCGGACATCGTGAAGTTCTACTCGGGCGGCGAGTGCAAGCTGCGCAACGTCGAGACGTGGCGCTGCCGCGAGCCGGACTCGCTGAAGTACGTCCTCGACAACCTCGAGGACGTCGTCGTCAAGTTGGTCGATGGCTCGGGCGGCTACGGCATGCTGGTCGGCCCGACCGCATCGAAACAGGAAATCGAGGATTTCCGGGCGGCGCTGATCGCCGAGCCGCACCGCTACATCGCGCAACCGACACTGGCGCTGTCGACCGTGCCGACGATGGCGGATAGTGGACTAAGCCCCCGACACGTCGATTTCCGGCCGTTCGTGCTGACCGGGTCGAAGGGTGTGCAGGTCGTACCGGGTGGGCTTACACGCGTTGCGCTCAAGGAAGGATCGCTGGTGGTCAATTCCAGCCAGGGCGGCGGCACCAAGGACAGTTTCGTGCTGATGGCGGACCAGTCGCAGCGGATGGGATCGGGTGGCATGACGCAGACGATGGGCGGCATGTCGCAAACGCTTGGTGGCAACGCCTGATGCTGTCGCGCACCGCATCGTCGCTCTACTGGCTCGGCCGATATTTCGAGCGCGCGGATTTCATCGCCCGGCTGGTCGAGGCCACCGTGCGGCTCGACGTGCTGTCGTCGCAGCCCGCGGGCGACGCAGCCTGGGCATCCGCGCTCGCCGTGACTGAAACCGATGAGGCCTACGCCAAGACGGGGGTGGATATCGGCCAGCGCGACGTCGTCCGCTTCCTGACGCTCGATTCGAGCCATCCGGGATCGATCGTCCGTTGTCTCGACATGGCGCGCAACAACGCGAAGGCGGTCCGTACCGCGCTGACCCGCGAGGCCTGGACCGCAATCAACCGCGCGTGGCTGCTGTTCGAGAACCGCGCGACACCCGGCAGCACCACGGCGCAGTTGAACCTCGTCGAGGCGGTCAAGAACGAGACGCGTGGCTTCGAGGGTGCCGTCCACCGCATGCTCCGCAACCAGACGACGTGGTTTATCCGGCTTGGCCAAGCGGTCGAGCGGGCGGACAACACGGCCCGGCTGCTCGACGTCAAATATCATATCCTGTTGCCGGAGGGCGAGCGGCTCGGCGGGGCGATCGACCGCGATCAGTGGACGACGATCCTGCAGACGGTGTCGGCCGTCACCGCCTATCGCTGGCTCTACAATGACGGTTTGCGGCCTGCCGACGTGATCGACCTGCTGCTGGCACGCTCGGAACTCCCGCGCAGTCTGGCGGCGTCGGTCGAGGAAACGGTCGACGTGCTCAATCTGCTCGCCAAGCGAACGGGCAGTCACGGGGAGGCGGACAGGATGGCACGGATGCGCGCCAGCCGAATGGGCAAGACCCGCTCGGGCGAGGTCATTTCTTCAGGGCTGCACCAGTATCTCCAGGCGTTCATCGCCGAGAACGCGCAGCTTCACGGCGCCATTGGCCGCCAGTTCAAGTTTCTCTGATGCGGCTGTCGATCGACCACCACACCATCTACCGCTTCAACCAGCCACAGGCGCGGCTCGTCCAGATGCTGCGTTTGACCCCTGAGAACACCCATGACCAGACCGTTGCATCCTGGCGTATCGACGTCGATTGCGACGCGCGGCTGCGGCAAGGTCGCGACGGCTTCGGCAACGCGGTGACGATGCTGTACGCCGATGGGCCGGTCGACGGGATCGAGATCACCGTCAAGGGTGAGATTCTGACCAGCCATTCGGACGGCGTGTTGCACGGCGTGCACGAGACGCTGCCGCCGGCGCTGTTCATGCGGCCGAGCGACGCGACGCAGCCCGATCCGACCATTGCCGCGTTCGCCGCCGATGCCGCGGTTGGTGCGCGCGACCGGATCGGCGCATTGCACAGACTGAACCGCGCGCTCCATGCGAAGTTCGCGTTCGATTGCGGCCGCCCCGAGCCTGGCCTGACGGCTACGGCGGCATTCCTCAAGGACAGCGCTACGCCGCGCGATATGGCGCAGATGTTTGCGGTCGCCGCGCGCTCGCTCGGCGCGCCGGCACGCTACGTCTCGGGCTATCACCACAACGATCATGAAGAGATCCATTTTCCGACCCCGCACGGTTGGGCGGAGGCGTATGTCGAGGGACTCGGCTGGGTCGGTTTCGATCCGTGCACCGGCATGTCGCCCGAAGAGCATTACGTCCGCGTCGCGATCGCGTTGGACTCGGCCGGCGCGGCGCCGATCGCGGGGTCGCGACTGGGCGAGGGTGGCGAGGAACTGGACGTCGACGTGGTGGTGCACCGCGAGGATTGAGCGCGCGGTTCTTTCAGTTCGTCGGTAAACCAGAAAGTCGTCTCCCTGCGACGGTGGGAACCAAAAGCCGGTTAAATCTTCTGGCTAAGCCAAGGCCGCGACACGCGCCGCCTGCTCGACCAGGTCCGCATCCTCCAGCCGTCGCCATCCCGCTGGCCCAAGTACTTCCAGCGGCCGGTACCGCGTCTTGTACTCCATCCGCGGCGAACCCTTCACCCAATAGCCTAGATACACGTACGGCAACCCGGCATCGCGAGCGCGGAGGATGTGGTCCATGATGATATAGTTGCCGAACCCCGGCCGGCTGTCCTCGTCGGCAGCGAAGAAGCTGTAGACCATCGACAGCCCGTCCGCCTGCCGGTCGGTCAGGCATGCGCCGATCAGCTTGCCCTGCGCGCCGGCGACCGAGGGCTCGCGATATTCGACGATCACCGAGTTGACGGGCGAATGCTCGATCATGTCGGCATAATCGTCCTCGTCCATGCCCGCCATGCCGCCGCCGGGATGGCGCGTGCCGAGGTAGCGGCGGAGCAACTGGAACTGCTCCTCGGTTGCCCAGGCCTTGCACGCGGTGACCTCGACGTCGCCGTGCCGCTTGAGCAGCTTGCGTTGCGTCGCGTTGGGTACGAACTCCGCCGTCACTACGCGGACGGAGACGCAGGCGGTGCAACCCGCGCAGGACGGGCGATACGCGACCCCCTGGCTGCGCCGAAAGCCGATCCGGCCGAGTGCGTCGTTCAGTTCGTTGGCATGCGGCCCGGTGAGTTCGGTGAACACCTTGCGCTCCTGCCGGCCCGGCAGATACGGACACGGCGAGGGGCTCGTGACGAAGAAGCGCGGAAAACGGAATGGCGCAGTCACGGTGTCTGTATATCCCTCCCGGCCAGGTCCAGCACGCCCGGCCCCGGGACAGCCTTACGCCGCCCAAGTATATGAATAGTACCGGGCAAGATGAAAAGAGGCGTAACCGTTTATGAGGGTTAATCCCGTCGAGCCGGTGTCCCGCATTGGGTCACGCGAGCTCGACGGTGCTGGTCTCGTAGTTCGCGGCCCTCAGCGCACCGATCAGGCGGTCGAGGTGCGCGCGGTCGCGGGTTTCGCATTCGACGTCAAGGCTGAGCCCCTTGGCCGGCAGGTTGGTGAAGATCCGCTGGTGCGCCAGTTCGAGGATGTTGACGCGCTGCTGGTCGAAGATCCGTGCGACGTTGAACAACGCCCCCGGCTGATCCTGCAGCCGGATGCGGAGCCGCGCCAGCCGGCCCGAGCGCGCGAGATCGCGGAGCAGGACGTTGGCGAGCAGCCGCGTGTCGATGTTGCCGCCGCACAGGACCAAGCCGACCGTGCGGCCCTTGAAGCGCTCCGGGTGCGCCATCAAGGCCGCGAGACCGGCGGCGCCGGCACCCTCGACCACGGTCTTTTCGATCTGGAGCAGCAGGCTGACTGCCTGTTCCAGGCTGCGTTCGCTGACCAGGACGATGTCGTCGACCAGTTCGGCGACGATCTTCGAGGTGATGCCGCCGGGCTCCTTGACCGCGATGCCCTCCGCCAGCGTATCGCCCGCGCACGCCATGTCGGTGCCGTTGATGCGGTTGTACATCGACGGGTACAGCTCGGCCTGGACGCCGACGACCTCGATCCGGTGGCCGTTCGGCGCCTGGCCGATCGCGCGCGCGACCGTCGACATGCCCGAGATCAGCCCGCCGCCGCCGATCGGCACGACCAGCGTATCGATCTGCGGCACATCCTCCAGCATTTCGACCGCGACCGTGCCCTGGCCGGCGATGACGCGGGGGTCGTCGAACGGGTGGACGAAGGTGAAGCCGCATTCCCCTTCGAGAATGCGGGCATGCGCATAGGCGGCGTCGAACGTCTCGCCGTGCAGTACGACCTTGGCGCCGTGGCCCTCGGTCTGGGTGATCTTCACGGTCGGCGTGTTGATCGGCATGACGATCGTCGCCGGGATGCCGAGCCGGTTGGCATGATAGGCGAGGCCTTGCGCGTGGTTGCCTGCGGAGGCGGCGATGACGCCCTTCGCGCAGGCTTCCGGCGACAGCTGCAACAGCGTGTTGAGCGCGCCGCGCTCCTTGTAGGCCGCGGTGAACTGGAGGTTCTCGAACTTCAGATACACCGTCGCGCCGGTCATCTGGCTCAGCGTGCGGCTGATGAGCGTCGGCGTACGGACGATCGAGGCGCGGATCCGGTCGTGCGCGACGCGGACGTCGTCGATCGAGACGGGGAGGGTGGGTGCCGCTACGGCAGCTTGGGTAGCCATCCGCGTCCGCTAGACCATCTGGCGTGCAGGGGAAACACCGCTTATGCGCGAACGCTATGGCAAAACTGGCATTCATCGGAACCGGCGTCATGGGCGCGCCGATGGCGGGGCACCTCGCCGCGGCAGGGCACGACGTCACCGTCTATAATCGCACGCAGGCCAAGGCGTTGGCATGGGCCGATAAATATGGTGGCACGGTCGCCGATACGCCGGCCGCGGCGGCAAAAAATGCGGAGGCCGTGTTCGCGTGCGTCGGCAACGACGACGATCTGGCCTCGATCACTTTAGGCGAGGACGGCGCGTTCGCGGCGATGCGCGACGACGCGGTGTTCGTCGATCATACCACCGTCTCGGCCTCGATCGCGCGCCGGTTGGCGGGCGCGCGGCCGTTGGTGGTCGATGCGCCGGTGTCCGGCGGGCAGGCGGGCGCGGAGAACGGCAAGCTCTCGATCATGTGCGGCGGCTCGGCCGAGGCGATGGCGAAGGCCGAACCCTTCATGCAGGCCTATGCCCTGCGAATCGTCCATGTCGGCGAGGCAGGCGCGGGCCAGACGACCAAGATGTGCAACCAGATCGCGATCGCCGGCGTGATCCAGGGCGTCGCCGAATCGCTCCGGTTCGCGCAGATCTCGGGGCTCGATCTCGACAAGGTGTTCGAGGCGATCTCGGGCGGTGCGGCGCAGAGCTGGCAGATGGTCAATCGCTGGCCGACGATGGCCAAGGACGAGTTCGACTTCGGGTTCGCGGTCGACTGGATGCGCAAGGACCTGGGGCTGGCTCTGGACGAAGCGCGGCGCAACGGAGCGGTGCTACCGGTCGCCGCGCTGGTCGACCAGTTCTACGGCGACGTGCAGAAGATGGGCGGCGCGCGCCAGGATACGAGCGCGCTGGTACGGAGATTGCCGAAGTGATGCGTCTGATGCTTTCCGCAGCCGCGATCGCGCTGCTCTCGACTCCCGCACTCGCCGACGGGATCGTCGACAACGTCAACGGGATCACCGTCGCCGATGGCGGCCGCGTCATTCACTTCAAGGCGATCCTGATCGACAAGGATGGCAAGGTTACGCGGCTCGTCCCCCCCGGCGAAGAGGCGCCAAAGCTCAGCCGCAAGGAGTTGAAGAAGAACGCCGGCAAGCCGCTCTACGACTGGCGGATCGACATGAACGGCAGGACCGTGCTGCCCGGCTTCATCGACGCGCACGGCCATGTCATCGAGATGGGCTTCGGCGCGCTGTCGCTCGACCTGTCGATGACCAAGTCGCTCGACGAGGCCAAGTCGCGCATCGCCGCCTATGTCGCGGGCAATCCCGATCGCAAATGGGTGCTGGGTCGCGGCTGGAACCAGGAGGCGTGGGGGCTGGGGCGCTTCCCGACCGCCGCCGATCTCGATTCGGTGTCGGGCGGGCACCCGATCTGGCTGTCGCGTGCCGATGGCCATGCCGGCTGGGCGAACCGCGAGGCGATGCGCGAGGCGGGCGTCACCGGTGCCACCGTCTCCCCGCCGGGCGGTCGCATCGAGAAGACCGGCGGCGCACCCGCGGGCGTGTTCGTCGACGGCGCACAGGCGCTTATCGAGAAGGTCGTGCCGCAACCGCTCCCCAAGGAGCGCGACGCCGCCTTCCTTACCGCGCAGGGCATCCTGCTGCGCTACGGCGTCACCGCGGTCGCCGACATGGGCACGACGCTCGACGACTGGCTGACCTATCGCCGGATGGCCGACATCGGCGGCCTGCGCGTCCGGATCATGAGCTATGCGATGGGCGTCGAGACCGCCGGGCGGATCGGCGGCAAGGGCCCGACGCCGTGGCTCTATAACGATCGCCTGCGGATGGGTGGCGTCAAGCTCTATGCGGATGGCGCGCTCGGGTCGCGCGGCGCGTGGCTGCTCAAGCCCTATTCGGATGCGCCGGGCCAGTCCGGCCTCGGCTTCCTCACCGACGACCAGCTCCAGAACCAGATGAGCCGTGCCGCGATGGACGGATACCAGGTCGCGGTCCACGCGATCGGCGACAAGGCCAACCAGGAAGTGCTCGACGCGATCCAGGTCGAGAGCGAGACCTATACCGGCGACCGACGCTGGCGGATCGAGCATGCGCAGGTCGTCGCGCCCGAGGATCTGCCCCGGTTCGGCAAGTTCGGCACGATCGCCTCGATGCAGCCCACGCACCAGACCAGCGACCGGACGATGGCCGAGGCTCGGCTCGGCCCGAACCGACTGGCGGGTGCCTATGCCTGGAAATCGATGCTGACGAACGGGGCGAAGCTTGCCTTCGGGACCGACTTCCCGGTCGAGAAGCCCGATCCGTTCGCGACCTGGGCGGCGGCGTTCACGCGTCAGGATGCCGACGGACAGCCCCAGGGTGGGTGGCAGCCACAAGAGCTGGTGACGCGCGAACAGGCGTGGTGGGCGATGACCGGAGCCGCCGCCTATGCCGGGTTCGCGGAGACCAGGTTCGGTGCGCTGGCGCCCGGCCAGCGCGCCGACTTCATCATCGTCGACCGCGACCCGACGCTGGCCTCGCCGACCGACCTGCGCGCGACTCAGGTCCAGGAGACGTGGATCGGCGGCGAGAAGGTCTGGACGCGCAAGTAACCGGCGTTACGCGCGCATCCGGATCAGCCCTTCCTGCGCAACGCTCGCGACCAGCCGGCCGTCGCGCGCGAAGATCTTGCCGCGGTTGAGCCCGCGCGCGTGGCCGGACCAGGGACTATCGCAGGCGTAGAGCAACCAGTCGTCCGCGCGGAAATCTTCGTGCAGCCACAGCGAATGGTCGAGGCTCGCGGTCTGGAGCCCGGGCGTGATCCAGTTGGCGCCATGCGGCAGCAGCGCGGTGCCGAGCAACGCCATGTCCGACGCATAGGCCAGGATCGCGCGGTGCATCGTCGGGTCGTCGCCGATCGGCGCGACGAGGCGGAACCAGATTGAATGCGCGGCAGCCTGGGGCTTCGGCTCGATCCAGCTGCGCGGATTGGTCGGGCGCACCTCGATCGGGCGCTGGCGCAGCATGTGCGCGCGCATCGTCTCGGGGATGCTGTCGCGGGTTTCCAGCCGAAGCGCGCGATCGGTGCGAAGATCCTCGGGGGGAGGAACGTCGGGCATGATATCCTGATGGTGGAAGCCATCCTCGGGCGTCTGGAACGAGGCGGCCATGTTGAGGATCGGCTGGCCCTTCTGCATCGCGATCACGCGCCGCGTCGCGAAGCTGCGGCCCTCGAAGTCGCGGACGACTCGGTAGACGATCGGGTAGTCCTCGTTGCCCGGGCGCATGAAATAGGCGTGGAGCGAATGCGCGGCCTTGGGCGCTTCGGTCGAACGCTGTGCAGCCTGGAGCGCCTGCGCGATGACCTGGCCGCCAAACACGCGCCCGACGCCGCCGGGCTGGCGCTTGCCCACATAGAGGTCTGTGTCGACTTCCTCGATCTCGAGCAGGTCGACGAGACCCTGGGCGAGCGCTTCGGGCGAGGTATCCGTAGTGTCCAAGCTCATCTGACCTCCGTGTTCACCCGCGAAGGCGGGTGCCCAGTCTGGGCCCCCGCCTTCGCGGGGGTACAAGCTACGGTCAATAGCCCGCCGCTACGGCCAATTTGTCGGCATGGAAGTTCGCATCCCCGAACATCTCCGCCAGCACCCGCGCGCGCTTCATGTAGAAGCCGATGTCGTATTCGTCGGTCATGCCGATGCCACCGTGCATCTGGATGCCTTCCTGGACGCTGAGCGTGGTGGCGAGGGTGGTCATCGCCTTGGCTACCGAAACGGCTTCGTCGGCGCGGTCGCTGCCCTGGTCGAGCAGTTGCTGCGCCTTGAGGACGGCGGCGCGCGCGACCTCCATTTCCGAATACAGATGCGCGGCACGGTGCTGGAGCGCCTGGAAGCTGCCGATCAGCGTGCCGAACTGCTTGCGCTGCTTCATGTAGCCGACCGTCATGTCCATCGCGCCGCCGCCGACGCCGAGCAACTCCGCCGCCGCGCCGGTCCGGCCTGCGCGCAGGAGGCGGTCGAGCGGCGTGCGGCCCGCGTCGACCTCGCCGATCACCGCATCCGCATCGACCGCGACACCCTCGAACTCCAGCCGGGCGGCAAGGCTCGCATCGGCGAGGCGTTCGGCGTTCGCGGTCAGCCCGGCGGCGTCCTTCGGCACCGCAAACAGCGTGATACCGTCCGCGTCGTCGTCCGAGCCGGCGGTGCGCGCCGCGACGATGATCAGGTCGGCGATGTGGCCGTGCGTGACGAAGCGCTTGGCGCCGGTCAGCTTGAAGCCGTTACCCGAGCGTTCGGCCTTCATCGCCACGGTGTCGCGGTGTTTGGCGGCTTCGTCGATCGCGAGCGCGGCAACGGTATCGCCGGCGATGATGCCGGGGAACCAGCGCTCGGCTTGCCCAGTGCCCTTTAGCGCCTCGACGGCGGCGACCGCAGTGGAGAGGAACGGGGAGGGGGAAAGGTTACGGCCGATTTCCTCCAGCACCACGCCCGCCTCGACATGGCCGAGCCCGAGCCCGCCCTGGTCTTCACCAATCAGGACGCCGGTAAAGCCCATCTCCGCGAACTGCTTCCACAGGTCGCGCGAGAACCCGGTCTGGTCGTCGGCGTCGCGCAACGACCGCATGTGGCTGATGGGCGCATGCTCGGCAACGAAGTCGCGGATCGTGTCCTGCAGGACGGTCTGGTCGTCGTCTAGGTAGAGTGGCATTTCGGTGCTCCGACGCCCGGAAGACCTCCGTCACCCCAGCGAAAGCTGGGGTATCGTGCGGCAGGGGGGCGTTTCGTTACGGGGGAGACCCCAGCTTTCGCTGGGGTGACGTGAAGGGGGCCGGTTGACGTGATCGTGCGCCTTGCGATCGGCCCGGTCAGGCCGGCAATTCCAAAATCCGCTTGGCGATGATGTTGAGCTGGATTTCGCTCGTCCCCCCCTCGATCGAATTCGCCTTCGTCCGCAGCCACGACCGCGGAACCGCGCCGCCGCGCGACCGCTCGCTGTCCCATTCGAGCGCGTCCGACCCGCCCGCCGCCATCATCAGCTCGTACCGCGACTTGTTCAGCTCGGTGCCGTAATATTTCATCATGCTCGGCTGCGCGGGGTGCGCCTTGCCCGCCTTCAGCTCATCGATGAAGCGCTCGGACATCGCCCCGAACGCCTTCGCCCGCACCTCGAACATCGCGATCGACGCACGCAGCAGCGGATCGGCCAGCCGTCCGTCATGCCCGAGCCCGACGGTGGCGATCGCGCCGTCGATCAACGGGTTGCCACCACTCGACGCGAGGCCCATCCCGGAGATCATCTCGCGCTCATGCCCGAGCAGGTATTTGGCGACGTCCCAGCCCTTGTTCTCCT
>JAYVRZ010000034.1:0-2999 GCA_043775965.1 Sphingomonas sp.
CATCGGTTACCTTGCGCCAGCCGGCAACCTGCGCCTCGGTGTAGATGCCCGGCGTATCCTGATACCCCTGCCCCTGCCGCGACACCTGCGACGCTTCGGTGATGATGAGGCCCGCCGACGCGCGCTGGCCGTAATATTTCGCCATCAGGTCGGTCGGCACAAGACCGGCACCCGCGCGATTACGCGTCAGCGGGGCCATGACAAGGCGGTTGGCGAGCGCCACGGGTCCCAGATCATAGAATGAGAAGAGGCTGGATACGGACATGGTGCGGGTCTTTCGTTTCGAGATGTCAGGACAGGATCAGGTGGCGTAGCGCGGCGCGGGATGGATCTCTCCGAACCCCGGCAGCATCGACCGCCGCGCATTCTGGAACGCGTCCCACAGGTCGCCGTTGTGCAGCGGCGGTATCGTCACGCCTTCGCGGGCGTCGTAGCCGGCAAGCGCTGCATCCACCATTTCGCCCACATCCATCATCGGCGGCAGCGATGCCTCGTCGGCACCGGCACGGCCCCAAAGCTCCGTACGGGTCGCCGCTGGCAATACTGCCTGCACGTAAACGCCCTTGGGGCCCAGTTCGAGCGCCAGTCCCTGCGACAGGAACAGCACGAACGCCTTGGTCGCGCCGTAGACGGTCATGCCGAATTCCGGCGCCAGCCCTACGGCCGAACTGATATTGATGATCGCGCCATCCCCACGTGCGGCAAGGCGTGGTGCCACCGCACTGGCGAGCCGAGCGACCGAGGTGGTGTTGAGCGCGATCAGGCGATCGACGGCTTCGGTCGACTGGTCGACGAAGCTGCCCCCGAGCCCTGCGCCTGCATTGCTGATGAGGATGCCGATGCGGTCGTCGTCGCGCAGCCGCGTCTCGACGACGGCCAGCTGTTCGAGGTTCGTCAGGTCGGCCAGCAGCACGTCCACTGCGACGCCGGTCTCTTCTCGAAGCTTCGATGCCAGCGCATCGAGACGCGCAGCATCGCGGGCCACCAGAACGAGGTCATGGCCGCGGCGGGCGAAGCGGTCGGCATAGGTGGCACCGATGCCGGTGGAAGCGCCGGTAATGAGCACTGCAGGTTTGGTCATCGGGTTGCCCTTTCGAAACGCATAGCTATATTGATGACAGTCGTCATGAATGACTAAATGTGATGGCCATCATGAAACGTCAACGGGCAGACGGAGATTATTTCGATGAAGGTCAGTCGCGAGCAGATGGTCGAGAACCGTCGCCGAATCCTGCAGGAGGCCAGCCGGCTGTTCCGCGATCGTGGTTTCGCGGCGGTCACGGTTGCGGATGTGATGAAGGCGGCTGGTCAGACGCATGGCGGCTTCTATGGCCACTTCGCTTCCAAAGATGACCTGATCGCCGCGACGGTCGCCGATACGCTGGCGGGCGAGAGCGCCGGCATGACCGATATCGATGCGTGGACGGATGCCTATCTATCGCCGCTGCACCGTGAGAACCCTGACCAGGGATGCCCGATGGCCAGTCTCGCCGGCTTGTTGCGCCACCAGACGCCCGAAGCGCGCGGTGCCATGACGCACGGCCTGAATGCGCATATCGAACGCTTCGCGCGAGGCTTGCCGGGAGATGACGATGCAAAACGACGCCAGGCCGCAATCGGCCGGTGGGCGGCGATGGTCGGCGCCGTCGTGCTGTCACGCGCCGTTGACGACACCGCATTGTCGGACGAGCTGCTGCGTGAAACCCGGGCGTGGATCGCGGCGACGCAGTCCACTGTCCGAGATAATCAGGAAGAGGATGCACACGCATGAACGTGTTGAAGGACCACGCCGATCTCGATGGTCACGACCAGTTGGCGGCGTTGATGGCGACCAACCGCAATCCGCCGATCGGCGATACGCTGGAGTTCGCTTTGATCGAGCTAGAGCGAGGTCGCGTGGTCTTCGAAGGCTCGCCGTCTCGCAAGGTCTTCAATCCGATCGGCTCGGTACATGGCGGCTATGCCGCGACCTTGCTCGACAGCGCCTGCGGTTGCGCAGTGCATTCTAGCCTGCCTGCCGGCCAGGGCTACACGACGCTGGAGCTCAAGGTCTCGTATCACCGGGCACTGACCGATACGAGTGGCCCCGTACGTGCCGAGGGCAAGATCGTTTCCATGGGGCGACGTGTCGGCTTTTCGGAAGCTCGGCTGATCGATGCGCAGGGGCGGCTGTGCGCGTCGGCGACGTCGACGTTGCTGATCTTTCCGCTTAACGCCACCGCCAGCTGACGCTGGCGGACCGGCACGACCGCGATCGAAGACGAAGCGGCTCCAAGGACCCACAAACGACGTTCAGCCGCCCCCGATTCATCGCTGCTCAGGCGGTATGTCTCGCACTCGGGCTGACAAATCATGGATGTCAGTCAGTTCGAAGGTCAGGAAACGACGCTGAGTCGACGGTGGCCTCTTCGCAATAGATAACCCCGCCCGCCATTCTGTGGCAGGGGGGATAGGACGCGGCGTAAACCCGCCTCCGCAATTCGGGCAGACGTTGAGCAACTCCGTATCGACGCACATCGAACAGAACGTGCATTCATAGGGGCAAATACGAGCGTTCGTCTCCTCGGGCGGCAGATCGCGACCGCAGAACTCGCAGTTCGGGCGTAGCTCAAGCGCCATAATTTCCTCCAGCATATTACGTCTCGGCCCGCGCCCGTTTGGCCCGCTCGGCAAGGTGAACCGAGTTACGGCTGTGGTCGATCCGCTGCGGCATTATGCCGGTGTACGCCCCCGATCGCCGCCAGCGTCCGCACCGTGGGTCTCCGTCCCGTCGCCAATTGGCCCGCTTCAACGGGGTCGGTCAAAGCCAGAGCAATGCTTAGCACGATCGGGATGCCGCCGATAACACCGTTGACGACCCGCTGGTTCGCCAGCACCGGGCACGGATCTCTTGTCGTGACAGGACGATTGCGACAGCCCCGAACCACAGCAGTGCGACAGCGAGATGAAGGCGCCGTAGGCGAGTTGAACGGAGATGGGAGACGCGACGCCCATCGTTT
>JAYVRZ010000035.1:0-10531 GCA_043775965.1 Sphingomonas sp.
GAGTGGGCTGTTTCGGTCCGTGCCCGAAGCCGGCGCCAGCTTGCTGTCTCGATCGCCACCAGATCGCCGAAGCTGCGCGCCGGCGGCGGTGGCTGTGCATGACGTGGCCACAGTGCGAATGACTCCAGCGGCGCGTGTATGTCAGGCTGGATCTCCGCCAGCAGGTTGGCGGCGGGCGCCCCGCGTGCCGCGCGCAACGCGGCGAGGTCGATCGTCGCGAGCGTGAAGCCGCCGTCCGCCTCGCTCCCGATCGAGGCCCCCGCATAATCGTAGATCTTCGATGGGGGCGCGGCCGGCGCCGCCATGTTGGCGACGGCCAGATAGGTCATGTTCTCGAACGCGCGGACGCCGCGTACATGCTCGGCGCCGGCGCGCTCGAGATAGTCGAGCGATACCGGCGACGCGATCGGGTTGACGATGATCTCCGCACCATTGAGCGCCAGCGAGCGCGTGACCTCGGGCCAATGCACTTCCGCGCCGATCGTCAGCCCGATGCAGCCGATCGGCGTGTCGAGCACCGGGAAGAAGGCGTCGCGCCCGAAGGTGGCGACGAAGGCGTCGTGGACGTCGATCGGGCTGGTGCGCAACGAGAGCGTGTAATGCTTGCGGTAGACCATGCCGACATTCCCCGCCGGGGTCAGCAGTGCGCTCGACAGGAAATAGGAGTTCGGGAACGCCGCATGCCGCTCGGCTGCCTGAAGAACGACATAGGCATCGGCATCGCGCGCGGCCCGGGCGATCCGTTCGATTTCGGGGCCGTCGAAATCGAGCGCAGCCGCGACCCATTGATCGTTGCCCACCATCGCATGGCCGCTCAGCCCGAATTGCGGAAACGCGATCAGCCGCGCGCCATGCTCGTCGGCGGCACGGCGGATCCGCGTGCAATAGTCGGCGATATTGTGTTCGACGCGCTCCGGCAGCACGCGTCCGGCATCGTCGAACACGCTGAGCGTCTGCGGCTTGCATGTCGCCAGGACGTAAGGCGTCGTCATGGAACGCTATTTTTTGCGCAGGATCGCCGGACCCGCATCGCGCAACCGTGCGTCGAGCGCCCGGCGCGCCTTTGCCGACTTCGTGCCATAGGCCTCGATGAACAGGCGCGAGATCTCGCCTGCGGTCTCGACCTGCGCGGTCTGCGGCGGTCCAGGCTGGTCGAGCCAGCAGATCAGCCCGCCGAAGAAGTGGTTCGCGCCCGCCAGCACCAGCGCATAGCGGTCGCCACCCGTCGCGGCGAGGTCGTAGGCCGAAAGATGCGCCTTCCAGCTGTCCGGATCGATCGGCGGCTTGCCCAGTGCGACGTCCTTGTCGCCGGTCTGGATCAGCGCGGGCACCGCGAGCTTGGCGTAACCAGCGGCCGAGATCAGGCCGGGAATCGGCGCAGGCGGCGAAAAGGCGACGACGGCGGTGACGAGCGGATCGTTCAACGGGCCGGCAAGGCCCTCGGGCACGTCCGCCGCGGCGCCACCCAGCGTCAGCGCGACGAGCCCACCATAGCTGTGCCCGGCAGCGATGCGCGGCCCCGAGCCGATATGTGCCGACAGCGCGCGCATGTCCTCGATCCGTGCACGCCAGGTGGTGAGCCCGGTAAAGGATTTCGTGTCGGGATGATCGGTCGAATCGACATGCAGCGGCGCCCACACGTCGAAGCCGGCTGCGACCCAGGGAAAGATGATGCGATCATATTTGGCGGGGGACGACAGCGCACCGTGCGAGAACAGGATCGTCCCGCGCGCGCGCGGTGCCTTCCACAGCGTGACCATGCTGACGCGGCCGCCCGCGGTGGTGATCGGCACCTGCGTCGGGCGCGTGGCGGACGCGGCAGATAGCGGTATCGAAGGCAGCGCCACGATGCCCGAACCGAGCAGGGCAAGCATCTGGCGTCGCGTGGTGGGTTCGGTGCGTTCGGTCATTCCGGCAGACTAGGCGCGCCTCATCCGCCGCTCGCAAGCACGAGCGAACTATCCGCTGGACGGTCATCGCGCCCGCTCGACTACAGGATTTCGCGGCGACAGGTCCTTATCTACTGCTGGGGGGGCTCATGCAGCGAAACGGGACGAACGATGTACGGTCATGGGGGCGGGCAGCCCGTGCGCTGCACTGGGCCATGGCGCTGCTGATCGCGGTGGAGGTGCCAGCGGGCTTCGTCATGTCGCGCACGTACGCGCAGCCGGGCACGGCCGCGACCTGGCATTACTGGGCCAGTAACGCGCATCACAGCGCGGGGCTGTCGCTGCTGGCGCTGGCGCTGGCGCGCGTGATCGTACGGCTCGTCGCGCCCCATCCGGCGCCGATCGGCTCCAAGGCGAAGCAAGGTGTGGCGCGCAGCAGCCATCGACTGATGTACCTGCTGCTGTTGCTGATCCCGCTGACGGGCTGGGCGGCGGTGTCGTCGCTGCAGGCGAGCGCACAATTTCCCAACCCGCTCTGGGTGTTTGGGATCGACGGGTTCGGACCCGGCGGGCTGGTGCCGCATATCGTGCCGCCGGTGCCGTGGGACAGTGCGAGCCCGTGGCGCTATGCGACCTTTGCGACCGGGCATCGCTGGCTGCTGATCGCGGGTGGCGCGCTGTTGGCGCTGCATGTCGCGGCGGCGCTGTGGCATCATTTCCACCTTCGCGATCAAACCTTGCGCCGCATGCTGAAGGATGCCGCGTGAAGCGCGTACTCGTCGCTTTGCTGATAGGCGCCACGCCGGTTTCGGCGCAGGACCGGGTAATCCGTTTCGGCGTGACGGGCGACTATCCGCCTTATGCCGAGCGTCAGCCCGACGGCAGCGTGACCGGCGCGGATGTGGTGCTGGCAAACCGTGTCGCAACGGCGCTTGGCGCTCGCGCGGAATTCGTGCCGACCGGCTGGGCGACGCTGAGCGCCGACTTCGCCGCCAGGCGGTTCGACGTCGCGATCGGCGGGCTGACCGTCACGCCGGAGCGCGCCGCAATCGGCACCTTCTCGATCCGCCTGCTCGACGACGGCAAGCGGCCGCTGGCGCGCTGTGCCGAGGCGGCGCGCTATCGCAGCATCGCCGCGATCGACCGCGCCGGCACGCGCGTCGAGATAAACCGCGGACCGGCGATCGGTGCGCTCGCGAAGGCGTGGTTTCGCGTCGCGCAGGTAACGGTCAATCCGGTCGATGCAGATCTTGTCCCTGCGTTGCTAGAGCGTCGCGCGGACGTGTGGATCACCGACGGCGTGGTGGTCGACCACATGGCGCGCCGGTATCGCGGCAGGCTCTGCGCAACGACCAACGAACCGTTCACGCATCAGGACAAGGCCTGGCTGATCCGCTCCGACCCCGCACTGGTGGGCGAGATCGATGGTCAGCTACGGCGCGCGATCGACAGCGGTGCCTGGAAGCGTGCGCTGCGTGCCGTCCGCTAGAGGGTGGCGGCGTTGGGTGAAGCGGCTGGCCTCGCGCTCCAGCGGCGCGTCAGGCGGAGACGATTTCCAGCACTGCGCGCTCCGACGATTCCAGCGCACCCTCCAGCCCGCGATTGTCGGTCGCTGTATGCTCGCCGCAAAAGTGCAGCCGGCCCGCCGGCGCGGCCATCGCGCGGCCGAAGCTGCTGATCTGGCCCGGCTTGAAATAGGCCCAGTCACCGGCGTTGAACGGCTCGTTGGCCCAGCTGTGGAACGCCGCGCCCATCACCAGCCCCTTCGAGGCGGGACGGATGCGCGCAAGTTCGTCGACCACCAGCTTCAGCACCGCATCCTTGCCCAACCGATCCCAATATTGCGCGAGATTACCGCGCGCGAACAGGCACAGGCCCGTCACCTCGGCCGCGGTCGCGCCGTAATGCTGCGCCAGCACCGTGCCGAGCGGTCCGTCGGTCCACATCGACGGCGGCAGGCCGTCGTTCTCCCAATAGGGTGCCTTCGTCGTCAGGAACGCGATCGACAGCGGCTGGTAGCCGAGCGTGGTGACCGCCTGTTGCTGCGCGCCGCCGAGACCGGGCGAGACATGGACCGAACGCAGCGTCGAGAAGGGCAGCGAGCACAGCACGCGCGCGGCGCGGTAGCTGGTGCCGTCGCGGCAGGTGACGCTCGCGCCGGTCGCATCGCTGTCGATGGCGACGACTTCATTGCCGAGCAGAACGTCGCCCTTGATCAGTCCGCGCATCGCGTCGGTCAGCGTCTGGTTGCCGCCCTTGACCGCGAAGCTCTGTGGTCCTGCCTGCGCCTGCGTCTTGATCCAGCCATAGTTGAAATCATAGGTCAGCGCCGCGCTGTCATAGGCGTTGGTCCCGGCATAGGGCGCGGTATCGTACACCAGCCGGATCGCATCGTCGTCCAGCCCGAGCGAGCGGAGATGTGCATAGACCGAAATGTCCTGCGCCGCGGGCGCGTCGATCCATGTCGTCCAGTCGGGCAGGCGAGGCTTGCCCATGAACAACCGCGGCATGACTTCCCACGGCATCATCGTCTTCATCGCCGCGGGCAGCGTGTTGTACGGCGACGTCGCCCACGCCTCGCGATCGATCGACCGGCCGCCCAGCACCAGTTGCTGGCGCGGGTCGACGGTGTAGCGTCCCGACACGTCGACCAGCTCGACGCCGGCGCGCTTGGCCGCGTCGAAGCCGCGGCCATAGCCCGCCGCCATCGAGTTGAACCCCATTTCGGGATAGCCCGGCTGATCGAACAGCGTCAGCACGCGGCCGCCCACGCGCTGGCGCGCCTCGAGTATGACGGTGCTCAGGCCTTGCTGTTCGAGCAATGCGGCCGCGTTCAGCCCGGAAACGCCGGCGCCGAGGATGATGACGTCGGTCTGGCCCCTGTTCGGCGCGATGCGTTTGGCGGCCGCACGCAAGGGCGAAGCGGCGAGGCCGATCAAGGCGGCGCCCGTGAGGATTTGGCGGCGGTCGAGCATCATTGGGTCTCTTTCCGGGCAGCGCTTGGTCGAACCGAGGCTAAGGCATAGCCTGCCCGGTGCAGGTGTTCGTGCGTGCACTTGACCGCCTCGCGGTCACTCGCATGTGTTCGCCACCAAACCGGATGCGGTGCGCGATGATCTCGTCTGGTGCTTTGCCCCTGTTCCGAGGACTTCCGATGACGATATCGCGCGCCCTGCTTGGCCTCCTGTTCGCAATTGTGCCGTCCGTCGCACATGCCGGGGGCGATCCGCTGTCCGGTAGCAAGCAGTTCCTGCAATGCCGTGCCTGCCACACCGTCGGGGCGGCCGATAGAAACGGCGTCGGCCCCAATCTCAACGGCGTCGTCGGTGCCAGGATCGGCTCGCGTGCCGGCTACAATTATTCGCCGGCGATGAAGGCCAAGGGCGGTGCGTGGACGGCGGCGACGCTCGACGCCTTCCTGACCAGGCCGATGGCTGCGATACCGGGGACGAAGATGGCGTTCGGCGGCGTGTCCAACCCGAAGGCGCGTGCCGACCTGATCTCCTATCTGGTCACGCTGAAGGGCGCGAAACGTTGATCCGCATGGCCGCGTGGCTGTTGCCCCTCGTCCTGCTCCCGACGGGGCCGGTGGCGGCGCAGGCCGTGCAGCCCCAGGCAGCACCCAGCGCTGCCCCGGTCGCGAACGTCCCGCCGCCGGCGAACGGTCCCTGGCTCTCGCTCGCGCAACTGCGGGCGAAATATGGCGACCCGTCGGCAAAGATCGCGCGGATCGGCGGGGTCGACGTCTATTACAAGGACGAGGGGCGCGGCCCGGCGATCCTGCTGCTGCATGGCTCCGTCAGCTCGCTCAAGACCTATGACGGCCTCGCTGCGCAGCTCGTCGACCGGTATCGCGTCATCCGCTTCGACGTTCCGCCCCAGGGCTTGTCGGGCCCGGTGCCGGACGCGGCGCTGGCCGCGCTGAAGCCGACCGATATTCCCGAGCAGTTGCTGGCGCAACTCGGCGTCACGCGCGTCACCGTCGTTGGGGTGTCGAGCGGCGGGACGCTGGGCGTCCAGCTTGCCGCGAAGCGACCCGATCTGGTGCAACGCCTGATCCTGTCCAACGCACCCGCCGAGCAGGTCCGCATCGCGGGCCAGACGCTCGCGCCACCGCTGCAGAAGGCGGTCGATGACTTCAAGCGACGCGGCTATATGTCGCGCGACTATTGGGACGCGTTCCTCGATTTCTACGCCGGCGATCCGGCGCGCTACGGCCCGAAGTTTCGCGAGCAGATCTACGACATGAATCGCCGGGCACCGCGGCCCAACGTCGTCGGGCTGGTCGCGGTGGTCGAGGATCACGAGAAGGCCGTCGCCGCGATGGCCGGCGTCACGGCGCCGGTCCTCCTCATCTGGGGCGGGGCGGATCCGTTGCTCCCCTATACGGCGATGGATGCGCTCGAAGGCTATCTGAAGAACGCGCAGGTCTCCAGGATCCGGCTCCCCGATGTCGGGCATTACCCGCCGGTCGAGGTGCCAGAGCGCTACGCCAGGCTGGTACGTGCCTATATCGAGGATGCGCTGCCCGATGACGCGATGACGGCGAAGTGACACCCGCGGGCAGGTCGCCCGATCGTCTGGATTGTCCACCACGGCCTGGGGTTCGCCGTCAGCGCGGCGCTGGTGTCGGCCATCGCGGATGCGCCCCGCACCGGCCGGCGCCGATGACTCGGTGAAGCTGGTCGCGTCACCGTCCGCAATCAAGGAAACGACAATGGCTCAAATCCTCCGAATTGCCTGCGTCGCCGCCGCGGCGGTGCTTGCCTCGCTGCTGCCGCTATCGGCCGTAAGCGCGCAAGGTGCGCCGGACTGGCCACGCGAGCGCATTGCGCGCTTTGCCGCCTATAGCGCCGCGCACCGCGACGTTGCGGCGGAACGCGCGTATATCCGCAAACGGACTGCCGCGCTGGTCGCCGCCGCGCCCGCCTTCGCCGAGGTGGGCCATGACGACAGGCCGCCCCTGATCTGGCGCGTGGACGGCGTGAAGAGCCTGTGGGACGGCGTGGATTTTCCTGAACTGGTCGTCGTGCCGGCCGGCGAGTTCACGATGGGCTCCCCCGAAACCGAAGCCCATCGCCGCGTCGATGAAGGCCCGCGCCACCGCGTCCGGATCGGCTATGCGCTGGCGATCAGCAGATATCCGGTCACCGTCGCCGAGTTCGCCCGCTTCGTCGCCGCGACCGGCCACGACATGGGCAACAGCTGCAAGACTTTCGAGGACGGTGCCTGGGACGATCACCGTCCCGGCCGCACCTGGCGCACTCCGGGCTATGCGCAGTCCGACAGCGATCCCGCGATCTGCATCGACTGGGACGACGCGCAGGCCTATGTCGCGTGGATCTCGAAGCGTACGGGACATGCCTACCGGCTGCTGTCCGAAGCGGAATATGAATATGCCAACCGCGCCGGCACGACGACCGCCTATTGGTGGGGCGATGCACTCGGCACGAACCACGCGGCGTGCGACGGGTGTGGGATGGCGATCGCCGGTACCGAAACCTCGCCGGTCGGGCGGTTCGCGCCCAATCCGTTCGGTCTCTACGACACGACGGGCAATGCTTGGTCCTGGGTGTCGGATTGCTGGAATACCGGCTACGCGACCGCACCCGCGGACGGATCGCCCAACCTGAGCGGCGATTGCACCGCGCACGCCCAACGCGGCGGCGCATGGTATTATATTCCGGGCAACCTGCGCTCGGCGATCCGCGTGCACGACGAGGCCACGCTTCGCAATTATCACAACACCTTCAGGGTCTCTCTGGTGCTCTAGAGAGTCGGCGCAACAGGCCTGCGGTCGCCCGCGCCACGCGCGCAGCATCGCGATCACTTGGCCGTGCAGTAGTTCGAGGTCACATGCGGGGTCGTATCCGCTGGCATAGTTCCAGTTGGTCAGCAGGTGCGATCCGTCGCCGGCCGCACGCCGTCCCTCACGTGGCAATGGATCTGCCCTGCCGGCGTATCGACATACGTCTTGCGGAGGCGGCAGCGCCCGCCGGGCAGATCGTCGGTCATCGGGTCACGCGGTTTCGAGCGTGTGCGTCCGGTCGTACTCGGCAGCGGCAGCGCGCAAGCGGGGGAACAGGTCGCGGCCATACTGCTCGATATCCTGATCCGGATGATAACCGCGGATCAGGAAGCGATGCACGCCCATGGCGTAATAGTCCATCAGCGCCTCGGTAACCTGCTCCGGCGTACCGACGAGCGTGGTCTGATTGCCGAACTTGCCCTGCGCGGCCTGCGTCATGCCCATCCACAGGCATTTGTCCTGCCGTGCGCCCGCGGCGGCGGTGGCCATCACGCGTTCGCCGGCATGCGTCGGCTTGTCGAAATTGGACGGGCCCTTGTCGTCGGTCCGGAGCGCTGGCCCACGCAGCGCGAAGAACGCGTCGAGCGCCGCATCCGCCTTGGCCCACGCCTTGTCCTCGGTATCGCCGAGGATGACGATCACGGTCATCATATAGTCGAGCTTGCGGTCGTACTTCGCCGACGCCGCCGCGAGCCGATCGATCGTCGCGCCGATATTGGGGAGCGAATCGCCGCTCATCGCGAAGATATCGGCACAGGCGCCAGCGGCTTCGATCGATGCGTCGGAAGTGCCGGCCCAGGAGATGTCGATGCCGTGCGGCTTGATCGGCATATAGCCCTGGTTGAAGCGATAGAAATCGCCTGCATGATCGAACGGCGCGTCCTTGGCCCACACGTCGCGCAGGATGCCGACATATTCGCGCGACCGCGCATAACGCTCGTCCTTGGTGGTGAAATCGCCGTCGGCCTCGAGTTCCTTGTCGCTCGGGCCTGCGATGATGTGCACCGTGGCGCGGCCCTTGCTCAGCCGATCGACCGTCGCCAGCATGCGTGCCGCCATGGTCGGCTGGATGAACCCCGGCCGCTGTGCGATCAGCATCTGTAGCGTCGTCGTGTGGGCGGCAACGAAGGTGGCGATGTTCATGCTGTCGGGCATGGTCGCGGCATTGGCGATCAACACCTTGTCATAGCCGGCCTTTTCCTGCGCGACGGCGCTGGCGACGATCGCCTCGACGTCGAAATCGGTCTGCGGGCGGGGCGACAACGGGCCGCCGGCATTATGCGATACGAGGCCGGTAATTTCGATAGGCATGGGGTGATCCTTGCGACTTCGGGCGCGTCACGACGCCCCGTTTCGAGGTGCAGTTCGAGGTGCAGTCCGCGGCGACGATCATCGCGGCGCGGCCCGACCCGACCCGTACCGCGCGCGCTAGTGGCGTTCTGCCGCCGGCCGCCCGTGAACTCGATCAGACGGGGTCGACGATCAGGCGGCTCTCGACCGTGCCGGCACCCTGGCGCAGCACCGCACCGGCGAGATATTGCGGCGACTTGGCATAGGCGAGTGCCGCCTCTTCGGTCGGGAATCGGCTGACCACGACGCGCTCCTCCGGATCGATATCGCCTTCGAGTATCTGCGCGACCTTGCCGCGGACGATATATTCGCCGCCATGCTGCTCGCTCAGGCCCGCGATCGCCTTGACGTATTCGCCGAACTTGGCGGGATCGGAAATAGTGACGGTGGCGACGATATAGGCGGCCATGACGGGTCCTTCGGATTGCAAACGATGGCGCAGCCTACGCTGCAGGCCCGATCGGCGAAGGCGCGGAGCGGGACTGCCCGCCTGGTGGTCAGCACGCGAGGGCGTCTGTCCGACCGCGCGCAGCCACGGTTGCCGTGCCGCCCGTCGGCCGATCCGCTGGAGCGACGACATGAACGCTCGGGCACGGGCGATCGACCGTCCTGCGGCTAACCACGTCCGAGGAACGCCTCGATCTCGGCAACGACCTGATCATGCTCGATCTTGAGCACGCCGTGCTTCACGCCGGGCAGGTCGTGGCGGCGGCCGTTGCGGAACCGGTGCGCGTTGGCGCGCGTCAGGTCCCATAGATCGTCCTGCGGGTTCATCACGAGCACGGGCTGCGTCACTTCGGCCATCGCGGTCAGGAAGTCGTAGCGATAGACCGAGATATAGCCCCACGGCATGCGCGCGCCGGTCCGCAGGCATTCGGCCATGACGAGATGGCGGTCCTCGGCGCTGACCCGCGCGTCGCTGAGTTCGCCGATGATCGCCCAGAGCTTTTCGACATGATCGAGATTGTCGGCGGGTGGCGGGAAGTTTTGCAGCAGGTCCGCGAGCTGCGCCTCGCGCGTCTCGGCGGGGAAGGCGGCGAGGCCGAACAGCACGGCACGGCGGACGCGGGTCGGACAGGTGCGCGCGAGTTCGGTCGCGATCAACGAGCCGGTGTGAAACCCGAGCACGTCGAACGGCCCGTTGGCGACGATGCCGGCGGTCGCCAGATCGTCCATCAGCTGCACCATCACGCCGCCGAAATCCTCGATGGCGGCAGGGGCAGGGGGCGCATCGCTCATGCCATAGCCGGGCGTGTCGGGTGCGATGACGATGCGGTGCTTGCCGAGCGCGGGGAGGACCGGCGTCCAGTCGCCGCCATTGCCCGGTGTCTGGTGCAGGCACAGCAAGGGCGGCGCGACCGGCGCGCCGTCCGGCACGACGATGCGGTAATGAAGCTGGCCGTAACGGCTGGGCGCATAGCAGCGCAGGATCGAGGACATTGGCCGCTCCTTGGCGGAGGGCGGTGGCCGGCAAGGGAGTTGC
>JAYVRZ010000036.1:0-14045 GCA_043775965.1 Sphingomonas sp.
GGAGGGCATGAGCAGCGGCGTGCTTACAGACCCCTCCCCCAACCCCTCCCGCAAGCGGAAGGGGAACTAGATGCCCCGCGAGATAACCGCCTTTTCCAACCCGCTGATCAAGTACGTCCGCGACCTGCGCGACAAACGGCATCGGCGTGCGGCCAGGCAGTTCCTGGCGGAAGGCCTGCGCATCCTGACCGAGGCGCGCGAGACCGGGCGACTGCCCCGAACCCTGTTCTATGCCGCGGCGAGCGCGAACCATCCGCTGGTCCACGCGCTGTCGATGGACGTCGAGGACGCGGGCGGCGAGTCGATCCAGACCACGCCGGACATCCTCTCGAAACTGTCGGGCAAGGACAATCCGCAGGCGGTGGTCGGCGTGTTCGACGAGTTCGACGCCACGCTGGAAGGCCTGGACCGCACCAGTTCGGGCATCTGGCTGGTCGCCGAGCGGCTGCGCGATCCCGGCAATCTGGGTACGATCCTGCGGACGGGCGATGCGGTCGGCGCGGGCGGGCTGATTCTGATCGGCGAGTCGGTCGATCCCTTTTCGGTCGAGGCGGTCCGCGCCAGCATGGGCGCGCTGTTCACGATCCCCGTGGTCAAGACCGGCTGGGCGCCGTTCCACGACTGGCTGCGCACGGGCCCCGGCCAGTTGGTCGGGTTGAGCCTCGACACCGACACCGATTACCGCGCGGCCACCTATACCGGCCCGACCTTCCTGCTGACCGGGAACGAGGCGCAGGGCATGCCGCCCGAAATGGCCGAGGCCTGCGACGTGCTGGTCAAGATCCCGATGCTCGGCAAGGCGGACAGCCTCAATGCCGCGGTCGCGACCGCGGTGATGGCCTATGAAGTGCTTGCCCGGCAGGAAAAATTGCCGCCAGCGAGCTGAACCACGGAATTCCTCCCGATTGGCGATGCTTAGCGAGTCCGGTTCAGCTAAGAGAGGGGTACGTCGTGCGACAGCGTCGGCGGACTACGGTAAGACAGGACGATTATGGCTCGCGGTTTCGATGATGGACGACTGAAGACCGGCTTGATGCGGTCCATGCTGACGATTGCAGCGACGCCGATGGTGATCGCGCTGCCGGTATCCGCGCAGCAGGTAACACCCCCTCCGGTCGTGCCGACTGCAGTTCCTTCGACGGTGTCGACGCTTGCGCCGCCGGTGATCACCGTGCCGCCGCTGAGCGATGCGCAGGCCGCTTTGCTCGACAAGCTTCTGAACGGCGATATCGTCGCGCAGGGCCTGAAGTCCGCTGCGACCGCCTCGACCACCGCGCCGAGCAAGGACGAACTCGTCCGGGCCGCGCTCGATCACGCCCGCGCGGTTCATGCCGGACGTCTGAGCGAGGCTGATTTCCAGAAGGATTGGGGCCTGCGCCCGCCGGCCTATGATCCGACCCCGGCGTTCGCCGACGCGGTGCGGCTCGATCGGATCGCGGCGTGGTTCGCCTCGCTGCCGCCGCCCTATGCAGGGTATGACGGCTTGCGCAAGGGCCTCCAGAACTACCGGACGATCTCGGCCAATGGCGGCTGGGCGACGCTTGCGTCGGGTCCCGACTTTACGATCGGCGCCAGTGGCCCGCGCGTGATCGCGTTGCGCAAGCGCCTTTCGGCAGAGGACAAGGACGTTTCGACGGACAGCGACAAGTTCGATTCCGGGCTGGTCGACGCGGTCCGCCGTGCACAGCGTCGCTATGGCCTGAACCCGAGCGGGATCGTCTCGACGCAGACGCTCGCCGCGCTCAACGTGCCGGCCGGCGAACGCGTCCGCCAGATCATGGCGAACATGGAGCGGTGGCGTTGGCTGCCGCAGGACTTGCCGCGTGACCGGATCCAGGTGAACATCGCCGCCGCCGTGCTTACCGTGTTCGACGGCGATACGCCCGTGCAGTCGATGCGCGCCGTTACCGGCCGCCCCGGCGACGAGACGCCGATGCTGTCCTCGACGATCCACAGCATCGTCATCAACCCGCCCTGGAACGTGCCGACCTCGATCGCGACCAAGGAATTGTGGCCCAAGGAACGCGCGAACCCCGGCTATTTCAAGCGCAACGGCATCAAGGTGATCGACGGCACGCGCTTGCAGCAGCAGGCCGGCGACCAGAGCGCGCTGGGCCGGTTCAAGTTCGATTTCGCCAACGACTATTCGGTGTATCTGCACGACACGCCGAGCCGCGCGAAGTTTGCGAGCTTCAGCCGGCTTGCGAGCCATGGCTGCGTACGCCTTGAAAAGCCTGCCGAACTCGCCGACCTGCTACTGAAGGGCGACCCTGCCTGGACGCCCGAGATGGTCGACGCCGCGGTTGCCAAGGGCGATACAGTCCGCGCCCGCCTTACCAAGCCGGTGTCGGTGTACCTGCTCTACTGGACCGCGTTCGCCAGCGGCAACGGCCAGATGAACTTCCGCGCCGATCCCTATGACTGGGACGGCATCCTCGCCTCCAAGATCGAGGCGCGCACCGCGCGCCAGACGATCGCCGCTCGCTGAGAGGAAAGACCATGACGATCTCCACCCGCACCCGCACGGCCATCGTCGGCGGTCTGCTCGCCGCGATGGCTCTGGCCGGCTGTTCGCGGTCCGAGCCGGAACAGCCGCCGACGGACACGAACATGGTCGAGGATACCGGCGTGACCGAGAGCGAGGCCGCGGCCCCTGCCCCGGTCGAGGCCGCACCGGTCGAGGCGGCTCCGCCACCGGCCGCGGTGGTCGAGCCACCGCGCGAGAAGCCTGTCGCGCCGGACGAGCAGATGCTCGACGACGCCGATGCGACGGGAATGACGTCGCGCGTCACGCGCGACGAGGCGCCGACGCAGAACGAGGACGTTCCCCAGCAGTGAAGCGAACCGGCCGGGGATCACCTCCCGGCCGGTAGCGACAGGCCTGGCGCGTGGCGATCGACGAGCGTCTCGCTTGCGCGGTTGAGGCCGATGATCTCGACGATCCTGCCGTGACGGCGCAGCTTGGCGACGACCTCTTCAAGCGCGCCGACCGCGGTGACATCCCACAGATGCGCCGCGGTCAGGTCGATCAGCACGTTCCCGGCCGTCTCGCGCAGGTCGAACCGATCGGCGAAGATGTCCGCGCTGGCGAAGAAGATCTGCCCGCTTACCCGGTAGATACGCGTGTCGGTTGCGACATCGTGGTCGATCGCGACGTTCATCATCCGCGTGACCTTCCACGCGAAGAACACGCCGCTCAGCAAAACGCCGACGCCGACGCCCAGCGACAGGTCGTGCGTCGCGACGGTGACGACGACGGTGGCGAGCATCACCGCGCCCGAGACCTTCGGATGCCGCCCAAGATCGCGGAGCGAGCCCCATGCGAAGGTGCTGGCCGACACCATGATCATGATCGCGACCAGCGCTGCGACCGGCACCTGCGCCACCCACGGCCTGAGCGGCACCATCACGACGAGCAGGAACACGCCGGCGACCAGCGTCGACAGCCGCCCGCGCCCGCCATAGCGGACGTTGCCGACGGTCTGGCCGATCATCCCGCACCCGGCGATTCCGCCGAACGCGCCTGCCGCGATATTGGCCAGGCCGAGCCCGGTGCACTCGCGCGCCTTCGAACTGGTCGTCTCGGTCAGGTCGTCGACCACGCTCGCGGTCATCATGGATTCGAGCAGGCCGACCGCCGCCATCGCCAGGGCATAGGGCGCGACGATCCGCAGCGTCTCCCAGGCGAACGGCACGTCCGGCAGGCCGAACGACGGCAGCGAGGTCGGCAACCGGCCGAGATCGCCGACGGTCTTCAGCGGCATCGGCACCCACATCGCGATAGCGGTCAGCACGACGATGCAGATCAGCGGCGACGGGATCGCGGTGGATATCCGGGGCATCAGATAGATGATCGCCAGGCCCCCGGCGATCATCGCATAGGCCTGCCAGCTGACGCCGATCATCTGCGGCACCTGCGCGGAGAAGATCAGGATCGCGAGCGCGTTGACGAACCCGGTTCGCACCGATTTCGAGACGAACCGCATCAACACGTCGAGCTTCGCCAGCCCGAACGCGATCTGGAGGACGCCCGCCAGCATCGTCGCGACGAGGAGGTATTGCAGCCCGTGCGCGTGGACAAGCGCTGCGGCGACGAGCGCCACCGAACCCGCCGCGCCCGAGATCATCGCGGGTCGCCCGCCTGCCACGGCGATGACGATGCCGATCACGAACGAGGCGAACAGCCCGACCTGGGGGTCGATACCCGCGACGAACGAGAAGGCGATGACTTCGGGGATCAGCGCGAACGTGCCGACCATGCCGGCGAGCACGTCGCGGCGTGCGGCGCCGGGTCCGCCGAACCATTCGGCTCGGTAATGGGAAAAGGATAAGGATGTCATGATGGTATCCGCATGGGACGCACGAACCGTCGCGGATGCGCGGGCGGTTCTCTCGGTACGGCGTCGGTGCGTTGTCCGGCGGATCGGCGGCCGGAATAGCCACCCGGAATTGCACCGGGTCCAGGGCGAATGCGCACGTGTTTAGCGGAGCGGGTGGTGGGTTGCAATGATGGCGAGGAGGGTTGCCTGGTGAAGGCTGATGTTAGGTGGGTCGGTGACGGCTAGTTGCGGCGCGCCCCCCAACCGTCACCCCCAGCGAAAGCTGGGTCTTTCGGTTCGGCGGGCACGATCTGCCTCGCCGGATACCCCAGCTTTCGCTGGGGTGACGGGGGTGATGGTGACGGGGTGATAATACTGGGAGGACGCCTGCGGTGCTCGGCATAATACGGGGTTGCTGGCGTGCCGAGTTGATACCGGCTGGGTCGGCAGTGACTGAGCTCGCAAGGATACGAAATCGCGGAGATACCGAATCGCGGGCACACGACCGCAGGGGCACGGCGATGTTGCTCGCTGCACCGGAGTTCCACAGGACAGACCTACGTAAACAGATCGACCACTTCCGCCCCCTCGCCGACCGCCTGCAGCAGCAAGGTGCGGTGGCAGTGGCATGGGTCGCGCTCGTAACACAGCAAAGCGCTTGGCATCTCCGCGGCGAGGCCCAGCATGATGGCTGCCGCAGCTTGTGCCTCGGGCAGCTCGAGTTGTTCGTCATAGACCGCGGTCAGCGTCGCGACGTCGCCCTTCTTCGCCGCATCCCGACCGCGCTTGGGGGTGCCCAGTGCCTTCAGGTGGACATAATCCAGCCCCGCTTCCTTGAGCGACGCGGCCAGCGACGACTTCGAAAAACCCGGCCGGCGCGACAGCGGCAGCGCGCGGACGTCGATCACGCGCTTGATCCCCGCCCCGGTCAGCGCCGCGAGAAAGTCCGCCATCGTCGTGGCTTCGTAGCCGATCGTGTAGATCTTCATGGGGCGGAAATGGGATTGTGGACCTGACACGGCAAGTGTCCGGCGCTATCCCGGCGCCATGACCCAAGACATTCCCACCTACGACATCCACGTCATCGGCGGCGGCCTCGCCGGATCCGAGGCGGCCTGGCAACTCGCCGAGGCTGGCCTGAAGGTGCGCCTCTCCGAAATGCGCGGCAGCGGTGAAGAGACGCCCGCGCACCAGACCGACGGCCTTGCCGAACTCGTCTGCTCGAACAGCTTCCGCTCGGACGATGCGGAGAGCAACGCGGTCGGGCTGCTTCACCAGGAATTGCGCACGCTGGGTTCGCTGATCATGCGGCAGGCGGACATCCACCGCGTGCCCGCGGGATCCGCGCTCGCGGTCGACCGCGACAATTTCTCGGCAAGCGTCACCGAGGCGATCGAGCGGCATCCGAACATCACGCTGGTGCGCGAACGGATCGATGCCCTGCCCGACGGCCCGACGATCATCGCCACCGGTCCGCTGACCGCCGCATCGCTCGCCGCGGGGATCGGCGCGGAGACCGGCCGCGAGGCGCTGGCGTTCTTCGATGCACTCGCGCCGATCGTCCACCGCGACTCGATCGACATGGAGACGGCCTGGTTCGCCTCGCGCTGGGACAAGGGGGAGGGCAAGGATTACATCAACTGCCCGATGGACAAGGACCAGTATCTCGCCTTCCACCAGGGGCTGATCGACGGCGAAAAGACCCCGTTCAAGGAATGGGAGAAGGACACGCCCTATTTCGACGGCTGCATGCCGATCGAGGTGATGGCGGAGCGCGGCGTCGACACGCTGCGCTATGGCCCGATGAAGCCGGTCGGGCTCGACAATCCCAAGACCGGGCGCTGGCCGCATGCCGTCGTCCAGCTGCGGCAGGACAACGCACAGGGCACGCTGTGGAACATCGTCGGCTTCCAGACCAAGATGAAGCACGCCGACCAGGTCCCTCTGTTCCGTACGATCCCCGGTTTGGAAAACGCCGAATTCGCGCGGTTGGGTGGCCTGCACCGCAACACGTTCATCCGCTCGCCCGAGTTGCTCGACGAGACGCTGCGGCTGAAGTCGCGCCCGAACATCCGCTTCGCCGGGCAGATCACCGGGTGCGAAGGCTATATCGAGAGCTGCGGCATCGGCATGCTGGCGGGATTGTTCGCGGCGGCGGAGCTCACGGGAAAGACGCTGACGCCGCCGCCCTACGCCACGGCGCTGGGCGCATTGCTCGGCCATATCACCGGCGGCGCGGAGGTCGAGACCTACCAGCCGATGAACGTCAATTTTGGGCTGTTCCCGCCGATCACGGGTCGCACGAAGAAGGCGGATCGCAAGCGGATGTACACCGATCGTGGCCGTGCGGCGCTGGCGGAATGGCTCAACTCTCCTCCGCCGCAGCCGGAACCGGCGGACAGTTCGTGCGAGATGGCGCCTTCCGCTTGACCGCTGTGGTGGCGAATTCGGGCGCGGTCATCGTGCCCGACTTGTCGGTGTCGGCAGCGGCGAACTTGGTCGTCGCCTTCACCGCCCATTCGTCGAACGAGAGCTTTCCGTCACCGTCGAGGTCGAGCTTCGCATAGGTCTTGCGCCGCTGGACCAGATATTCTTCGCGCGTGATCTTCGCATCGCGGTCCTTGTCGTAGCGATCGAAGCGCTTCTGCTCGCGAGTCCGGTCGGTCGCCTCTGGTGCCGCATCGGGCAGCGGAGCGCTGGCGATCGTGCCCGCCGCCTGCGAGACGGGTTGCGCGGGCAGGATGGGCTTCGGTCGCGCGTCGCTGCTGAAGAACGCGAACCCCGCGGCAATCAACGCAAGCACCGCCGCACCGCCAAGAATATACCGCCACATGCGCCCCCCTATCCGGGTCCATCCTAGGCCGGATATCGCGCGCGACCGACGGGATCGGTCAGTATCCGGTCAATCTGTGGAGGAGCAACCGGCCGACTCGCTTCGGGCTGCCGGGTGGCGGCGGGTCGCGCGCGACGTCGAACTGCGCCGACAGGGCCAGCGCGCCCAGCGCACGCGCACGGTTCGGCCACCGGCCTTGCAGCGCCTGGTCGAGCAGGTCCGCAGCTTTTGCGCGCGCCGCGTCTCTGCTGGAGGCGTCGCTCAACCTTTGCGACAGGTCTGCCAGCGCCCAGCCTCGACCGGCCAGCGCGAAACGCGGGTCGTCGACGTCGAGCAGGCGCGCGGCCGAGGCGAACAGCCGCCCTCCCCGCCCGGTCGCGAACCGATCGATCGCCGTGGCATCGATAACGGGTTCGAGCAGGACGTCCCATCCATCGGTCATCGCCGCCAGTTCGCCGCCCGAGACGCCCGCCAGTATCACGTGTGCGAACAGCGCCTGGAGGACCGGCTCAGCGGGCGGCGGCGCGGTGTCGAGTGCGCCCAACGCCTCGTACCACCAGGTCAGCCGCATCTGCCCGACGAGCGGCTCCCGCGTCGTCCGCACGATCGCGGCGAGCGTATCGTCGAGCGCAAGGAGGGCGGTGAGCGCAGGGCGCTTCGTTGCGGGCGCATAGGTTAGTGAGAGCATGCGCGTTGGGTCAGTGGACGTCATCCGCCGCTCATAGCGCATCGTGCGATCGGCGACAGTTGGTTGCCTCCCCATTAACCAAACTCCTTGAGCCGGACTTACCGGGTCATGCCGCATGGTCATCCTAACCGCCGGAAGTTTCATCGGGATAGTCATGATCACCAAGCACGGCCTACGCACCAGACGACCGGACACCGTCCTCGGGCGACTGCGGCGTGACGTGCGTGGCAACACGATCGCAATCATGGCGGCAGCGATGATTCCTCTCGCAGCGCTGGCCGGCTCCGCGATCGATGCGGCACGCCTGTACGTCGTCAAGGTTCGACTTCAGCAGGCCTGCGACGCCGGCGCGCTCGCGGGGCGGAAGTTCATGACGAGCACGTCCACCGACACGCTCGATCAAGTTGCGAGCGACCAGGCAACGGCATTTTTCAAGAACAACTTTCGCTTAGGCTGGATGGGAACCAAGACGGCCGACTTTAAGCCGACCAAGACAGCCGATCAGCAGGTTGCGGGCACGGCCAGTTCGGTCGTGCCGATGACGATCATGAAGATGTTCGGGGCACCAGACGTGACATTGAGCGTGAAATGCGAAGCGCGCTACGACGTCGCCGACGCGGACATCATGTTCGTGCTGGACACGACGGGTTCCATGGCCTGTACTACCGCGGACGGGACTGCTGGGTGCAGTCAACCTGTCCAGTCCTACACGCAAGACGACGGCAATATCGGTTATTACGTAACGGAAAAAAGCGGCTCGAAATTGTCCGGACTGCGGACTGCCGTGCTGAATTTCTATGACACGCTCGCCGGCAATGTCGATCCGACGACGAATATTCGGTACGGTTTTGTACCCTACACCTCGACCGTCAATGCCGGATATGCGCTGACGAGCCTTTCAACAGACTATCTCGTCAAAAACTGGAATTATGAAAGCCGTAAGATAGTCGGAGACAGCAACAATGGTAATACAAGCAAAACCACTTACTACAACGTCACGCAGTCGACGTGCTCCGGTTACGCCGGGCGTACACCAGCGAACGGCTACTCCCAGATCGGTACCGGGAGTGTAGCAACGGTATCATGGTCGGCAAATTTCCTGATATCGAATTTGGGCACTTGCACGGTGACTACGCAGCCGGTCAAGCCTAGCTGGTATTATTCGCAGGTTGCATATGATGTTAGTAAGTACACCACTGGTGTATTGGTGACAGATCCCAGCAAGATAACGGGCAAAACCTCCAAATGGCAGGGATGCATCGAGGAGCGGAATACCAATCAAGGCGCTTCCTCGTTCGACCCGAATAGCCTGCCCCCCGATCTCGATCCCGATCTCGTGCCAGCGAACGACGATACGCGCTGGCGCCCGATGTGGCCGGATGTAATGTATTACCGAGGCACGGGTACCTCGGCGGTCAACAACGGCGTGACTTATTCGGGCAGCAGCACCACGCCGTATGGCGACTATTACATCGATGTTAAAAACGACGGCGCGCTGACGGCCTATACGAACATCTCGGCAAACCCAAACCCGGCCTGGGATAAGAACATATCGCTCGGCTACGTGTCCTGCGGCAAGAAGGTGCAACGGCTGGCAAAACTGAGCCGTGACAATGTCGATGATTACGTCAACGCCAACGACTTCAAGGCTCAGGGCGGCACGTATCACGATACGGGTATGATCTGGGGCACGCGGATGATTTCCCCGACGGGCATCTTCGCGGCCGACACCGCACCTTGGCCCGGTCGCGCAACGCCGAACCGCTATATCGTCTTCATGACCGACGGCGACATGACGCCGAACTATGATTTGTATGGCATGTACGGCATCGAGCGCTACGACAAGCGGGTCACCGGCGGCGACCAGACGGAACAGCTCGACGACCACAATGCGCGGTTCGTCGCCGAGTGCGCGGCCGCGAAGGCGCGCAACATCCGGGTATTCGTCGTCGGCTTCGGACAAACGCTGACCACGCAGCTCACGGCCTGTGCATCGCCGGGGCAGGCGTATTTCGCGAGCGACAATGCTTCCCTGCAGACGGCGTTCAAGACGATCGCCAACCAAGTCGCCATGCTGCGGGTCTCGAAGTGACCCGCCCGTCGGTCGTCCGTCGCGTGTACGCAGATAGCCGAGGCGTAACGGTCATCGAATTCGCGATGATCCTCCCCGTCATGCTCGCAATGATCATGGGCCTCGGCGAGCTGATGTACCAAGTCTACGCGCAGTCGATCCTCGAAGGCGCCATTCAAAAGGCCGGACGGGACTCCGCTATTCAAGGGGGCGCGGACAATGCCACTGCAATCGATAAATCCGTCCTCGACATGGTGAAGGTGATTTCGCCAGGCGCCAGCTTTGCAAGCGCTCCAGACAGAAAGACGTATTCAACCTTCTCCGCGGCCAAGCCCGAGCCGTTCACCGATACGAACGGCAACGGTGTCCGTGACGCGAAGGAATGCTTCGACGACATCAACGGAAACGGATCGTACGATACAGACCCGGGTATTTCCGGACAGGGCGGTGCCAACGACGTGACGTTGTACACCGTCAAGGTCAGTTACCCGCGACTGTTTCCGGTAGCTAGTTTCTTTGGCGCGTCTTCCACTCAGACGATCGTCGCGAAAACGTTTCTGAAGAACCAGCCTTATACGTCACAGTCCGTGGCGACGGTGAAGAATCTGTGCACATGACCTACGGACATTCACGCGTGGCGGCGTTCGCGCGACGTTTTCGGGAGGATCGGTCAGGTCTCGCGCTTCTGGAGTTCGCGTTCACCGCTCCGCTCGTGGTCGCGCTTGGCCTGTATGGCGTGGAGACCGCGAACCTTGCCCTTACCAATCTCCGCGTGAGCCAGGTGGCACTCAACCTGGCAGACAACGCCTCGCGCGTCGGCGTCCAGAGCTCACTCGCGACCCAACAGCTCCGCGAGGTCGACGTCAACGACACGTTCGCGGCGGTCAAGGCTCAGGGGTTGGCATGGGACCTGACGACACGGGGGCGTATCACCCTGTCGAGCCTGGAAGCGGACACAGTCGGCAAGCAGACGATCCATTGGCAGCGGTGCATTGGGCTCAAATCGGGGACCGGCTATGACTCGAGCTACGGCCGGACGAGAACGATCGGCGGAATTCCTGCGGGCGCGGAGATTGCGACCGCAGCGTATGATCCAACAGCCGGCGTCAACACTAGCACGACCGGCGTGGATAACGCCGCCTCGCATCCTGGCAGCGTGATTGTCGGGGGAATGGGCGACACCGGGACGAAGATCGTATCGCCGAACAATTCCGGCGTCATGTTCGTCGAGATCAACTACGACTACAAACCGGTCGTCGGGACCGCATGGCTTCCTGGCGGCGCAGCGAAGATCCACTACATCGCTTCGTTCATCGTGCGGGATCGAAGGGATTTCGTCGAGATCTACAACCCCTCGCCGATCGCCACTCGCATGACCTGCGACAAATACTCCAGTTAAGATGTAGTCGCGGATCGTTCCGCGACTACATCTTCCACTGTTTACCGGTACGTCACCTTCTTCGCTGCGGCGACGACCTTGTCGACGTTGACGAGCATCAGCTTTTCGAGGTTCGCCGCATAGGGCATCGGCACGTCCTCGTTGGCGACGCGCAACACGGGCGCGTCGAGGTCGTCGAAGCCGTGTTCCATCACCACCGATACGATCTCCGAGGCGATCGAGCAGGTTGCCCAATTTTCCTCGACGATGATCATGCGGTTGGTCTTGGCGAGGCTCTTCAGGACCGTCTCTGTGTCGAGCGGCCGCAGCGTGCGCAGGTCGATGACTTCCGCGTCGATGCCTTCTTCGGCGAGCTTCTCGGCGGCTTCCAAGGAAATGCCGACGCCGATCGAGTAGCTGACGATCGTGACGTCCTTCCCCTCGCGAACGATCCGCGCCTTGCCGATCGGCAGGACGTGGTTGTCGAGCTTGGGGACGTCGAAGCTGCGGCCGTACATCAGCTCGTTCTCGAGGAACACGACGGGATCCTCGGTGCGGATCGCCGCCTTGAGCAGGCCCTTCGCATCGGCCGCATCGTACGGCGCGATCACGATCAGGCCGGGGACGCTGGCATACCATGCCGCGAAATTGTGCGAATGCTGCGCACCGACGCGTGACGCCGCGCCGTTGGGACCGCGGAACACGATCGGGCAGCGCATCTGGCCGCCGGACATGTAGTTGGTCTTGGCGGCCGAGTTGATGATGTGGTCGATCGCCTGCAACGCGAAGTTGAAGGTCATGAACTCGACGATCGGGCGGAGGCCACCCATCGCCGCGCCCGCACCGATGCCGGCAAAGCCGTATTCGGTGATCGGCGTATCGATCACGCGACGCTCGCCGAACTCCTCGAGCAGGCCCTGCGTGACCTTGTACGCGCCCTGATACTGCGCGACTTCCTCGCCCATCACGAAGACGCGGTCGTCCTCGCGCATTTCCTCGGCCATCGCGTCGCGCAGCGCTTCGCGGACGGTCGTCTTGACCATCTCGGTGCCCTCGGGGATCGCGGGATCGGAGATCCCGACCTTCTCGGCCGACGCGACAAGCTGCTGCGTACCGCTCTCGGCCTTTGCGGGCGACGTGCCTTCGGGAACCGGCGGTGCGTTCTGGTCGGACGGCGTTTCCTTCGGCGCCGCGTTGGCCGCATCCCCGGAGCGTGCCTCGGTCGGCTTCTGGTCACTCGCGCTCTCGCCCTCTTCGAGGATCGTCGCGATGACGGTGCCGACCTTCACGTTGTCGGTACCCTCGGCAACGGTGATCGAGCCGATCGTGCCTTCGTCGATCGCCTCGAATTCCATCGTCGCCTTGTCGGTCTCGATCTCGGCGAGGATGTCGCCCGACTTGACGCTATCGCCTTCCTTGACGAGCCACTTGGCCAGCGTGCCCTCTTCCATCGTCGGGGAGAGCGCGGGCATCTTGATCTCGATCGCCATCAGTAGGTCTCCACCAGAACGTCGGTGTAGAGCTCGGCGGCGTCCGGCTCGGGGGTCTGTTCGGCGAAATCGGCGGCTTCGTTCACGGTCTTCCTGATCTCTTGTTCGATGGTCTTGAGCTCGGCCTCGGTGACGCCCTGCTCGTCGAGCAGCTTCTTGACGTGATCGATCGGGTCCGACTTGTCGCGGACCGCCTGGACCTCGTCACGCGTGCGATACTTCGCCGGGTCGGACATCGAGTGGCCACGATAGCGATAGGTCTTCATCTCGAGGATGATCGGCCCCTTGCCCGCACGGACCCAGGCCAGCGCCTCCTCGGCGGCACCGCGGCACGCCAGCACGTCCATGCCGTCGACCTGGATGCCGGGAATGCGGAAGCTTTCGCCGCGACGATACAGCTGGTCCTCGGCCGAGGCGCGATTGACGCTCGTGCCCATCGCGTACTGGTTGTTCTCGATCACGAAGATGATCGGCAGCTTCCACAGCTCGGCCATGTTGAAGCTCTCGTACACCTGGCCCTGGTTCGACGCGCCATCGCCGAAATAGGCCATGCATACGCCGCCGTCGTTCGAGTATTTATGCTTGAAGGCGAGGCCGGTGCCGAGGGACACCTGCGCACCGACTATGCCGTGGCCGCCGTAGAATTTATGCTCGGTCGAGAACATGTGCATCGACCCGCCCTTGCCCTTCGAGATGCCCGAGCCGCGCCCGGTCAGCTCGGCCATGATCGCCTTGGGGTCGATCCCGTAGGCGAGCATGTGGCCGTGATCGCGGTAGCCGGTGATCACCGAATCGGTGTCGCCGTTGAGCGCCGACTGAAGACCGACCGCGACCGCTTCCTGGCCGATGTACAGGTGGCAGAAGCCACCAATCAGCCCGAGCCCATAGAGCTGGCCGGCTTTTTCCTCGAAGCGGCGGATCAGCAGCATCTGCTTGTAGAGGCCGAGCAGTTCGTCCTTCGACGCCTCGTACGGCTTTGGTTCGGCCGGTCGTTCGCGGTTGGTGATCGGCGGTTCGGCGATTGCGCGTACTGGTGGGGGGGTCTTGGCCACGATGTGGGAAACCTCGTTTTCCGTAGGGGAGTTGAGGGAGCCTATAGGCGCGGACGGGGCGGAACATCAATTCCCGTCTGGGGTATGTCGGTTTGAGGAGTGTGGGATGGGGTCTTCTCCAGCCGTTGCCGTTCCGAAAAGGCCACCACCCCGGCGGAGGCCGGGGCCCAATTGGTGAGGTTGCAGTAACGATGCGCGTCACTCAGTTGGCGAC
>JAYVRZ010000037.1:0-11205 GCA_043775965.1 Sphingomonas sp.
TGAACACGCTCTTCTCCCCTTCCGCTTGCGGGAGGGGTCGGGGGAGGGCGTGAGCCCCTTACGCTGCGGTTGCAGCTCCTTCAGCCCCTCCCCTAACCCCTCCCGCAAGCGGAAGGGGAACGAGACATTCACCTCCCGCGCGCGGGAGGTGAATGAAATTCACTCCGCCGCGACCCGCATCGGTTCGGCACCCACCATCGGCTTCATGCCAAGCTTCGCCAGCAGCGTCGCATCCGCGCTATCGCCGGCATTGCCGGTCGTCAGCAGCTTGTCGCCGGTGAAGATCGAGTTCGCGCCGGCCATAAAGCAGAGCGCCTGAGTCGCCTCCGACATGCTCTAGCGGCCGGCGGACAGGCGCACCATGCTCAGCGGCATCGTGATGCGCGCGACGGCGACCGTCCGGACGAACTCGATATCGTCGATCTTGGCCAGCGGCGTGTCGGCGAGCATGTTGCCGAGCACGGTGCCCTTGACCGGGACCAGCGCGTTGACCGGCACGCTCTCCGGGTGCCGCGGCAAGGTGGCGAGCGCGTGGACGAAACCAACGCGGTCGGCACGCGTCTCGCCCATCCCGACGATCCCGCCGCAACAGACCGAGATGCCCGCGTCACGCACGTTCGCCAGCGTCTCCAGCCGGTCGCCGAAGGTGCGCGTGGTGATGACGTTGCCGTAATTCTCGGGCGAGGTGTCGATATTGTGGTTGTAGTAATCGAGGCCGGCGTCGGCGAGCTGCTTCGCCTGCTCCGCGTCGAGCATGCCGAGCGTCATGCACGTCTCGAGCCCCATCGCGCGGACGCCTTCGACCATCGCGACGACCTTCGGCATGTCGCGCGGCTTCGGGTTGCGCCACGCGGCGCCCATGCAGAAACGCTGCGAGCCGGCGGCTTTCGCTTCGGCGGCGGAGGCGAGGACGGCATCGACGTCCATCAGCTTTTCGGCCTTAAGCTGCGTGTCGGCGCTGGCGGACTGCGAGCAATAGCCGCAATCCTCGGGGCAGCCGCCGGTCTTGATCGACAAGAGCGTGCAGAGCTGCACTTCGCTGACCGCGTGGTGCGCGCGGTGAACGGTCTGCGCGCGGTACATGAGGTCGTCGAACGGGAGGTCGAAGAGGGCGGCGATTTCCGCGCGGGTCCAGTCGATACGGACGCTCGACGCGGCAGGCTCGGCGGCAGTCGCAACGGGGGAACGGACGAGGGTTTCGATCATCATGCGGCCTTTGGTCTTTGATAGTTTCGCGTCGCCGCATAACGCCTGCGTGCAGCGCCGTAACTGGCGGGCTGTGTCACTTGGCGGCCATCGCACGCTTCACGCGCGCTTCGAGTTCGGGCCCACCGCCGTCGCCGAAGCCATAGGCGGTATGGACCTGCCGCCCCTTGGCGTCGAACAGATAGACGCGAGGGATGCCGACCTTGCCATCGGGGATGTCCTTGATGTCCTTGCCGATGATCTGGCGATATGCGTCGACGTCCGCGACGACGTAATCGATGTCGCTCATGCCGGCACGCTGCAGGAATTGCGCGATAGCGGTAGGAGGCTGAGTGCGATCGGGGTTACCCTCGCTGCGGTTTATGTAGAGGAAGTTGTAGCCGCTGCCCAAATCCTTGCGGATCTTGTTCAGATACGGGGCTTCGGCGATGCACGGCGGACACCAGCTGGCCCAGATCGACACCAGCGTGGGCTTGCCCGGCGTGACGCGCGAACCAAGCGGGATCGCCTTGCCGTCGCGCGTCTTCACCATGACGTGTGCGATCGTAGAGACCGAGCGGCCGGTAGTTGGCGCGGTTTCCTGCGCAGAAGCAGGCGCGATACTGAAAGCGGTCAGCGCCATCGCCAACACCGTGGTGCGCATGTTCATACCCGTTCCTCTTCCTCTTGCGGGGCCATGTTGTGGCCGAGGAGTTTCAGCACGTCCTCGGCGGCCTGGATCAGGTTGGTGCCGGGGCCGAAGATCGCCTGGACCCCGGCATCGCGCAGCGCCTGATAGTCCTGTGCGGGGATAACGCCACCCGCGATCACCTTGATGTCGGCGCGGCCCGCCTCGCGGAGATACCCGATCAGCTCGGGGATCAGCGTCTTGTGCCCGGCCGCGAGCGACGAGGCGCCGACGATGTCTACGTCCTTATCCAAAGCCAGTGCAGCGGCTTCGGCGGGGGTCTGGAACAGTGGGCCGGGGACGATCTCGAAGCCTAGGTCGCCGAACATCGATGAGACGAGGTTGGCGCCGCGGTCATGGCCGTCCTGGCCCATCTTGGCGACGAGCATGCGGGGTTTGCGGCCCATCCGGCGCTCGGTCGCCTCGACGCCGTCGGTCAGGCGGGTCCAGCGGGCGTCGTCCTCGTACGCGCCGCCGTAGATGCCCGAGACGGGCGTCGGTTGCGTGCCGTAGCGGCCGAACACGTCCTCCATTGCCGACGAGATTTCGCCGAGGGTTGCGCGCGCGCGGGCGCAGTCGACGGCGAGGGCTAGGAGGTTTTCGGAGCCCTTTGCCCCTTCGCGCAAGGCGTCGAGCGACGCACGGCACGCCGCCTCGTCACGCGTGGCCTTCACCCGCTCGATGCGTTCGATCTGGCCGGCGCGGACCGCGACGTTGTCGACGTCGAGGATCTCGATCGCGTCCTGTTCGGCGAGCTTGTATTTGTTGACGCCGACGATGACATCCTCGCCGCGATCGACGCGCGCCTGACGGCCGGCGGCGGCTTCCTCGATCATCGCCTTGGGCCAGCCCGCCGCGACCGCCTTTGCCATGCCGCCCTCGGACTGGATCCGCTCGATCAACGACCATGCACCGTCGACCAGCGACTGCGTCAGGCTCTCGATATAATAGCTGCCGCCGAGCGGATCGACGACCTTGGTCATCCCCGTCTCTTCCTGGATGACGATCTGCGTGTTGCGGGCAATACGCGCGGAAAAGTCGGTCGGGAGCGCGATCGCCTCGTCGAGCGCGTTGGTGTGGAGCGACTGCGTGCCGCCGAGCATCGCCGCCATCGCCTCGATCGTCGTGCGCATGACGTTGTTGTACGGGTCTTGTTCGGTGAGCGACACGCCCGACGTCTGGCAATGTGTGCGCAGCATCTTCGAGCGCTCGTCCTGCGCGCCCAGCTGCGTCATCGCGCGGTGCCAGAGGACGCGGGCGGCGCGGAGCTTGGCGATCTCCATGAAGAAGTTCATGCCGATCGCGAAAAAGAACGACAGCCGCCCGGCGAACTTGTCGATATCGAGCCCGGAGGCGACGCCGTATTTGACGTATTCCATACCGTCGGCGATCGTGAAGGCGAGCTCGTGGAGCTGCGTCGCCCCGGCTTCCTGCATGTGATAGCCGCTGATCGAGATGCTGTTGAACTTGGGCATCTCACGCGACGTGTAACCGAAGATGTCCGAGATGATCCGCATGCTCGGCTCGGGCGGGTAGATGTAGGTGTTGCGGACCATGAACTCCTTGAGGATGTCGTTCTGGATGGTCCCGTCGAGCAGTTTGCGGTCGACGCCCTGCTCCTCGCCGGCGACGATGAAGAAGGCGAGGATCGGGATCACCGCGCCGTTCATCGTCATCGAGACCGACATCTTGTCGAGCGGGATGCCGTCGAAGAGGATCTTCATGTCCTCGACCGAATCGATCGCGACGCCTGCCTTGCCGACGTCGCCGGTGACGCGCGGGTGGTCGGAATCATAGCCGCGGTGGGTGGCGAGATCGAACGCGACCGACAGACCCTTCTGGCCGGCGGCGAGGTTGCGGCGGTAGAACGCGTTGGAGGCTTCGGCGGTGGAGAAGCCGGCGTATTGGCGGATCGTCCACGGGCGACCGGCGTACATCGACGCGCGGACGCCGCGGGTGAAGGGCGCGAAACCGGGGAGGCCGGGGTCGGTAGTGACGTCCTCCGCGGTGTAGAGCGGCTTGACGTCGATGCCCTCGGGGGTTGGCCAGGTAAGGTCTGCGCCTTTGACTTCCTTGGCGGCGGCGGCCTGCCAGTCGGTCAGGGTGGGGATGGAATCACGCGAGTCAGTCATGAGCTAGTTCCCCGGCGAGGGCCGGGGCCCAGCCCCTCAAATAAAGCGCGCGCGTAAGCGCGTTCGATGCTGTGCATCGAGCCTGGGCCCCGGCCTTCGCCGAGGAACGAGAAGAAAGGATCATCATTTCCCTGTGAATACCGGTTTGCGCTTGGTCAGGAACGCGATGCCGCCTTCCATCGAGTCCGCCGATCGGCGCGCGGCGCGCTGGTTGTTGGCTTCCGCCTCCATCGCGGTCGCATAGTCAGTCTCGTACGCCGCGGTGATCGCCCGCCGCATCAAGCCGAGCGCCACCGTCGGCATCGCCGCCAGCCGCTCCGTCAGCGCGAACGCCTCGCCGTCCAGCGCATCGTCCGCGACGACCTTGTGGACCATGCCCCAGTCGAGCGCCTTGGCCGCGGGCACCCGCTCGCCGAGCATCATCATTTCGGTCGCACGCGCCTTGCCGATCAGGCGGGGCAGCATCCACGATGCGCCGCCATCGGGGACCAGCCCGATATTCACGAACGCCTGGAGGAAATACGCGGTCTCGCTGGCGACGCAGAAATCGGCGGCGAGCGCGAGGCTGCAGCCGATCCCCGCGGCGGGGCCGCGCACCGCGCTGACCACCGGCACCGACAGGTCGGCGATCGCCGCCATCGTCGGATTGTAGCTGCCGGTCAGCGCCGCATAGCTTGCGTCGCCGGGATCGTCCGAGCCCAGCGCGCCGCCGCCGACATCTGCGCCCGAACAGAAAGCACGCCCCGCGCCGGCGATCAGCACCGCGCGCGCACCGTCCAGATCCCCAAACGCTGCCTTCAGCTCCTCGAACATTGTCGGTGGCGCGGCGTTGAGCCGATCGGGACGGTTCAGCGTCAGCACCAGCACGTCGCCACGCCGCTCGCTCAGGATATGCACCGGGTTCAATGCGCGTCCTCCGGCGTTTCCATAAGTTCGACCAGCATGCCGCCGAAATCCTTGGGGTGGACGAACACGATCGGCGTGCCGTGAGCGCCGATCCGCGGTTCGCCGAGGATCGTTGCACCCTTCGCCTTCAGGTCGGCGACCGCCGCGTCGATATCCACGACTTCGAAACAGACGTGATGCTGGCCACCAGCCGGGTTCTTGCGCAGGAACCCGGCGATCGGCGAACTCTCGTCATACGGCTCGATCAGCTCGATCTGCGTGTTGGGCGCATCGATGAAGCATACCTTCACGCCCTGCGCCGGCAGGTCGAACGGTTCGCCGATCGCGGTCGCGCCGAGCAGCAGGCGATACGTCTCGACCGACTTGGCGATCGACGGCGTCGCGACCCCGACATGGTTGAGGCGGCCGAGTTTCATTGCGTATCCTTTGGCGGCGGCGGCGGCGTGGGAACGACACCCAGCGTATAACCGCACCCGCCAAGCACCTGCCGGATCATCGCATCGCCGGTCGGCGCGGCGAAATTCGCCTGCACCGCAAAACTCGCGCCGTTGGTGGTCTCGACGCGCACCGTCTTCGACTTCACCAGAAACGTCGTCAGCCTGGTGATCGCCTCGGGATCCGCGATGTAGGTGCCGGTTCCGGGAAACTGCCAGTTATAGGTGAAGGCGGGCCCGCCATCGAAGCGCACCGCGACGGGCTTGTCCGCGCCGGATCCGAGCGGCTGCGGCTGAATGAACTGGATCGATACGATCGGCTCGGACGCGACGTCGCACTTCACGACGAACCGCGAGAGCCCGTCATTGCCAGTGACCGACGCGGAGATGCTGCGCACGCCCGCCGGGCTGGTGCGATCGGCAAGTTTCCAGACCGGGGCTAGGACTGGGGCTGGCGCCGACACGGCGGCCGCCTGGAGCAGAAGAAACGCGATCATTCCTCGATCCTCCGCTGCTGCCGACCGGCGGCCATCGCCGCGCCCTCGATCATCCCCTCGAGGCGAGACACCCGATCGCGCAAGTCGCCATGCGCCCCGGCAAGACCTGCAAGCCGCCCGCCAAGCTGAGCAACATCCCGATCGAGGCCATCAAGCTGATCTTTCAGGGTCAGGATCGTCTTAAAAACGCCAAACGCCTTTTCACCAGCGCTCATGCCCTTTCGCCCGCCAGCACGGCATCCACCACGGCGCAGGTGCGCGCAATGTTCTCGCGCATCGATCGGATCGACGCTTTCATGTCGTCGACCGCGGCTTCGATCTCCGGCGCGAGCAATGCCAACGCGGCCTCCTCGCCGTGCGACGAGGGCTCGGTGATGTACCGCGTCGTCGCTTCGCGCACGACCCGGCCGACCGACATGCCACTATTCGCGGCATAGGCATCGAGCGCGGCCTTGTGATCGGGCGTAGTCAGAAACGTCACGCGTTCGGTTTGCATGTCACGACTCCTTCGCATGACATGATAATATGCTTATCATCACCGAACAAGCATGACTCACAGCGGGATGTTGTCATGCTTCTTCCACGGATTCTCCAGCGCCTTGCCGCGAAGTTTCCGTAAGCCGAGCGCGATGCGGCGGCGGGTCGAGTGGGGCTGGATCACTTCGTCGATAAAGCCCTTCGACGCGGCGACGAACGGGTTGGCGAAGCGCGCCTCGTATTCCGCGGTACGTTCGGCGATCTCCTCGGGCGTCTTGCCGCGGAAGATGATCTCGACCGCGCCCTTCGCGCCCATCACCGCGATCTCGGCGGTCGGCCACGCGTAGTTGAGGTCGCCGCGCAGATGCTTCGACGCCATCACGTCGTACGCGCCGCCATACGCCTTGCGCGTGATGACGGTGATCTTGGGCACGGTCGCCTCGGCATAGGCGAACAGCAGTTTCGCGCCGTGCTTGATGATGCCGTTATGCTCCTGCGCGGTGCCGGGCAGGAAGCCGGGGACGTCGACGAAGGTCACGATCGGGATCTCGAACGCGTCGCAGAAGCGCACGAACCGCGCCGCCTTCTTCGACGAATTGATATCGAGCACGCCCGCCAGCACCATCGGCTGGTTCGCGACGAAGCCGACCGTGCGGCCCTCGATGCGGCCGAAGCCGGTGATGATGTTGGCCGCATGCGCCGGCTGCGTCTCGAAGAAATCGCCCTCGTCGACGGTCTTCCGGATCAGCTCGTGCATGTCGTAGGGCTGGTTCGCCGACGCCGGGATCAGCGTGTCGAGGCTCTCCTCGATCCGGTCCCATTCGTCCGCGGTCGGGCGCTCGGGAACGCCGTCACGGTTCGACGCCGGCAGGAAATCGAAGAAGTCGCGCGCCGCGAGCAACGCCTCGATGTCGTTCTCGAACGCGTTGTCGGCGACGCTCGTCTTGGTCGTGTGCGTCACCGCGCCGCCGAGCGCCTCCTGCGTGACGACCTCGTTCGTGACGGTCTTCACCACGTCGGGGCCGGTCACGAACATGTAGGACGTGTCCTTGACCATGAAGATGAAGTCGGTCATCGCCGGGCTGTAGACGGCACCGCCCGCGCACGGCCCCATGATCAGCGAGAGCTGGGGCACGACACCGCTGGCGAGCACGTTGCGCTGGAACACCTCGGCATAGCCGCCGAGCGAGGCGACCCCCTCCTGGATGCGCGCGCCGCCGCTGTCGTTGAGGCCGATGACGGGCGCACCGACCTTCAGCGCACTGTCCATGACCTTGCAGATCTTCTGCGCGTGGCGTTCGCTTAGCGACCCGCCGAAGACGGTGAAGTCCTGGCTGAAGACGAAGACGAGGCGACCGTTGATCGTACCCGAGCCGGTGACCACGCCGTCGCCGGGAATGACCTGGTCCTGCATGCCGAAATCGACGCAGTTATGCTCGACATACATGTCGAGTTCCTCGAACGATCCCTCGTCCAGCAGCACGTCGAGGCGCTCCCTCGCGGTGAGCTTACCCTTGGCGTGCTGCGCCGAGATGCGTTTGAGACCCCCGCCGACTCTTGCGGCTTCGCGGCGGCGTTCAAGCTCTTCGATCGTCGATGACATCGTCTCTCCGTCCTGTTGCTGGCCTTCACAGAGCGGGATGCGATGCGCAAATGCAATGTTGCAAACTTGTGCGTACCATGTTTGCAAACTAGGCGGAGGCATGACCCTGCCTGCACGCCGCCTTTTCGTCGGACACCGCCTGCGCGACCTGCGCCGTGTTCTCGGGATCAGCCAGGCGGCGATGGCGGCGCGGATCGGCCTTTCGGTGAGCTATCTGTCGCAGATCGAGAACGGCGACCGGCCTGTCACCGAGGGCGTGCTGATCACCCTTGCACGCGAGTTTCCGGCAGATTGGGGAAGCATCGATGCGGCGGACGATACCGCGTTGCTGATCGCAACGCTGGAGGCGGTGTCGGACACCAGCGTCGAAGCGCCCTCGCTCGACGAGACGGCCGTGCGGCGGGCGGTAAAGCACCAGCCGCTGCTGGCACAACGACTCGTCGCGATGCACGAGGCGTATCGACGTGCGCAGGAGCAGTTGAGGGCGCTCGACGATCGACTGGTGGCGGGATCGGGGGCGCCGGGACTGCTGCCGTGGGAGGACGTGCGCGACTGGTTTCATGCGGCGGGCAATTATGTCGATGCGCTCGACCGGCGGGCGGAGGAGATCGGCGAGACACTGGGGGGGGATCGCGTGACGGCGCTGGAATCGCGGCTTGCGGCGAGAGGCGTTTCGGTTGCGATCTCGGGCGCGCAGGCAGCGCCGCTTCGCGATTATGACGGCGCGACCTTGCGGCTCGATGGGTCGCAGCCGGGCGAGACGACGTTGTTCTCGCTCGCGCACCAAGTCGCGCGGCACGAGTTCGGCGACGTGATCGGCGGGATCGTCGCCGCGTCGGAGATGGCGTCCGAAACCGCGCGTGCGCTGCTGACTGCGGGGCTGACCAACTATGCGGCGGGGGCGATCGTCATGCCCTATACGCGGTTTCGCGCCGAGGCTCGGAGTGTCCGCCACGACATCGATCGGTTGCGGCGAATCTTCGGGACGAGCTTCGAGCAGACGTGCCACCGGCTTTCGACGTTGCAGCGACCGGGCGCGCTGGGCATCCCGTTCTTCTTCTGCCGGGTCGACATGGCGGGCAACATCACCAAGCGGCACTCCGCCACGCGCCTCCAGTTCGCGCGGTTCGGGGGGGCATGTCCGTTGTGGATCGTCCATGAGGCAGTGGCGATCCCCGACCGGATCCTGACGCAGCTGATCGAGACGACCGACGGCATCCGCTACGTCTCGATGGCGAAGGGGTTGGTGAAGCCGTCCGAGACGTACACGCGGCCGGCGCGGCGCTATGCCGTTGCACTCGGGTGCGAGGAGGCGAACGCGTCGGAGTTCATCTATGCGGATGCGCTGGGGACGGGCGGGATCGCGACGCCGATCGGGTCTTCATGCCGCGTTTGTTTGCGAACGGACTGCGACCAGAGGGCGTTTCCGCCGGCGGCTAGTGCGATACGGGTAGATCCGGATCGGCGTGGGGCGGTGCCGTACGAGGTGGTTTAGTTGCCCCCCTGCCAGCGCTACCACCCCGGCGAAGGCCGGGGCCCAGTTGGGGGACGGCAGTAACGAAGTGCAGCGCGCCGTTACTTCCGACGTTCCAGTTGGGCCCCGGCCTTCGCCGGGGTGGTAAGTCCGCCGGGGAGGCGGCTTTAGTTCGGGAGCTCGGGAGCTCAGGGACTCCGGCCGCAGGAGCCGCAAGGCTCGTCATCCCCGCAAAGGCGGGGATCCATACACTCGGACCATCCTGACTATCGCAAAGGCCAGCCAATATGGGTTCCCGGCTCCGCGGGAATGACGGTTGCAATCTTGACAGAAGACCGAAGCGATCAGGCCGCCGCCGTACTATCTTTCGGAAAGAAATGCTCGACCACGCTTGTCGCCAGCCGCGACGGCCGCAGCGTCTGCGCATCGAGGCAACACCAGCTCGACTTCACCTCGGCGAGCACATCCTCGCCGCGCTTGATGATCGTCTCGTAGAAGGCGCGCGCGCCCTGGACTTTCTCCAGCAGCACCGTCGCGATGACGTCGTCGTCGAGAAACGCCGGCTTGCGGTACGTGATCTCGTGCTTCAGCGCGACCCACAGATGCCCGGCCACCGCCTCGGCGGGCGCGAGGCGTTGCCAGTGATCGATCACCGCGGCCTGCACCCACTTCAGATAGTTCGCGTTGTTGACGTGACCCATGAAGTCGATGTCTGCCGGCTCGATGCCGATGGCGTAGGTGTGGGGAAGCGCTGTCGTCACGCGCCACATATAGCATGCGGCGCCGAACATTGCGATGACGGGCCCGGCTGGCGGCCGACAATATTCGCTATTCCAGACAGGCCGCCCCCGCCCTAGCATCCGATCGCGACCAACCTCTTGTGTTGCCCAAATACAACACCATCTTTGCGCCAGACATCGACACCAAGACGCACAGGAATTCGTCATGAACATCGACAAATTCACCGACCGCGCGAAGGGCTTCCTGCAATCCGCGCAGACCGTCGCGATCCGCATGAACCATCAGCGGATCGCGCCCGAACATCTGTTGAAGGCGCTGCTGGAGGACGAGCAGGGCATGGCCGCCGGGCTCATCAAGGCAGCGGGCGGCGACGCCAAGCGCGCGACGTCGGAGACCGATCTTGCGCTCGCCAAGATCCCGGTCGTTTCCGGCTCGGGCGCGCAGACCACGCCGGGAATCGACAACGACGCGGTGCGGGTGCTCGACCAGGCCGAGCAGATCGCGACCAAGGCGGGCGACAGTTTCGTCACCGTCGAGCGGCTGCTGGTGGCGCTCGCGCTGTCGCTCAACACCGCTGCGGGCAAGGCGTTGAAGGCCGGCGGCGTGACGCCCGAGGGGCTTAACACCGCGATCAACGGCGTCCGCCAGGGCCGCACCGCCGACACCGCCGGCGCCGAGGACCGCTACGACGCGCTGAAGAAATTCGCGCGCGACCTCACCCAGGCGGCGCGTGACGGCAAGCTCGACCCGGTGATCGGCCGCGACGAGGAGATCCGTCGGACCATCCAGATCCTCGCGCGCCGGACCAAGAACAACCCCGCGCTGATTGGCGAACCCGGCGTTGGGAAAACAGCTATCGCGGAAGGGCTAGCCCTTCGGATCGCCAATGGCGACGTGCCCGATACGCTGAAGGATCGCCGGCTGATGTCGCTCGACATGGGCTCGCTGATCGCCGGCGCCAAATATCGTGGCGAGTTCGAGGAGCGGCTGAAGGGCGTGCTCGATGAGGTGAAGGCCGCCGAGGGCGACGTCATCCTGTTCATCGACGAGATGCACCAGCTGATCGGC
>JAYVRZ010000038.1:0-3478 GCA_043775965.1 Sphingomonas sp.
CGTGATGCGCACCGCCGAATCGGTCGTGTTGATGTGCTGCCCGCCGGCACCCGACGCGCGATAAGTGTCGATGCGCAGGTCGCTCTCGTTGTATTCGACCTCGATATTGTCGTCGACGACCGGATAGACCCAGACGCTGGCGAACGACGTATGGCGCCGCGCCGCCGAGTCGTACGGGCTGATCCGCACGAGCCGGTGGACGCCGCTCTCGGTCTTGGCATAGCCGTACGCGTTCTCGCCCTTGAGCAGCAGCGTCGCGGACTTGATCCCCGCCTGCTCGCCCGAATGCTGGTCGACCAGCTCGACCTTCAGGCCGTGACGTTCGCCCCAGCGCGAGTACATCCGGCTGAGCATCCCCGCCCAGTCCTGGCTCTCGGTCCCGCCGGCGCCCGCGTTCACCTCGATATAGGTGTCGTTGGCATCGGCCTCGCCCGCGAGCAGCGCCTTGATCTTGTCCCTGTCGGCACGCGCGGCGAGTTCGGCGAGCGCGGCGACGCCGTCCGCTTCCATCGCGGTGTCACCCTCGGCCTCGGCCATCTCGATCAGCTCGGCGGTGTCGCTGAGCTCGCTCTGGATCGCGCGCGTCGCGCTGATCGCCTCGTCGAGACGACGACGCTCGCGCATCACCTCCTGCGCGGCCTTGGGGTCCGACCAGAGCGCCTGATCCTCGACGCGCGCGTTCAGCTCGTCGAGACGACGCAGCGCGCGGTCCCAGTCGAGGAAGCGGCGCAGCAGCGCCAGCGCGTCGTTGATGGTGTCTACGTGAGCCTGCGCTTCGGCGCGCATGGGTATTCTCCAAAAAGTCCGTCATCCCAGCGAAAGCTGGGATCTCCATCCGCAAGCGCGCGGGTGCGGGTCGAGATTCCAGCGCTCGCTGGAATGACGATGTAGGAACTGCGCTAGTAGATTCCGCCTTGTCTTTGCAAGAAATCGCTATCGCGCGGGGCATCGGCCTTCTTCACCGTGGTGGTGGTCGCAGCTGCGGTCGGGGCGACATCGGAGCGTCGCGCGGCACGGCGCGGTTCGCTCTCGGGCTTGAACGCTTCCCAGATCACCGCGGGCTTCGGATCGCTCGTATCGGGCCAGGTGCCATAGACCGGCCGGCCGCTCGCGCGATCGATCCGGACCATGCGGATGCCCGCGGGCGCGCGGAACGGCAGCTTGGGCAGGTCCTCATAGGCCTTGGCCGCGAACTGCTTGAAGATCGGCGCGGCGAGCGTACCGCCCTGTGCCGCACCACCGAGGTTCCGCGGCGTGTCGTACCCGATATACAGCCCGCCGACGAACTGCGGCGTGCCGCCGACGAACCACACGTCGGTCGGGCCATTGTTCGTGCCGGTCTTGCCGAACATCGGCCGATCGAGATCGCGCAGCGTCACCGCGGTGCCGCGCTGGACGACGCCCTCGGTGATGTGGACCATCTGGTACGCCGTCATCGCGTCGAGCACCTGGCGCTGGCGCGCGAACGGCCGCGGCATCGGCTTGCCGTCCCAGTCAGGGGCGTTGCAGCGATCGCAGGGGCGCCAGTTCTCGGGCCAGATCACCTTGCCGTGACGATCCTGGACGAAATCGATCAGCGACGGCGGACCGCCCTTGCCGTTGTTCGCAAGGATCGAATACGCGTTGACCATCCGCCCGACGGTCGTCTCGCCCGCGCCCAGCGCGTAGGAGAGATAGGGCGCGTAATCGCCGACGCCCATCTTCTTGATCGTCGCGACGACCTTGGGCATGCCGGTCTGCGCGGCGGCGCGCACCGTCATCAGGTTGCGCGACTGCTCGATGCCCCAGCGCATCGTGTGCGGGCCGGAGCCGCGCGAATTGCCGAAGTTGCGGAAGCATTTCTGCCCCAGCCGCGCACCCTGATAGACGCAGAACGGCCCGTCGACGATGATCGAGGCGGGGGTCATGCCGTTGTCGAGCGCGGCGGAATAGACGATCGGCTTGATCGTCGACCCCGGCTGGCGCATCGCCTGCGTCGCGCGGTTGAACGCCTGCAGCCGGTCGTCGAAGCCGCCCTGCATCGCCAGCACGCGGCCCGACGCGGGCTCCTCGACGACGAACGCGCCCGACACCTTGGGGATCGCCCGCAGCGCGAACACGCCGCCTTCGGGCGCCACCGCGATGATGTCGCCGGCCTTGATCGCCCCGAACGCGTTGCCGCCCTTGCCGCGGACCGGCATCTGCGCGGCATAGCGCGGCAACGTGCCGGTCTTGCCGGTGCGGAAGCCGAGGCTCCAGTTGTCGCCGTCCTTGCCGGTCACGATCGCCGCGACCCAATTCTCATAATCGAGCGCGATGTTGCTGTTGAGCAACGGCTGGAGCCAATTGTCGTCCTCGATCTCGACATGACTGATCGGCCCGTTCCAGCCGCGCCCGCGATCGAACCGGATCAGCCCGTCGCGCAACGCCTGCTGCGCCAGATCCTGCAACCGCGCGTCGAACGACGTCCGCACCCACAGCCCGCCCGAATAGACGCTGTACGGGCCGTCCTTCGCGTTCTCGCCGAACTTGGCCATCAGCTGGCGCCGGACTTCCTCGACGAAATAGCCGCCGACGCTCTCGAACTTCGGCGTGCGACGCATCACTGCGCCGAGGGGCTCGGCGTTCGCCTGGTCATGCTGCGCGCGCGTGATGAAGCCGTTGTCGAGCATCCGGTTGAGCACATAGTTGCGGCGCGTTAGCGCGCGCTCTGCGTTGCGCACGGGATCGTAGTTCGACGGACCCTTGGGCAGGATAGCGAGATACGCCATCTGCGCGAGATCGAGCTGGTCGAGCTCTTTGTCGAAATACGCGTGGCTCGCCGCCTCGACGCCGAACGCGTTACGCCCGAGCGCGATCTGGTTGAGGTACAGCTCCAGGATCTGCTGCTTGGTCAGCGTATCCTCGATCTTGTACGCCAGCACCGCCTCGCGCAGCTTGCGCGACGGCGAATAGGCGTTGCCGATCAACAGGTTCTTGGCGACCTGCTGCGTGATCGTCGAGCCGCCCTTGGCGCGCTTGCCGGTGCCGAGCTTGCTGGCGTAATCATACACCGCGCCGGCGAGGCCAGGATAATCGACGCCGTGATGCTCGAAGAACGACTTGTCCTCGGCGGCGAGGAACGCCTTCACCAGCAGCGGCGGATATTCGGCGTAGCTCAGCTCGACGCGGCGTTCGCGGGCGTAGGAATGGATCGGCGCGCCATCGATCCCGCGGACGTTGGTCGGCAGCGGCGGCTCGTAGGTGCGCAGCGTATCGACCGACGGCAGGTCGCGGACGACGACCAGCCAGAACGCGAAGATCGCGACGAAGCCGAGCGCGACGAGAACGAGCGCGGCCTTGGTCCAGCGGCTCGACCAGACGCGCGCGACCCTGCCGCGGAGACCGTCGGTGGTGCGGCGCGTCGCCGTCGTGTCGGTGGGGGAGGGATCGGAAGCCATAAATACTGCCGCCGCATCTAGCAGGTTCGCGCGCGCTTGCCAGCGGCCTTCGGTGGGGT
>JAYVRZ010000039.1:0-5950 GCA_043775965.1 Sphingomonas sp.
GGTCACGTCAGGGTGCCCTGGCCGGCGATGCACCTTGCGATTTGACTGAGCCGGTTACGTCGCTGATTGCGCAGCCGCCAGCCGCCAGCCGCCAGCCGCCAGCCGCCAGCCGCCAGCCGCCAGCCGCCAGCCGCCAGCCGCCAGCCGCCAGTCGCCAGCCGCCTATCGAGCCTGGCCCGGCCGCCCCCGCTCGTCCGCATCCGCCCGTGCCTAGGCCCAGCCTGTCCGCACCCGCCCGGTTCCCTGCGCGTCCGCACCCGCCCGGTTCCCGGCGCGTCCGCACCCGCCCGGTTCCCTGCGCGCCCGCATCCGCCCGGTTCCCGGCGCGTCCGCACCCGCCCCGGCCCGTCCGCACTCGCCCGTCGCCCCAGCGAAAGCTGGGGTATCCCGGTTGGCGGATGCGGGAGTTCCACGGGGATACCCCAGCTTTCGCTGGGGTGACGCGTTATCTTGGGCCGGGGGAACTGGATCGGGCGGGGCGGTCGTTTCGTCTCACCTCGCGCGCGTTGGCACTGACATCCATCGTTACCGGCATTCCCCGTTACTAACCGTGTCCGCAGTCCCGTTTCGGTCGCGGTCTGATCTGGTCTGCCTCTCTCTTGGTCCCAGCACGCGCATTAAACCGCACGCACTGGGCTAAGCGCCAAATTCCGTCACCCCAGCGAAAGCTGGGGTATCCCGGTTGGCGGGCGCAGGAGACCCACGGGGATACCCCAGCTTTCGCTGGGGTGACGGGCTAGGTCAGGTCGGCGCGCCCGGGCTAGCTCGGTTGCGAGTGTGAGGAAACTCACCGGAATACCCCAGCCTTCGCTGGGGTGACGAAATAGGGGGGGGCGTGAGCGTGAGCGTTGGCGGTTGGCGGTTGGCGGTTGGCGGTTGATGGTTTGTGGTTGGCAGGTATTCGAGATCGATGGCCCGCCGCATCATCCGCCCAGTTGCTGCTAAAGCCCATACGGCGAAATCCCCGGAATTCCCGCATAGGACTGCGTCCACTCAACCTGTCACATCCGATCTGCGCGGATATCCCCCCAATCCGGCGTTCGAAACTCGCGACGAATCCCTCCAATCCCCAAAAATCCCGTTGCGTCCCCGATACGCTGTGATACACGCAGGTTAATACAGGGGCACGTTCACCGTTAGCTGAAAGCGCGGTCGGGACGCGGCGATGGCCGCTTTCCGAGATGGTGAAGCGTGTGCGCCATTTCGAAGGGTTTTGGCGTGTCGGTACGGGGTCGCTATCAAGGAGACGGTATCGGCCTTGTCGACGACAAGGGCCGGGTAGCCATCCCTTCCGCGCTCCGCACCATGCTCTCGGCAAATGCGCCCAAGGCGAACGGCAAGGACGGCGGCACCATCATCATCGGCGCGCATCAGAAGAATCGCTGCCTGGTGGCCTACGACCCAGGCTATGTCGACATTCTCGCCGATCGACTCGACCGCCGCGAATCCGAGAACACCTCCGAGAACGGCGAATACGATTACAACATCAAGCGCGCCGCCGCGTCGGGCGAAGCGGTGCCGTTCGACGGCTCGGGCCGCTTTATCATGCCTGCGTTCCCGCGCTTCTATGCGGGGATCAAAGGTCACGCCTTCTTCTACGGCGTGCTCGATTACATCGAGATCTGGGACCCTGCGACGCTGATCGCCACCGACGGCATGCCCCCCGTCGTCAAGGAGATGGCGCGCTTCTACATGGCCGAGAAGGGGGTGCAGCTGTGAGCAACCCCGACGCTCCGCACATCCCCGTCCTGCTCGACGAAGTCCTGGCCGCGCTTGCCCCTGAGCCCGGCGAGACGATGGTCGACGGCACGTTCGGCGCGGGCGGTTACACGCTTGCGCTGTTGAAGTCGGGCGCTCGTATCGTCGCGTTCGATCGCGATCCGGATGCGATCGCCGCCGGGCGTTCGATGGAGGAAGCCGAAGAGGGGCTTACGCTGATCGCGGCCGACTTCTCGGCGATGGCGTCCGAACTCGAAACGCGTGGCCTCGCCCCGGTCGACGGCGTGACGCTCGATATCGGCGTGTCGTCGATGCAACTCGACCAGGCCGAGCGCGGCTTTTCGTTCCAGTCGGATGGCCCGCTCGACATGCGGATGGCGCAGGCCGGCATGTCGGCGGCGGACTTCGTTAACGAGGCGGACGAGAACGAGATCGCGGACGTGTTGTATCAGTATGGCGACGAGCCCAAGTCGCGGCGTGTCGCGCGCGCGATCGTCGCCGCGCGCCCGCTGACTCGGACCGGCGAGCTGGCGCACATCGTCCGCCGCGCACTCGGCTACAAGGCGCACGACAAGAAGGACCCCGCGACGCGCGCGTTCCAGGCGATCCGGATCCATGTGAACCGCGAGCTTGGCGAATTGGCCGATGGGTTGCTGGCGGCAGAGCGCGTGCTGAAGCCCGGCGGGCGGCTCGCGATCGTGACCTTCCACAGCCTGGAGGACCGGATGGTGAAGCGCTTCCTGCGCACCCGCTCCGGTGGGTCGCCTTCAGGCTCCCGTCATCTTCCGCAGGTGAAAGCCCCTGCAGACCCTAGTTTTTCTCATGTCGGCCGCGGTGTTCGCGCCGGCGAGGCCGAGATTGCCCGCAACCCGCGGGCGCGCTCGGCGACATTACGGACGGCGCGGCGGACCTCCGCGCAACCCTGGACGGAAGAGGTGACGACATGACGGCGGCGTATCGGATGAAGGGTGTGGGCTGGTTCGGGGGCTGCGTGGCCGTCGTGCTCGGTTTCTACCTCGTGTCGCTGCAGGTCGCCGCCGAGCGCAAGAAGCTGGAGGCGGTCAATGGTCAGATCCGCGTCGCGCAGCGTGATATCCGTGCGCTCGAGACCGAGTTCGACACGCGCGGCAACCTCGCGCAGCTCGAGCGCTGGAACGGCGATACGCTCGCCTTGTCGGCGCCGACCGCGGGGCAGTTCGTCGTGAGCGAGGCCGCGCTCGCATCGCTCGACGTCAACAGCCTCGGTGGTGACGGGATGCAGACCGCCGCGTTGCTTGTGCCGTCGGGGGCGGGGTCCGTCGTCTCCGCGCCGACGATCCCGGTGACCGCCGCGCCTGCGGTCGTGAAGCTTGCGCCCGCCGCGGTTGCTCCGGTGCAGATGGCGCAGGTCAGCGCACCGCGGGCGATGAACGTCGCGATCCAGGCTGCGGCACGCACCGCGTTGAAGCCGGTCGTGATCCGCGCATCCGTCGCGGCGCCGCGTTCTGCCGAGGCCGCGCTGGTGCGCGCCGCCAAGACCGAGCGGATGGCGGCGGTTGCGAAGGTCCGCCCGCAGGCGGTGGCGATGCTCGACCGGAAGCTCCTGTCCGATTCGACGCTTGGCGACATCATGAGCGGTGCGCGTTCCGAGAGCGGCCGGCGGCGGTGACGGCGTTGGTCGCCCGACCTGTCTCGCAGCAACGTAGCGCCAACCAGCGCCATGCCCTGGTAGCGACCGCCCACACGCGCCTGATGATGCTGATGTTCCTGTTCGGCGCGGCGGTGCTGGTGGTGGTGGCGCGGCTCGGGATGTTGGCGGTACAGTCGTCGCTCGCCGATCCGCAGGCCGCTTCGGCGGCGATCGCGGCGCGTGGCGACATCGTCGATCGCAACGGCGCGCCACTCGCGCGGACGATCGATGCGTGGACGATCGCGGTGCATCCGAAGAAACTGATCGGCGACCCGTCCGAGATCGCCAGCAAGCTCGCCGCGCTGATGCCCGAAGCGGGCGACCAGGCGCATTATTATGCGCTGCTGACGTCGGGCAAGAGCTTCATCTATCTCCAGCGGCGCGCGTCGCCCGCTCTCGTCGAGCAGGTCAACGCGATCGGCGAGCCCGCGATCGTGTTCGACCGCGATACGCAGCGGCTCTATCCGCAATCGACGATGGCGGCGCATGCGCTCGGCTTCCTGTCGACCGCGGGCCACGGCATGAGCGGGATGGAGCGCGTGCTCGACGAGCGGCTGACCAACCCGGCGCTGAACGGAACCCCTGTCGCGCTGTCGCTCGACAGTCGCGTACAGGCGGCGATGGAGAGCGAACTCGGCCGCGCGATGACGACGTTCTCCGCACGCGGTGCCGGCGGCATCGTCCTCGACGTATCGACCGGGGAAGTGATCGCGATGGTCTCGCTGCCGACCTTCAACCCCAACCGCGTCGGCATGTCGGGCAGCGAGCAACTCCGCAACATCACCACGCAGAGCGTGTTCGAGCTTGGCTCCACGTTCAAGCCGATCACGATGGCGACCGCGCTGGATACCGGCGTGGTGACGTCGTTCGCGCGGCGGTTCGACGCGACGCATCCGTTGCAGGTCGGGCGCTTCACGATCCATGACGAACGCGGCGACCCGAAGCGCTGGCTGAACATGGCCGAGACGCTGATCTATTCGTCCAACATCGCCACCGCACGTGTGGCCGACGAGGTCGGGCCGGCGAAGATGCAGGCGATGTTCAAGAAGCTGGGCTTCGACACCAAGCCCGATATCGAACTGCGCGAGAAGGGCCGGCCATTGTGGCCGAAATACTGGGCGCGGACGACGACGATGACGACGGCTTACGGCCACGGCATCGCGGTGACTCCGCTGCATCTGGCGAGCGCGTATGCGGCGCTGGTCAATGGCGGGATCTGGCGGCCGGCGACGCTGCTGAAGGTAGCGCCGGGGCATGCGCCGGTCGGGCGTCGCGTGATCAGCGAGCAGACCAGCGCGCGGATGCGGCAGATGCTGCGGCTGATCGTGCAGCGCGGCACCGGGCGCAAGGGTGACGCGCCGGGCTACCGCGTCGGCGGCAAGACCGGGACGGCCGAGGCGGCGATCTCGGGCGGGTATGATCACTCGCGTAACGTCGCGACCTTCGCCGCGGCGTTCCCGATGGATGCGCCGCGCTATGTCGTGCTGGCGATGCTCGACTCGCCGCTGGGTACGAAGGAAACCGGCGGGTGGAAGACCGCAGCGTATAACACCGCGCCGGTCGTGGGTCGGACGATCTCGCGGGTCGGCGCGATCCTGGGGGTGGTGCCGGACGCGCACCGCGATATCGACGTGTCTGACATCCTGCCGACTTTGTGGCAGGACCCGACCCGTACGCAGCCGACCGGGCAATGAGGACGATCAAATGAAGCTCGCAGCGCTGACCGACGGGACGGAAGAAGCGCAGGTGACGGGATTTGCGATCGATCACCGCAAGGTCGCGCCGGGCACGGTGTTCGGCGCGTTCGAAGGCGCGCGCGTGAACGGCGAGGACTTCATCGCGGATGCGATCCGCTCGGGTGCCATCGCGGTCGTTGCGCGGCCTGGGCTGACGGTCGAGGGCGCCACCTACATCGCCGACGACAACCCCCGCGAGCGGTTCGCGCAACTGGCGGCGAAGTTCTTCGCGCCGTTTCCCGAGACGTCGGTGGCGATCACGGGGACCAACGGAAAGACGTCGTGCGTCGAGATGACGCGGCAGCTGTGGCGGATGGCGGGGTTTCATGCCGCCTCGATCGGTACTTTGGGCGTGACGACCGCTGACGAGCGCGTGACGACCGGGCTGACGACGCCGGACGTCGTGACGTTCCTGTCCAACGTCGCCGGGCTCGCGCGCGAAGGCGTGACGCATCTGGCGTTCGAGGCTTCGAGCCACGGGCTCACGCAGTATCGGACCGAGGGGCTCAAGGTCGCCGCCGCGGCCTTCACCAACCTCAGCCGCGATCATCTCGATTATCACGGCGACATGGCCGCGTATTTTACCGCCAAGATCCGGTTGTTCTCCGAGGTACTCTCGACCGACGGCGCGGCGGTGGTGTGGGCGGACGATCCGCAGTCGGCGCGCGTAATCGACCTGGCGCGCGAACGCGGCAACCGGCTGGTGACGGTCGGGGAGCAGGGCGAGACGCTGCGGCTGGTCGGGCGCGATCCGACCTTGCTCGGGCAGGGGCTGACGATCGAGGCCGAGGGTAAGACTTACAAGGTGACGCTGCCGCTGATCGGT
>JAYVRZ010000040.1:0-9743 GCA_043775965.1 Sphingomonas sp.
GCGGCTATTGCATCGGTGCGTGCCTGCTCGACAAGGCGGACCCGAGCAAGGTGCTCGCGCGCACGCCGTCGCCGCTGCTGTTCCCCAGCGCCGAACAGCGTGGCGGCTATGTCCCCAACGTCACCTATAGCTGCGGCGGCCTGCTCCACGGCCGCCGCATCCTGCTTCCCTATGCCATCGGCGACGAGTACAGCGCGTTCGCCGTCGCCGACGTCGATGATCTGCTCGCCGCGATGGACTAGCGCCGGATCAGAAGTCCTTGCGCAGCAGCAGCCCGGCATAGCGCATGTCGTCGCGCGGCACGAACCGGACGGTGCCGGCAAACGTGCCCGCGGTGAGGAACGACGAATAGGACGTGTTCGTGAGGTTCTTCACATATGCGCGCAGCTGCCACCCGGACGTGTCGCTCAGCACCGCGACGCTCGCATTCCAGATCGCGTAGGACGGCTGGACCGTGCTGGGCGTCTCGGCGAGCGAATATTGCACCTTGCTGCTGAACGTCACGTCGGTCTGGAGCTCGAGCGCCAGCGTGTCGGTCAGCCCGAGCTTGTACGCCGCATTCTCGTACAGCTTGATCTTCGGCGCATAGGGCAAAGGCTGGCCGTTGATGTTGCAGCTCGTCGGCGCGCCGGTCGGGCAGAGGAAGTTGCGTACCGTCGCATCGGTATAGGCGGCGGAGATGTCGAGCGTCAGGCCCTTGGTCGGGCGCAGCGTCACGTCCGCCTCGACCCCGCGCGAGCGAACCGACCCGGCGTTGATCAGCCGGCTGACCTGCGCGCCGGCGACGACGTCGTTGAAGCTCGCCTGATACCCATCGAAATTGGTCGTGAACGCGGCCAGGCTATAGCTCAGCGCCCGGTTCGCGGTGCTGCCCTTCAGCCCGACCTCGTAGGAATTGGACGTCTCCGGGCTCAGCGGCACTTCGTCCAGCGGCGTCGTCGCGTTGAGCGAGCGCATATTGAAATACACGTTGTACGCCGGGCCCTTATAGCCGTGCGAATAGGTGAAATAGGTCTGCGCATGCTCGCCCAGATCATATTGGAGCCCGAGGCGATAGCTGTCGCCGCGCTTGTCGGTTCCGCCGCTGGTGTCGTGATAGGCGCGGACGCCGGGTCGATCGAGCGCCGTCGCGCCGGTATTGAGCGGATCCGCGGTCGAGGTGCGGACGTGGTAGTAATCCAGGCTGTCCCAGGTCGAGCGATAGCCGGCGATACCGCGGAATTTCGGCGTGAAATTCACGTTGGCCTCGCCGAAGAGCGCGTAATTGTCGTTGACGATGCCGTAGTTCGCAACGCCCGTCGTCGTGCTCTGCGCGCCGCCCGCCGCCAGCGAGGTCAGCGTGCGCTGGTATCGCTCGTCGGTGGTCGCGTGCAGGTAATAGGCGCCGACGACGTAATCGATCAGCCCGCCCTTGGGCGACGTCAGCCGCAGTTCCTCGGAGAATTGCTTGGTGTTCACATGGCCGACATCCTGCCCCGCCGGGAACGCGGTCGAGAGTGCGGCGACGCTGTCGTAATCCTGGCGCTGGGTGTTCAGCCATTGCCGCCAGCCGGTGATCGAGGTGACGTGGTAGTCGCCGAGCGCGAGTTCGCCGGTGAACGATCCCCCGTAATTCTCGTCCTTCACGTCGGTGATCGTGTCGTTGTTGGTCAGCCGGTTGCTGGCGCCGGCGGTGATCCCGCTGGCACCCAGCGCGGCGGCGAGATCGGGCGAATTGGTGACGATGCCGGTCGGGTAGGCGGTGCGGCTGGTGGCCGCATAGACGCTGGTCGGCGTGGTATCGTGCGAGTTGAGATAGTCGCCGATGATCGTGAACTTCAGGTCGTCGGACGGCGTGACGACCAGCTTGCCGCGCGCGCCGTAGCGGCGGTAGCCGTTGACGTCCTGCCCTTGGGCGACGTTGCGGACGTTGCCCTTATAATCGTCGTAGAGCCCGCCGATCAGCGCCTGTACCTTGCCGGGGACCAGCGCGCCCGAGATGCCGGCCCTGATCCGGTATTCCTCGTCCGAGGTCACGCCGACCTCGCCGAACGCGCGCAGTTCGTCGGTCGGGTTGCGGGTGACGATGTTGACGACGCCCGCCGACGCGTTCTTGCCGAACAACGTCCCCTGCGGCCCGCGCAAGACCTCGATCCGCTCGACCTCCCCGAGATCGAGCGTCGACTGGCCGGGGCGGGTGAGTACGACGCCGTCGAGCACGGTCGATACGGACGGCTCGACGCCCGGCGAGGTGGTGATCGTGCCGACGCCGCGGATGAAGATCGTCCGGTCCTTGTTCGACGCGCCGCTGCGGAAGCCGACCGAGGGGATCGTCGCGGCGATGGTCTCGACCGTGTTCAACTGGCGTTCGGCGAGCGACTGGCCGCTGACCGCGGTGATTGCGATCGGCACCGATTGCAGTGTCTCGTTGCGGTAGCGCGCGGTGACGATCACCTCGTCGCTGGCGGCTGCCGGCGCGACTGCCGGGTCAGGATCCGCTGGAGCAGGCGCCGCGGGCGCGTCCTGCGCGAACGCCGGCATGGTCAGCGTGGCGAATGCGGTGCCGGCGAGCAGCGCGAACAGGCGCCGCTGGGTGCGTGGGTCGATCATGGGTTCCCTCCCCTGAAGTGATGCCGTCTTTTAATTCCCATTCGGACGATGGGTATAAAGAACGATATGCAGGCGCGTCGTACCAGCTTTAGCGTGCCTCGACCGGGCGCAGCGTCGGCAACAGCAACTGTATCCATCCCACCGCCAACAGATACGACACGCTCGCGAACAGGAATAATGGGAGATATCCTAGGCCTGCGGTCAGCACGAGCCCAGCCACCTTGGCGATCACCATGCCCCCGACATTGCCACTGAACGATCCGAACGCCGTCACCCGCCCCAGTTTCTCCTGTGGCACGACGTCGGCGATCAGCGCGAAGAGATTGGTCGAAAACGCCTGATGTGCCGCCAGCGTCAGCGCCATCAGCCCGATCGTCACCGGATAACTGCCGGCGTAGAGCACGATCGGGACGGGCAGCACGCACAAGGCGGCGACCAGCAGGATGCCCTTGCGTACCGCGTTCACACCGTAGCCAACGCTCAACAACCGCGTCGAAACGCCGCCGCCGAGCAACGACCCGACTGCAGCGCCGCCATACGCTATCGCCAGCGGCACGCCGAGCGCGACGCCGGTCAGGCCATATTGCCGGTGAAAGAAATCGGGCAGCCAGAACAGCAACAGCCACCACGTCGCATCCGAAAGTAGCTTGGCACCCGCGATCGCCCAGGTCTGGCGATTGCACAGGATCGGGCCGTAGTCGGTGATCTCGGCAGCAGCGTCGGTCGGATCCGCCTTGGGCAACGCGAACCGCAACCGGCGCGTCGCGATCAGCCACACCGCCGCCCAGACCAGCCCCAGCACGCCCGCGACCACGAACGTCCCACGCCACCCGACCAGCAAAGCGACGCCGGGAATCGCGAGCGGCGCCAGGATCGCGCCGATGCTGTTGGCGGCATTGGTCGCGCCGAACCCGCTCGATCGCCAGTTCCTGGGCAGCACCGATGCGATCGTCTTGATCCCGGTCGGGGTCCCCATCGCCTCGGTAGCGCCCAGGCTGACGCGGATCATCACGAACTCGGTCATCGACCGCGCCCAGCCATGCGCCATCGCCGCGATGCTCCACGCCGCCACGCCGATCGGGTTCGCCCATTTGACGCCGAGCCGGTCGACGATCCACCCGGTGAACAGGAACGCGAACGCCGCGCCGCCCTGGAACCACGCGGCGAGCGTCCCGTAATCGTCGTCGCTCCAGCCGAGATCGGTGGCGATGATCGGCTTCAGGACGGAGATGATCTGGCGGTCGACGAGGTTCAGAATGCCGGCGGTAACGACGAGCGCGAACAGCAGCGCGCGGGCACGGGCGCCGAGTTGCGCGACGGTCTTGGTGGGGGTGGTCATACGCACTCAGCATGGACGAGCGTGGCCGGGAGGCTAGCCAGTTTCTCTTGGCGGGGGCGGCTATTTGATTTCAGTGGGGGTGGGCAGGCCCGCGCTCGCTGCATCACCTTAGACCCGTTCGGCGGTTATCTCGCGTGAGCAAGCCTGTTTCCCCGCGAAGGCGGGGACCCAGACTGGGCTCCCGCCTTCGCGGGAGAACAAGGAGGGGAGGGCCACCGCCAACCCGACACCACCCCGGCGAAGGCCGGGGCCCATTTGGGGACGGTGCCAACTGCGAGCAGCGCCTCGTTACTGCAACCTCTCCAATTGGGCCCCGGCCTCCGCCGGGGTGGCGCTACGGGTAGGGAGGGCGCGTGCCTAAATCACCAAAGGCGCATGCTCGATCCGCGGCAGCACATGCCGCGCAAACAAATCAGCTTCGGCCGCATGCGGATACCCCGAGAGGATGAACGCATCGATTCCCTCGGCACGATACGCGTTCAGTTTCGCCAGTACCTGGTCCGGATCGCCGACGATCGCGGCGCCACATCCCGACCGTGCGCGGCCGATGCCGGTCCACAAGTTCGCCTCGGCATAGCCATCGTCCGAGCCCTCGCGCAACTCAGCCTGCCGCCGCACGCCCGCCGACTGTGAATCGAGCGAGCGTTCGCGGATCGCCCGGCCTTCGGCGTCGTCGAGCTTCGAGAGGAGGCGATCGGCAGCCGCCCGGGCTTCCGCCTCGGTGTCGCGCACCACGACATGTACCCGGTAGCCGAACTTCAGCGTCCGGCCATGCTTCGCTGCCCGCGCGCGCAGGTCGGCGATGATCGCGCGTACCGCGTCCATCGTGTCCGGCCACATCAGGTACACGTCGGCATTGGTCGCCGCCGCATCGCGCGCCGCGTCCGACAGCCCGCCGAAGTACAATGCCGGGCAGCGCCCCGACACCGTCGTCACCCGCGGCGGATCGACCTTCAGCTTCCAGAAGTCGCCGTCATGATCGAGCGGCTTGCCGTCGAGCAATGTGCGCAGGATGTGCATCGCCTCGACCGTCCGGGCATAGCGCGGCGCACTCTCCAGTTTCTCGCCCGGCAGGTCGCTGGAGATGATGTTGATCGCCAACCGACCGCCGAGCATCCGGTCGATCGTCGCGATCTGGCGCGCGAGTTGCGGCGGCCAGCTCTCGCCGATCCGCACTGCCATCAGCAGCCGCAGCCGCCTGAGCATCGGTGCGATCCCCGCGGCGAACGCGGTCGTGTCGATACCCAGCGCATAGCCCGACGGCAGCAGGATATTGTCGTAGCCCGCGGTCTCCGCCTGCATCACGATGTCGCGACAATGCTCCCAGCTCGATTTGAGCGCCGCGTCGGGCACGCCGAGAAACTCGTAATCGTCGTCACACAGCGCCGAGAACCAGCTGATCTCGCACGGCGGCAGGCCGGCCACCGCGTCGGTCATGGCAGATTCTCGCCCATGCCCGCCTGCAGCACGCCGTACCATTCGCTGCGCGTCCACTCGACCTTGTACGCATCCGCCGAAGCCGCAATCCGTGCAGGCGTCTGCGAGCCGACGATCGGGATGATCCGCGCGGGGTGCGCCATGATCCACGCCAGCGTCGCGGTCGCCGCATCGACCCCGTAGCGCGCGCCGTGCTCGGCGAGCAACGTCGCCGCCGGATGATCGCCCTGCGCCAGACGGCCACCACCAAGCGGCGACCACGCCATCACGGCGACGTCGCGTGCCATCGCCTGGTCGAGCGTCCCGTCGAACAGCGGCGCGGTCCGCAACGGGGAAAATTCCGGCTGCGTGCTGACGATCGGCTGGCCGAGGAACGCCTGCAACGCGTCGAATTCGTGGATGGCGTAATTCGACACGCCGATGCTGCGCACCTTGCCGGCCTCGACCATCCGGGTCAGCGCCTCGGCCACCTCGTGCGGATGCGTCAGGAAATCGCGGCGGTGGATCTGGTACAGGTCGACCTGCTCGATCCCCATCCGGATCAGCGACGCCTCCAGCGCGTCGGCCAGATACTCGGTGCTCGAATTATACGGGATGCCGGGGCGGATCCCCGCCTTCGTCGCGATCACCATCTTTGCGCGTAGGGTCCGGTCCTCGGCGAGCGCGCGCCCGAACAGCGCCTCCGCCGAGCCGAACCCGGCGGGCACGTCACAGCCGTAAATGTCGGCGGTGTCGAAGAAATTGATTCCGGCTGCCAGCGCCGCGTCGATCATCGCGCGGACCGGCGCCGTCTCTCCGGCCAGCCGCCACATGCCCCAGGCTATCGGCGAAACAAGGATTTCGCTCTTGCCGAGCGGGCGGAGGTCGTTGGAAAGGCGGATCGTCGTCATGCAGGCGGCCATGGCATAGGGATAGGCAGCTTGGTAGCCACGATCAGATACGGCGTCGTCGGAACGGGCATGATGGGCGTCGAACACATCCGCAACCTGGCGATCCTGCCGGGTGCGGAGATCGTCGCGATCGCCGATCCGGTCGCGACTTCGATCGACTGGGCGACGCAAGCGCTGGCCGAGCGCGCCGCCAATGTCTCGCGGTTCGATAGTGTGGAGGCGTTCACGAAAGGCGCAGAGGTCGACGCGATCGTCATCGCCTCGCCCAACAACACGCACCGCGACGTGCTCGACAAGCTGTTCAACATGGACGCCGCGATCCTCTGCGAAAAACCGCTGGCGACGACGATCGACGACGCGCGCTGGATCGTCGAGCGCGCCGCTGTCCACGCGAAACCGTTCTGGACCGGCATGGAATACCGTTTCATGCCCCCCGCCGCCGCCTTCATCGACCAGGTGAAAAGCGGGCGCGTCGGCCGGTTGCAGATGCTGTCGATCCGCGAACACCGCTTCCCGTTCCTCCCCAAGGTCGGCGACTGGAACCGCTTCTCCGCCAACACCGGCGGCACGATGGTTGAGAAATGCTGCCATTTCTTCGATCTGATGCGGCTGATCGTCGGCTCGGAAGCGGTCCGCGTCCACTGCTCGGGCGCGATGGACGTGAACCATCTCGACGAACGCTATGACGGCCGGCGTCCCGATATCATCGACAACAGCTTCACGACCGTCGACTTCGCCAACGGGGTGCGCGCGATGCTGGACCTCAGCATGTTTGCCGACGGCGCGGAAAACCAGGAGGAGATGTCCGCCACCGGCGACGCCGCGCGCCTCGACGTGCTGATCCCCGCCGGCGAAATCGTCTATTCCCCCCGCGTCGGCTTCCTTAATCCCAAGGCCGTCGAGCGCAGCCACGTCGCGGTCGATCCCGCCGCAAAGGCAGCCGGCTCGCATGAAGGCGCCACCTATTACCAGCACGCCGCGTTCGCCGCCGCGGTCCGCGGCGAAGGCGCGGTCCAGGTCACCGCGGAGGACGGCCTGCGCGCCGTTGCGATCGGCACCGCCGCCGAGATCAGCGCCAGCGAACACCGCGTCGTCACGCTCGCCGAACTCGGCCTCTAGGAGACGGTCGCCGCCGCCAGCGCCTCGGCGATACACGATAGGATAGCGCTGTCGTCGAACCGCGCGGCGGTCTCCCCCCGAAACCGGAAACCGATCGCCCGCGTCGCCGAAAACCCGGCAAGGTCCAGCATCGCGACGCCTTCCGTCGCAAAGCACCGCGGCATGACGGTGATGCCCAGCCCGGCCCGCACATAGGCCAGCGCACGGTCGTCGTTGGTCGTCCGCGCGGCCATGAACGGGCGCACCCCGCGGCTGGTGAAGAACCGGCTTATATCGGGCAGCGCCTCGCAGTGCCGCCGCACGATCATCGTCTCTCCCGCCAGGTCCTCCGCACTCACGCTGCTGCGGTGCGCAAGCGGGTGCCCGGTCGCCATCGCCATCGCGTACCCCTCGCGGAACAGCACGCGCCCGCGCTCGCAACCGCGCCCGTCCTCGCTCACCAGCCCCAGCACCGCGTCCAGCCGCCCGCGATCGAGCAGCGGCGCCAGGTCCCGCGCGCGGCCCTCGACCAGTTCGATCCGCTCGTCCGTCCCCGCCGCACGCGCCGCCTCGATCGCCGATCCGATCAATGTCGAGGGCAGGCTGGAGATCACCCCCAGCCGGATCGGCGTGCGCGGCGCATCGTCGAGCAGTATCCGCTCGGCCTGCGCGAATTCCGCCTCGATCCGCCGCGCATGCACCGCGAACCGGGTCCCCGCGGGCGTCAGCTCGACTCGCCGGTTGGTCCGCACGAACAGCGCATGGCCGACCGCCGCCTCAAGCTTGGCAACGCCCACCGACAGCGTCGGCTGGGACACCCGGCAATGCAGCGCCGCACGCGAGAAATTGCCCTGGTCCATCACCGCCAGGAAATAGCGCAGCAGATAGCGGTCGATCATAGACCCGATCTATAGTGTCGATGCGTCCGGTTCAATTTTTCAGCGCGCGCGCGTCGTGGTATTGCAACGACAACGACAAACCGGAGAGGCCCGTATGTCCCCTGATTTCGATTTCGCGCTGGGCGAATCCGCCGACATGATCCGCGAGAGCACGCGCCGCTTCGCCACCGACAAGATCGCCCCCCTCGCGGCCAGGATCGACGCCGACGACTGGTTCCCGCGCGAGCTGTGGCCGGCAATGGGCGAACTCGGCCTGCACGGCATCACCGTCGAGGAGGAATATGGCGGCCTGGGCCTCGGCTATCTGGAGCACGTCGTCGCGGTCGAGGAAGTCTCCCGCGCATCCGCTTCGATCGGCCTCAGCTACGGCGCGCATTCGAACCTGTGCGTCAACCAGATCCGCCGCTGGGCGAGTCCGGAGCAGAAGGCGAAATACCTCCCCAAGCTGATCTCCGGCGAACACATCGGCAGCCTCGCCATGTCCGAAGCGGGCGCCGGCTCCGACGTCGTCTCGATGAAGCTGAAGGCGACGAAGACCGACACCGGCTATGTCCTCAACGGCACCAAGTTCTGGATCACCAACGCCGCCTATGCCGACACGCTGGTCGTCTACGCCAAGACCGGCGAAGGCTCGCGCGGCATCACCGCATTCCTGATCGAGAAGGACATGCCGGGTTTCGCGATCGGCCAGAAGATCGACAAGATGGGTATGCGCGGTTCCCCCACCGCCGAACTCGTCTTCACCGATTGCGAAGTGTCCGCCGACCAGATCATGGGTCCGGAGAATGGCGGCGTCGGCGTGCTGATGTCGGGCCTCGACTACGAACGCGCGGTGCTCGCCGGCATCCAGCTCGGCATCATGCAGGCGTGCCTCGACGTGGTGATCCCGTACGTGCGCGAGCGGAAGCAGTTCGGCACGCCGATCGGCCAGTTCCAGCTGATCCAGGCCAAGGTCGCCGACATGTACGTCGCGCTCAGCTCGGCCCGCGCATACGTCTATGCGGTCGCCAAGTCGTGCGACGCGGGCAAGACCACGCGCTTCGACGCCGCAGGCGCGATCCTGCTGGCGAGCGAGAGTGCGGTGAAGGTGTCGCTCGAATCGATCCAGGCGCTGGGCGGGGCAGGGTATACCAAGGACTGGCCGGTCGAACGCTTCATGCGCGACGCGAAACTGCTCGACATCGGCGCGGGCACGAATGAAATTCGCCGGATGCTGATCGGCCGCGAACTCATCGGCGCCGCCCCGAAGGTGATGCAGTGATGCCCTCACTGCCAAGCCCCTCTCCCCTTAGGGGAGAGGGAGGGGCCCGCGTGGCGCAGCCGCGTGGGAGGGTGATCCAAGAGGAGGGCGAGCGCGCCATCTCGATGCTCGCGCGCCAACCGGCCACCGCGCGCCACATCGCCTTACAGCTCTGTCAGCGCCTGGTCGCGGACGAGCCGCCCGCAGCACTCGTCGACCGCGTGGCGGCGCGCTTCCTCTCGACCGGCGGC
>JAYVRZ010000041.1:0-10297 GCA_043775965.1 Sphingomonas sp.
GCGCCTTCATCGCTTCGATGCAGTCGCCCCTTAGAATTTGATCGAGCGGCAGGACGGCCGGAGCAGCCGGCTCCGCAACCTTCTTGACGGCCCGCGGCCGTGCGATCGTCTCGATCAAACCCATGTTTCCCGCCCCTTGTCGGCGTCTATAGCTGCGGAATTGTCCGACTCCGTCAAGCAAACAATCGTTAACGGCGTTTCGGTGCGGAATCGCCTGAGCGACCAAGCGAGTCGCTTTCGCCCAGATGTTGAGTCGTGGGAGACTCGCGGCTCAAGCCCTTGGGGTGTGACGCGAAAGACTCAGCTGGTCGTTTCCTTTGCGAATAGATCCTCGCGGACCAGATAGGCGGCGGCGACGGGGGCGAAACTGCGGCGGTGAATCGGCGTGGGGCCGTGCTCGCGCAAGGCCCGCATGTGGTGCGCGCATCCGTAACCCTTGTTCGAATGCCAGTTATATTCGGGGTGGACGTCGGCGGCGGCGATCATGATGAGGTCGCGGGTGTGCTTGGCGACGATCGAGGCGGCGGCGATCGACAGCGACTTCGCGTCGCCGCCGACGAGCGGCGTGGCGGGGTAGGTCCAGCGCGGCAGGCGGTTGCCATCGACGAGGACGTGGCCGGGTGCGCTGCCGAGTTCGAGCGCCAGCGCGTCGACGGCCAGCGTCATCGCCTTCATCGTCGCCCAATAGATGTTGAGCGTGTCGATCTCCTCGGGCTCGACGATGCCGATGCCGACGATCGCGCAGCCCTTGAGGCGGGCGCAGAGCCGTTCGCGTTCCGAGGCGGAGAGCTTCTTGGAGTCGTCGATGCCGCGGGGGACGCCCTTGGCGGGCAGGATCACGGCGGCGGCGACGACCGGGCCGGCGAGCGGACCGCGGCCGGCTTCGTCGACACCTGCGACCGGGCCGAGGCAGAGCTTTTCGTGTTTCATGCCGGGCATTAGCGGTCTTTCAGATCGTCGAACGGGGCGGTGCCGAGCGCATGCCCCATCGGGCCGTGTCCTGCGCCGAGCCCGGGGGCGTGTGCAAGCGCGGCGCGGACGAACGCGATGGCGCGCTGGATCGCGGTTTCGAGGGTCAGGCCCTGGCCTAGTCCGGTGGCGATACCGCTGGCTAACGTGCAGCCGGTGCCGTGGTTGTGGCGGGTTTCTATGCGGGGATTGATCCAGCGGGTTTCGCCGTCGTCGGTGACGAGGCGGTCGGTGACGTGGTCGCCTTCGCCATGACCGCCCTTGATGAGGAGTGCGGGGCCGAAGTCGCGGATTGCAGCCTCGCCGCCGAGGGCGACCAGTTCCGGGAGGTTGGGGGTGACGAGGGTCGCGATCCGCATGAGGCGGGTGAAGGCTTCGATCGTGGCGGGGTCGGCGAGTGTGGCGCCGGAGGTTGCCATCATCACGGGGTCGAAGATGATGGGGATGCGTTCCGGGTGATGTTGACCTGCGCTTCCTTGTTCTCCCGCGAAGGCGGGAGCCCAGACTGCGCTCCCGCCTTCGCGGGAGAACAAGCTAGTGAGAAGATCGGCGACCGCATTGGCGGTCTCGGCCGAGCCGATCATGCCGATCTTTATCGCGTCTACGCCGATGTCACCAATCACGGAGTCGATCTGCGCGAGGACCAGATCGGTCGGGACTTGGTGCACGGCCTGTACCCCTAGCGTGTTCTGCGCGGTGATCGCCGTCACGGCGGTCATCGCGTGGCCGCCGAGGATCGTGACGGTCTTGATATCCGCCTGGATTCCAGCGCCGCCGCCGGAATCGGAGCCTGCAATGATGAGGATTCTGGCGGTCATTTTGGGGTGTGGGTCGGAGTGAAGTATAGAAAGTATAGACGCTCGCGCGGGTCGGTGGCGATCGTGCACTTCGGTTGGATCTGGGGTGTGGCGACGGTGGGGGTCATGGTTTGCGGTATGCCATGATCGCCGGCGTGTAGGACAGGGGAGATCATCCGCTCCGAGCCCCACCCCGGCGAAGGCCGGGGCCCAATTGGGAAGGCCAAAGTAACGGAGCGCTGCCCCCAATTGCGACCGCTCCCCTATTGGGCCCCGGCCTTCGCCGGGGTGGAGGTGGTTATTGGGATGGATAAGACGGAGAAGGTAACGCCTAGTGGCGCCGACCATCCGCGGGTTTTTGCGGTGGGGCTTTGCCTAGCCGCGTCGGGCGGTCGAGCAATTCGCCGCCGCAGTTCGGGCAGCGTTCATCGAGCGCGTCCGCACATTCCGCGCAGAAGGTGCATTCGAACGAGCAGATGAACGCGCCGGGGGCGTCGGCGGGGAGGTCGGCGGTGCAGCGTTCGCAGGTGGGGCGCATTTCGAGCATCAGGCGGCGGCCTTCCGCACCGCGTCGCAGATCCGGTCGACGACCTGTTCGACCTGCGCGGGGTCGTCGCCCTCGGCCATCACGCGGATCACGGGTTCGGTGCCCGATGGGCGGATGACGAGACGTCCCTTGCCGGCGAGTTCGGCCTCGGCCTCGGCGATCACCGCCTTGACCGCGTCGTGGTCGAGCGGCTTGCCTCCGGCGAACCGGACGTTCTTGAGCAATTGCGGCAACGGCTCGAAGCGGTGAAGCACTTCGCTTGCCGGGGCGCCCGAGCGTTTCACCTCGGCGAGGATCTGGAGCGCCGCGACGAGGCCGTCGCCCGTCGTCGCATAGTCGCTGAGGATGATGTGGCCGGACTGTTCGCCGCCGACATTATACCCGCTGGAGCGCATCTTCTCGAGCACATGGCGATCGCCGACCGCGGTGCGGACGAGGCCCAGGCCCTGTGCCGCGAGGTGGCGTTCGAGGCCGAGGTTCGACATCACGGTTGCGACCAAGCCGCCGCCCGCGAGCCGCCCCTGCCGCGCCCAGCTGGCGGCGATCGTCGCCATCAGCTGGTCGCCATCGACGATCGTGCCGGTTTCGTCGACGACGATCAGCCGGTCCGCGTCGCCGTCGAGCGCGATGCCGATGTCGGCGCCGCTGGCGACCACCGTCTCGGCGAGTGCCTGCGGGGCGGTCGAGCCGACGCCGTCGTTGATGTTGGTGCCGTTGGGGGTGACGCCGATCGCGACGACATCCGCGCCGAGTTCCCACAGAGCAGACGGCGCGACCTTGTAGGCGGCGCCGTTCGCGCAATCGAGCACCACGCGCATGCCGTCGAGGCGGAGATTCTCGGGGAAGGTCGACTTGGCGAAGTGGATGTAGCGGCCCTGCGCGTCGTCGATCCTTCGCGCGCGGCCGATGTGGTCCGAGGGCACGAGCGGAATGTCGCCGTCGATCAGTGCCTCGATCGCCGCCTCCGCCTCGTCGGACAGCTTGTAGCCATCGGGGCCGAACAGCTTGATGCCATTGTCCGCGTAGGGATTGTGGCTGGCGGAGATCATCACGCCGATGTCGGCACGCATCGACTGCGTCAGCATCGCGACCGCGGGCGTCGGCATCGGCCCGACCATGACGACGTCCATGCCGACGCTGGTGAAGCCCGCGACCAGCGCCGATTCGAGCATGTAGCCCGACAGCCGCGTGTCCTTGCCGATCACGACGCGGTGACGGTGATCGCCGCGCTGGAAGTATGCGCCCGCGGCCATGCCGACCTTCATCGCCATCGCTGCAGTCATCGGCGAGACGTTGGTGGCGCCACGAATGCCATCGGTGCCGAAATATTTCCTTGCCATTCGCTACGCTTTCCGTCCGGTATCGGTGTCGAACGCCGTTGATAGCGCGGTAGACCACGAAGGGCGAGCATGTCGCAGACTACACGGATTCTTGCAGCCCTGATCGGCGGCATCGCGATCGGCATCGCCGCGGCCGCCTGGTCGCCGGCGAACGCGATCGCGGCGACGGCAGTGACCCAGCCGATCGGCTCGGCATGGCTGCACGGATTGCAGATGGTGATCGTGCCGCTCGTCGTCGGGCTGCTCGTGACCGGGATCGGCGCGACCACCGAGGCGGCGCGCGCGGGGCGGGTCACCGTGCGGGCGATGGTGATGATCGTCGCCATCCTGTGGAGCACGACGATCATGTCCGCGCTGGTCATGCCGTTGATCCTGGATGCCTTCCCGCTGCCGAGCGGGCTCGGCTCCGCGCTGCGCGCCGCATTGACGGGGGCTGCGCCGGTCGGACCGGTGCCGGGGATCGGCGCGTTCTTCGATACGATCGTGCCGACCAACATCGTCGCGGCCGCGTCGAGCGATTCGTTCCTGCCGCTCACCGTTTTCGCGCTGACCTTCGCGTTTGCCGTGACGAAGCTGCCCGACGATCGTCGCCGCATACTGACCGGCTTCTTCCAGGCGGTGGTCGACGCGTTGCTGATCATCATCCAATGGGTGCTGAAGCTGGCGCCGATCGGTATCTTCGCGCTCGCTTACGGGGTCGGTGCGCGCACCGGTACGGCGGCGTTCGGCGCGCTTCTGCACTATATCGTCTGCGTATCGGCGATCGGCTTCATCGTGCTGATGTCCGCCTATCCGATCGGGATGATCGGCGGCCGGGTGAGCTTCGGGCGTTTTGCGCGCGCCGTCGCACCGGCGCAGGCGGTGGCGATCAGTACGCAATCGTCGCTCGCCTCGCTGCCGGCGATGTTGAAGGCGTCGACCGATCTCGGCGCGTCGGCCGCCACCGCCGGGATCGTCCTGCCGCTGTCGGTCGCGGTGTTCCGCGCGACCAGCCCGGCGATGAACCTCGCGGTCGCACTCTACGTCGCGCACTGGCTGGGGCTGCCGATCGGACCGGGACAGATGGCGGCGGGCGTGGCGACCGCGGCGATCACCACGATGGGGTCGATCTCGCTGCCCGGCACGATCAGCTTCGTCGCTTCGGTCGCGCCGGTCGCGCTGGCGATGGGCATCCCACTCGAGGTGCTGGGTCTGCTCATCGCGGTCGAGACCATACCCGACCTGTTTCGGACCGTCGGCAACGTGACTATGGATACCGCCGTCACCATCTCCGTGTCAGCCAGAAGTGGTTCGCAGGAGATTCCCCATGAAATATCGCACGCTCGGCCCTGATTTCGAAGTTTCCGCACTGGGCCTCGGCTGCATGCCGATGGCCGGTATCGGCAAGGGCATGTACGGCGAGGCCAACGCCGACGAGAGCATCGCCACGATCCACCGCGCGATCGAGCTGGGCGTGACGCTGTTCGACACCGCCGAAATCTATGGCCCGCTGATCAACGAGGAGCTGATCGGCAAGGCGATCCGGGGCAAGCGCGACGGCGTCGTGATCGCGACCAAGTTCGGTTTTCGCTACGACGAGAACGGGATGACCGGGGTGGACTCTACGCCGGCCAACGTGCGGCGCGCGTGCGAGGGATCGCTGAAGCGGCTGGGGGTCGAGACGATCGACCTGCTCTACCAGCACCGCGTCGATCCGGGCGTGCCGATCGAGGATACGGTCGGTGCGATGGCGGACCTCGTGCGCGAGGGCAAGGTGCGGCATCTCGGGCTGTCGGAGGCGGGGCTCGATACCATTCGTCGCGCGGCGGCGACGCATCCGATCGCGGCGTTGCAGAGCGAATATTCGCTTTGGGAGCGCGACGTTGAGGACGAGATCCTGCCGCTGTGTCGCGAACTGGGGATCGGATTCGTGCCGTATTCGCCGCTGGGGCGGGGCTTCCTGACGGGGCAGATTACCGCGCGGTCGGATCTGCCCGAGGGCGATTACCGGCGGAATGACCCGCGCTATTCGGAAGAGAATTTCGCCAAGAACATGGAGATGGTCGCGGTGGTGAAGTCGATCGCCGACACGCATGGCGCTTCGCCGGCACAGGTGGCGCTCGCATGGTTGCTGGCGCAGGGCGACGACATCGTGCCGATCCCGGGGTCGAAGCGCCGGGTTACGCTGGAGGACAGCATGAAGGCGGCGGACGTTGCGTTGTCGGCGGACGATCTGGCGAAGCTCGATGGGGCGGCGCCGCGGGGTGGGACGGCTGGGCCGCGCTACGGCGAGAAGGCCTTGTCGATGACGCGGATCTGACTTTTGCTCCCCTCCCGCCTGCGAGAGGGGTGCGCCTAAGTAGACCGGACGCCAGTACGTACGTTGCGCCCTCCCCTAACCCCTCCCGCGAGCGGGAGGGGAATTTTGCGTCAGCGCCGAGGCACCTGTTCTCCGCGAGTGTCCAGCCCGGCCGCATCGGGCTCGCCGAGCGTGTTCTGGCCGGCCATTGCGTGATCCACCGCGCCCAGCTGGTCGAGATGCATCAGCTTCGTCACGAACGGGGCGAGGATCAGCACGACCACGCCTACCCCGATCGCGAACCAGCCGATCCGGCCGTACACTTCGAGCACCAGGCCGACGCCGGCGCCCTCGCCGCCGGTCGCCTGCGCGATCAGGCCCGCCAGGAAATTGCCGCCGGCGGTCGCGAGGAACCAGGTGCCCATCATGAGCCCGGTCATGCTCGGCACCGACAGCCGCGTCATCGACGACAGGCCGATCGGCGAGAAGCAGAGCTCGGCCATCGAATGCAGCATGTAGAGCAGCACGACGAAGATCGCCGGGGTCAGCCCCTGCGCGGGCGCGCCGAGCGTCAGCGCGAAGAAGCCTGCGCCGACCAGGATCAGGCCGATGCCGAACTTGAACGGCGCGCTCGGCTCGAGTCCCGCCTTGCCGAGCCTGGTCCAGATCGCCGCGAACACCGGCGCCAGCGTAATGATGAAGAACGGATTGACCGACTGGAACACCGACGCCGGGATGCTCCACCCGAACACGACGCGGTCGACCGACTGGTCGGTGTAGACGTTGAGCGACGACCCGGTCTGCTCGAACAGCGCCCAGAACAAAGGTGCGAGCGCGATCAGGAACAGCGCCGCGAAGATCCGGTCGCGGTCGACGCGTGGCAGTTTTGCGACCGCGGTCCACAGGATGTAGCCGACCGTGACGAGCGACGCGATGATCAATGCGGTGCCGACGACGCCCTGGCTTCGCACCAGCCACCAGCACACCGCGACGCCGAGGATACCGCCGAGATAGATCAGCCACTCGATCGACAGCCCGGCAACCGGCTTCGAGGCGAGCACGGCGGGGGCGGGGGATTCGCCGACGCCGTGCAACTCGCGCTGGAACAGGATGAACACGACCAGCCCGAGCGCCATGCCGATGCCCGCTGCGCCGAAACCATACGACCAGCCGACCGTCTCGCCGAGGATACCGACCGCGATCGGGCCGACGAACGCGCCGGTGTTGATCCCCATGTAGAAGATCGAGAACGCACCATCGCGCCGCATGTCCTCGCGCGCGTAGAGCTTGCCGACGAGCACCGAGATGTTCGCCTTCAGGAAGCCGGTGCCGACGATAATGAACGCCAGGCCGAGATAGAAGCCGTTGAGCGCGGCGCCCTGCACGCCCTTGGGCGCTTCGACGATCGCCAGCAGCAGATGGCCGAGCGTGATGAAGATGCCGCCCGCGAGCACCGCTTTCCGCGGCCCCAGGAAGCGGTCGGACAGATAGCCGCCGATGATCGGCGTGATGTAGACCATCGCGGTATACGCGCCGTAGATGGCGTAGGACGGCTCATCGGCGAACAGGAAATGCTTGGTGAGGTACAACACCAGGATCGCGCGCATGCCGTAGAACGAAAACCGCTCCCACATCTCGACGAAGAACAGCATGAACAGCCCGCGCGGGTGCCCGAAAAACGTCTTGGCATCGGCAGGAACGCCGCTGCTTGTACTCGCTTTGCCGATAGCGCTGGCCATGGGGTGGTGATGCTCCGTGTGTGTGCCGCTGTCTGGCGCTCGAAGCCGCGCAACCTAGCGACAAAGCCCGGACTGTAAATATCGCCGGCCTGTAAATGTCGGGCATCAGGGCCTATCTGCCGGGTCATGCTCAACGACCGCTCCACGCCGCTATCGCTGCTCGCCACCCGCCGCTCGGGCAAGCCGCGCGACCTGGTCGCGCCCGGCCCCGACTCCTACCAGCTCGCGACGATCCTGGAGATCGCGGCGCGCACGCCCGATCATGGCAAGCTGGCGCCGTGGCGGTTCGTGGTGGTCGGCGACGAGCACCGCGCGACGCTGTCGACGCTGATCACCGAGGCCTATCGCGCCGAACGGCCCGAGGCGTCGCGGCTCGAGATCGAGTCGCTCGACCAGTTCGCGCACCAGGCGCCGACCCTGGTGGTCGTGCTGTCATCGCCGAAAGAGAGCAAGATCCCGGTGTGGGAACAGGAATTGTCGACGGGCGCGGCGTGCATGAACCTACTTCACGCGGTGCATGCGGAAGGATTTGCGGGCGGCTGGCTGACCGGCTGGCCGGCCTATTCGGACGCGGTGCGCGACGCGTTCGGGTCGCCCGCGGAGCGGATCGCCGGCTTCATGTTCATCGGCACGCCGTCGCGCGCGCTCGACGAACGGCCGCGTCCCGACATGGCTCGGCTGGTGACTCATTGGGGATCGTGACCACTCGACTTTCTGCCAGATTGCTGTATTAGAACAGCATGACAGCTCTTAGTAGCGACGACAGCCCCGTCTATATCCGCCTTCGCGGCACCATCGCCGCGGGTATATTGCGCGGCGATTACCGGGCGGGCGACCAGCTCCCCTCGGTCCGCGCATTCGCCGCGGAGCAGGGCGCGAACCCGCTGACGGTGGCCAAGGCGTATCAGAGCTTTCAGGACGACGGCTATGTCGAGGTGCGCCGCGGCGTCGGGATGTTCGTGATGCCGGGCGCTGCCGAAGCGTTGCGGGTGGCCGAGCGCGAGAATTTCGTGACGACGCAGTGGCCGCGGATTCTGGGGCATATCGATCTATTGGGACTCGATGCGCATGATTTGCTGGAGCGTGAGCGGGCGTGAGCCGCTGCGAGCAATTTCCTTCGCCTCCTCTGCCCCTTGCGTTTGTCCTCACCCTCTCTCGTTCGTGCTCCTCCTCCCCCGTTCGTCCTGAGTAGTCATCGAGTAGTGGCGAAGCCGCGTATCGAGAGGACGTATCGAAGGACAGGTTTGCGCGCGGAGCCTGTGCTTCGATACGCACCCTCGATACGCTCCTGACGGAGCTACTCGGTCGCTACTCAGCACGAACGGTTAGGGGGTGCGGGGCGATACTCCGAGCCCGGGCCCGCGCTTCAGAACAATCCTAGTGCGGCGACATCCTCGACGCTCAGGTCGATCCCGAACAACAGGCTCATGCGGATGCGGTAGACGCGCGAGTCGGTGACTTCGCCGACGGTCGTATCGGTGCCCGAGCGACGGCGGTAGTTGCGCCCGATCAGCGACGCGAAGCCGTTCGGCAGGACGATGCTGGCGATCGGAATGTGGGTGAAGCGGCTGGACGGCGCGGTCGAGGTCCAGTGGTTGGACATCGCCAGGTCCGCGTCGAACACCTGCGCGAGCGTGAAGCTGTATTGCGGCTGGAATCCATCGCCGATCCCGCGGCCGTCGGTGGTCATCGGATCGCCATCGCGGAGCAGCATCCAGCCTTGTTCGGTTGCTTCGAGGCGGAAGCGGGCGCCGTCGGGGGCAGTTGCCTCGTCGCCGTCGGCGAGCGGGACGACCGGCGTGTAGCTGCCGCCGAAGCCGGGGTCGGCGATCCAGTCCTGCCCGTCGATCGTCACCAGCGCGAAGGTATGCGTCTGCGGTGGCGGCAGGTCGGTCGCCGCGTACCAGACACGCGCGAGCAAAGGACGGGCGGTGAAACCGAGCGCCGCCAGCGCGTCGAGGAACAGCCGGTTATGCTCGAAGCAATAGCCGCCGCGGCGCGCGGTCACGAGTTTCGCGAAGACCGACGCGCTGTCGATAGCGATGCCGCGACCGAGGACGACGTCGAGATCCTCGAACGGGATCGCGAGACGGTGCGCGTGCTGGAGGCGGCCGAGGCCGATCGAGTCGAGCGTCGGCCGCGCGGGCATGGCGATGCGGTGGAGGTAGGCGTCGAGGTCGAACATCGGTCGGGCTTTCACAGATTTCCGCCTCCCCATACCGCTCGTTGCGACGAAGCGTCGAGTGGTGGGGACCAGATCTTGCACATGACGCCGCGCCCCCTCCCCCGTTCGTGCCGAGCGAAGTCGAAGCACCTGTGCGTGGGGCATGCCCTTCGACTGCGCTCAAGGCGAACGGGATGTGGGGCGGCACCCCTGCTTGTTCGGTCACCCCGAGCTCAATCAAGAGTCCACTGTTCCGCATTCTCCTTGCTCTGGAATCTGCGGAATTGTGGATGCCGGAACAAGCACGGCATGACGGTGTGGTCTGGGGCCGCCGCAACCAGAGGCGCGGTGAACGTCGATCCTCCCCCGCCAGGGGGAGGTGACGCCGAAGGTGACGGAGGGGGAGGACACGAAGCAGAGGTTGGCGCGTGCCTCCCCCTCCGTCTGGCAAGCGCCAGCCACC
>JAYVRZ010000042.1:0-5469 GCA_043775965.1 Sphingomonas sp.
TGCCTAACGATGAGATCCCAGCTTCCGCTGGGATGACGGGCGGGGCGGGCCGAGCGGTGCGGACCGAGCGGTGCGGACCGAGCGGTGCGGACCGAGCGGTGCGGACCGATTGGTTCTTCCATACCCACGAAGAGGGCGGCCCCCAGTAGGGAGCCGCCCTCTTCGTATCTGCAGCTTCGTGCCCGCGTAAGCAGGAGCCCGGACGCGCCTGATCCGGCCCGCCTGCCCCGACCCCGCCTGCCCCGACCTACCTGATCCGGCCCGCCTGCACCGGCCCGCCCCGCCCGTCATCCCAGCGGAAGCTGGGATCTCATCGTTAGGCAAGCGTCACCCGCCCCGCGGAATACCCCAGCTTCCGCTGGGGTGACGGATTGGGGTTGAGGATGGTGTGAGAGCGAGGCGCGTGTGCGTGTGCTAGGCGGGCGGCAGTGCCTGTGCGTCCGAGTACGCTTGCGGTGCGGCGCGGCGCCGTGCGCGGTGCGCGGTGCGCGGTGCGCGGTGCGCGGTGCGGTACGGCGTGGCGCGGTGCGGCGCGGTGCAAGTGCACGCGTGTATAAACCGGCCGTAGCGCGCAATAGACGCACCCCCGCACCCCGCGTTCTCCCGCGCAGGCGGGAGCCCTGCCTGGGTCTTCGCCTTCACGGGGAAACAAGCGTTCAGCGTAAGGTGGAACGAGACGGTCCGGACGCCCGTCCGAACCGTCCCGCCCCCCAGTTCAGAACGCCGCGGTAAGCGTGGCGACGACTCGGCCGCCGGCGATCGAGCCGGTGCCGTCCTGGCCACGGCTGAAGCTCGGCTGCAGATAGGCCGACTCGTTCTTGCCGATGTCGGTATCGACATAGGCGATGCCCAGCGTAAGCGGAGTCGTCGGGATCACGTAGTCGGCGCCGAACAGCCAGTCGAAATACTCACCCGTCGGCGACACGCTGGTGGCGAACGGCCCAAGGCCCTTGTTGCCGTTGGAATAGCCGACATGGCCCTTCACGGTCAGCCCGGTGTTCGGGATGCCGCTGCTGATGTCGCCCCAGATATAGAGGTTGTCGTCCTTGGCGTTGACCCGGTCATAGCCGACCGCCACCGAGGCGCCGCTGGTGTACCAGGGCCCGAGCGCCTGCTGCTTGGGCGCATAGGCGACGCCGGCGAGCAAGGCGACCGGGCCGGCAGTGCCCGACAGCTTGGCATAGGGCTCGATGAAGTCGGTGTTGTCGAAGCCGCTCGGGTACATGTACCAGGTCGCACCGATGTCGAGCGCGCCGCCGCCGACCGGCACCTTGAAGCCTGCGATCAGATCGAGCTCCATGTTGGCGCCGCCGAACGTGCCCCAGCCCGCGAGGTTCGAACCCCAGGTGCCGATATACAGGCCGCTCTTGTGCGCGATGGTGATGCCACCCTGGACGGCGAGGTTTTCGTCCGACTGCGAGACGCCGCGGAAGCGATAGTCGCTGGTGATCCCGACCGAACCCGAGACGGTGACCTCCTTGGGTGGTGCGGTAGCGGCGTCCTGCGCGAACGCTGGCGTGGCGGCGGCAAGTGCAATGCCGCCGAGAAGAAGTGTGGTGAAGCGCATCGTTTCCCTTTCGATACCGGAAGTCGATGTCCGCCCTGCATCCGCGGGGCGCCGCATCTATCGGGGCGAACCCCAGTGCGGTCTTTCCAACGGTGACACCGCGATGACAGTGCGGGGTGCGGCGCACAAGAGAATCTTGCGTACAATCGGGCTTTGGCGATTGGTATGTTGCGCAATCGCCACAGTCCCTTGCTCGGGACGGCACCCAGTTGGGTTCGATACCTTCGACGCCGTCGTTGGGTCGACTCGCACACGACCTGAGGACTGCAGTGCTTGTACAGACAAGTCCTTATATTCGAACAGCTTTCTTAAAACATCAGCGCGGACCAACTAATACACCGTCTAATAGTCCATAATGGTTCTACCGGTAGATCTGCACACACAGTGATCGTCGCGGTCCATAGTCGGGGGATGACTTCTCGCATCCGTCCTTCTAAACTCCAACCCTGTCCATGACGCCGCGCGAAAGCGCGGTCGAAGCAATGGGCATAGTCGTAAACCGGGGGAGCTTACCGTGTTGATATCGAAGGCAAAGACCTTGGTCACGCTGGCCGTGACAACCATTGCGATGATCCAGCCCGCCGCCGCGCAAAGACTTGCAAAACCATCGGGAACGCAGCGTACGCAGGACGCCACGATGAACGACGTGCCGCATTGCACGCGCAAGCTCGGCACGGTGTCGGTGATGGACGGCGACGATCCCTCGGCCTGGACGCAGTTCCAGCTTTCCGGCCCGCAAAAGCTGATCAAGGTGCTGGTCCAGCGATCGGGGTGCTTCAACCTGGTCGATCGCGGCTCTGGCCTGAGCGCGGCGCAGCGCGAGCGCGACATCGGCGGCGAGCTCGGCCTGCAGCGCCGCTCGAACGTCGGGCAAGGGCAGATCAAGGCGGCCGATTACGTCCTCATCGCCGAAGTCCAGGCATCGAACCGCAATTCGGGCGGCAGCGGCATCGCCGGCGGCCTCGGCGGGCTGATCGGCGGGCGTGCGGTCGGCGGGCTGCTGGGCGGGATCGGCAGCAAGAAGATGGAGGCCAACACCGTCCTGTCGCTGACCAACGTCCGCACGACCGAGACGATCTCCACGGTCGATGGCTATGCGGCGAAGAACAGCCTGAGCTTCGCGGCGGGCGGCGGCGGATTCTTCGGCGGCGGCGCGGTAGGCGCGGTCGGCGGCGGCTACGACAATACCGACATCGGCCGGATCGTGACGCTCGCCTTCATCCAGGCCTATAGCAAGATGGTCATCGAACTCGGGCTGGTGCAGCCCGGCGCGGTCGGCACGGCCGAGGCCGCACCCAAGAAGACCTTCACCGCGCAGGGCCCCGTCGCGATGCGCGCCGCCGCTTCCGCCTCGGGCAAGGTCGTCCGCACGTTGCCGCCCGGCACGATCGTCTATCCCACCGGACCGCAGAGCGGGCTGTGGTGGGAGGTCGCCGACGAGAACGACAATGTCGGCTGGGTGCTGAACACCCGGCTCGCGCCATCGCAGTAAGCCCAGCCCTCGCCGCCTTCACCCCTTCGCGGCGGTGAAGGCGGCAAGGCCCGCTTCGAGATCGGCAATCAGGTCGGCCGGGTCTTCGAGGCCGATCTGCAGTCGGACCATCGGCCCGGCCGCCTCGCGCCGCGTGACGCTGCGATGGCGGTGCGGATCGGCGGGAATGGCCAGGCTTTCGAAGCCGCCCCAGCTATAGCCGATGCCGAACAGTTGGAGCGCATCGATCAGGGCTGCACGGGACGCCTCGTCTCCGCCGTTCAGCACGAACGAGAACAGGCCGCTGGAGCCCTTGAAGTCGCGGACGAAGACGTCGTGACCGGGGCAATCGGGCAGCGCGGGGTGCAGCACCTGCGCGACTTCGGGGCGGGACTTGAGCCAGTGCGCGATCTGGAGCGCACTCGACTGGTGCTGGGCAAGCCGCACCGCCATCGTCCGCAGGCCGCGGCTGGCGAGCCAGCTGTCGTCGGGGCTGGCCACCTGGCCGAGCTGGAAACTCGTCTCGCGCAGTGCCTTGAAATGGCCGGGGCCTGCGGTGACGGAGCCTAGCATCACGTCCGAATGGCCGACGACGTACTTGGTGCCGGCAAGGATCGTCAGGTCGACGCCGCGCGCGATCGCCGGGAAGAACAGCGGCGTCGCCCAGGTGTTGTCGAGCAGCGTGGTCACGCCGCGAGCCTTCGCCGCGGCGACGATCGCGGCGACGTCCTGCACCTCGAAGCTGAGCGAGCCCGGGCTCTCCATGAAGATCGCCCGTGTCTTCTCGCCGATCAGGTCGGCGATGCCCGCGCCGATCATCGGGTCGTAATAGCGCGTGGTGATCCCGAACCGCTTGAGCAGCCCGCCCGCCATGCCGCGCGTCGGGTCGTAGGCGCTGTCGACCAGCAACAGTTCGTCGCCGGGGGACAGCACCGACAACAATGCCGCCGCGATCGCTGCGACGCCCGAGCAATACAGGAACGTCCCCTCCGCGCCGGGCTCCAGCGAGGTCAGCGCGTCGGCGAGGCTCCACTGCGTCGGCGTGCCCTTGCGGCCATAGAATAGCCGGTGATGCGTATCGCGCGTGGCGCTATGGCAGAGATGTCCGACCGAATCGTAGAGGATCGTCGATGCGCGCCAGACCGGCGGGCTGACGATACCCTGAGTCCACTCCTTGCGACGGCCTGCGAGGACGACTTTAGTCGCATCGCCGACCGGCTTGTCGATCTCGCTCATGCCGCGCCCGTCGCTTTCGGTGTGGACGGATCGCCGCCCCATTCGGACCAGCTGCCGTCGTACAGCGCGGCATCGTTACCGAGCAGATGCGCGCCGAACGCGAGCACCGACGCGGTGATGCCCGAGCCGCAGGTCATCACGATGGGCTTCGACAGATCGACCCCGGCCTTGTCAAACTCGGCCTTCAGCGCATTGCCGGTTTTCCACGTGCCGTCCGCGTTGAACACCGCGCCCTGCGGCAGGTTCTTCGAGCCGGGAATATGCCCCGGTCCGGTGCCCGGCCGCGGGTCCTCCTCCGCGCCAGTGAACCGCGCCGCCGAGCGTGCGTCCAGCATCTGCTCAGCGCCGCTCTCGACGTTCGCCTTCATCTGATCCAGATCGCGCACGCCACTCAAGTCGGCCCAGGCAGTGAAGTGGCGATGCCGCAGCGTCTCCTTGCCGGACGCGATCTCGCGTCCCTCGGCCTGCCACTTGGCGAGCCCGCCATCCAGGATCGCGACATTGTGCGCGCCGAACAGCCGCAGCATCCACCACGCCCGCGCCGCGGTGTGCCAGGGCGAGGTATCGTACAGCACGATCCGGCTGCCATCGCCGAGGCCCAGAGTCTGCATCCGGCTCGCGAACTTCTCCGCGGACGGCAGCATGTTGGGCAGGTCGCTGTCGGTATCGCGCAACTCGGCGAGGTTCATGAACACCGCGCCGGGAATATGCGCCGCCTCATACTCCGCCGCCGCATCCCGCCCTTCGGCGTAGGTCGCATCGACGATCCGCAGATCGCTCGCGCCCGCGTCGAGTTCGCCCGCCAGCCATTCGGTGGTCACCAACGCGTCCATGCCAAGCCCTCCGTGAAGTCGCCCGGGTCAGTAGCCAGCCTCGCCGCTCGCGTCGAGGGACGCGAGGAATCCCGCCGCCTGCGCGCGCGTCGCCTCGCGGTCCGCCTCGGACTGTTTCGCCCAGTTGCGATACGGCATCGCGAGACGGTTGTTGCGCCCGAGCTTGTCCTGGTGCCGGTCGAGAAAATCCCAGTACAGCGCGTTGAACGGGCACGCATCGGGCCCGAAGCGCTGCTTCACCTTGTAGCGGCATTGCCCGCAATAATCGGACATCCGGTCGATATACGCACCCGACGAGATATATGGCTTGGACCCGAGCAGCCCGCCATCGCCGAACTGGCTCATCCCCAGCGTGTTGGGCA
>JAYVRZ010000043.1:0-5400 GCA_043775965.1 Sphingomonas sp.
CCAGCGCGCGCGCCGGCCCGATCGCGATGCCAAGCCCCAGCGGGAGCGTCAGGCACAGCAACGTCGAGACGATGGCCCTCCAGCGATCGCCGCGCGACAGCGACCGGTAGAGCTGGAGCGGATAGCCCCAGAACGTCTTGTACAGGAAAAAGATGATCGGCACCGGGATCCACAGTTTCCAGAGGATCCAGAAGGCCAGATGCTTGATCGGCTGGCGGCGCAGGAAATCGAGCAGATCCTTTTGCGTGGGATCCTTGTCGATCACGCCGACCCAGCGGTGATGCGCCAGGTGAATTGTCCGCCACGGCGCATAGGGGATCAGGCAGAACAGGCTGGCGACATGCCCGACCGCGGTGTTCCAGGCGGTCCGCGAGAACATCGTCTTGTGGCCGCATTCGTGCAGAATCGCGAACCAGTGAAAGATCATGACGCCGCAAAGCCCCTGCAGGACCCAGAATCCGACACTCCAGATCGGCGATCGCACGAGCAGCGCGACCGCGATCGCGGTAACCGCGAGCTCGGCGACGAACGTTGCCAACCCCAGCCGGTCGCTCGGTCCGAGCTGACGGTCCGCGACCAGCGCTTTCTGGGTCGCGCGGAACTGCTCGGGCATCATGGCATGATCCTCCCGCCGAAATGGCGTTCCAGCAGGTCGTGCCGCCGTCGGAACGTCCGCGTGATCAGCGGCAGACCGATCAGCCGATCGGCCAGTCCGCCGTAACCGAGCGAGAAATCGACGATGTCGACCAACACCGTGCCCGTGCCCTGCGCCCTGAACTCGTGCGTATGGGCACAGCGACGATAGATCCCGGACTGCATCTCGTCGGTGAAGGAAATGCCGGGCACGAACTGCGTGATTCGGGCGACGTAGCGCGACCAGATCCCGAACGTCCGGAAGGAGAAATCCAGGACGTCGTCGGCGCCCCAGCGGGCCGGACCGGTGTGCCAGCGGACCGCCATCGGGAAATGTCGGACGAAGCCGTCCGTCGAGGTGCAGAAGGCGAACAATGCTTCCGTGTCGACCGGAAATTCGGATTTGAACGTGAGAATCATGACGCTGCGATCCGACGCGGTCCGCCGGCGCGCGCCCGGCTTGCCGATAGAGCCACGCCGCCATGCGCGGCGAGCAAGTCGCGATTGGCGCGTGCGCGCGGCGCGTAATAGGCGTCGTGCCGCTCGGCGATGCGCGCGCGTTGACCGTCGATCCCGGCAACCACCGCGTCGAGCAGCGCCGGCATCGCAGTCCTGAGATCGGGTATGAAACCGGGCGACCGGTAATCGATCGCGAACCGCTCCAGTCCGAGTTCGCGCAGGATCGAGATCAGCCGTTCGTCGTGATACAGCGCGCCGACCGGAACCGCCGCCTTCATCGACAGGACGAGCGCATGGTAGCGGGATGTGATCAGGCATCCCAGCGCGCGCAGCGTCGATACGATCTCCTGCGGTCGCATCACGCCGGCATAGATCTTGACGACGCGGTCCTGCTCGGCGGCTTCGAGGCCGGCGTAGATCCGGTCGCAGATGCGCTGGTCGAGTTCCTCCATCGCGATCAGCGCGACCGGCCAACCGTTCGCGATCGCATGCTGTGCGGTGACGACCCACGCAGCGACCAGGCGCCCGCTCGCCGCAGCACGGGCCGCGTTCCACGCGTGATAGAAGGGCCAGTGATACAGGGTGGCTTTGCGCCCCCAGAGCCGCATCCGGACCGGCCATTCGTTGAACTCGACCGGTGCCAGTCCGAACGACCCTCGACCGATCCTGGGCGCCGGAGCGATTTCGAACTGGAAGGCCGTGTCGGCGGTGACGTGGATTTGCGACCGGATCCCCAAGGTGGCCAGCACGTCGCGCGCAGCGTCCGTCCGGGTCACGATCAGGTCCATTCCGGCGCAGACATGCCGCGTGAGGGCGCCGTTGATCCGGCCGAGCGCGCCCGCATCGACTGCATAGGCGATGCAGCGCTTACCTTGGCGTCGCGCCGACCAGGCTCCCCACAGGAAAAGCCATAGCAGCGCCGAGCTCCAATTCTGCTTGAACGTGCTGCCCTCGACCAACAGCAACAGATCGTGCCGTCCGGCGAGCCGCCAGATCGCCGGCACGAACAGATGCGGGACCTGTTGCACGACCAGATTAGCGCGCGGCCCGATCACCGCCGTCGATCGCGCCGCGTCGGCGCTCACGACGGTGATGGTCGCATCCGGACCGAACACTGCGCGCACGTCGTCGATGATCGTCAGGATGCGTATCTCGGCACCCGTATTGTTGGCACCGCCATAGCCCAGCAGGAGTATGTTCACCGGCTCAGACTCCGATCATCGGGGCGGAGGTCTGCGGATCCATCGCGGACCGCGTCGCCACCGCCGACCCCGCTACTGAGGCCGCTCCTGCGGACGTGCCCCCTGCCGCAGCCGCTATCGCCGCCATCCGCGCAACGCGTCTCGGATTGCCGGTAGCGGGCTTTTCCACCGTGCTGGCGCGGCGCTCGTCCAGATAGACGCTGACGAACCGCGCGAGCCGCGACAGATCCAGCCGATACGCCTTCTGCATCGCATCGGCGCCGAACGCGCGGATGTTACCGCGATCGAAAAGCAGTTCGCTCGAGAAATACGACGTGTAGTTGCTCAGTGCCCGGCTCAGCATCCGATAGTCGATGCTGACGCGGCCAGCACTTCCCTGGCTCGGCTGGAGGTGCACGCCGAGCAACGGGCCTATCACATAGGCGAAATCGAACAGCGTGATGGGGTGATCGCTGGTCACATGGTAGATCCGACCGGTGCTGGCGTCCCCGGCCGCCAAGATGGCGATCATTTCGGCCGCGACGATATCCACGGGGATCAGGTCCAGCGTTGCTTCACGCGGTATCTGCAGGCCGATACCGGCTCCGGGGCCGCCGCCGGTCGCCACCGCGATCCCCGTCGCGAATGTCGCCAGCCGGTCGATCACCTTGTAGAAACCGGACATGCTCGACGATCTGTAGCTGACGGAATGGCCGATGATGATGCTCGGCCGGAATATTCGGAACGGAATGCCGCCAGCGGCGCATGTCGAAAGCACGAGCTTTTCGGCGAGATGCTTGCTCTGTTCATAGGCATTGTTGAACGAGACCGCGCCGGTCGCCGCCTGCTCGGGCACCGGCCCGACCGTTTTCCCGGCGACATAGGCGGTGCTGACATAGTTGAAGACGCGCAACGGCAGGTCGGCCGCTGCGATCGCCGACAACAGGCGGTCGGTGCCGCCGAGATTCGTGTCGAAGACCTGCGCCTGGTCCGCGGCGAGGAAGGACAGGCTCGCCGCGCAGTGCACGACCTCGAAATCGCCGTCGATCAGCGTCCCGAGCCTGCCGACCCAGGAGAGATCGTCCAGGTCGCCGCGGATGACCGAGATCCTGTCTCGCGCCGAAGCGTCGAGGCTGCGCCTGCCGGATATGGCGCAGGCATCCTCCAGGGCAGCGAACATCTTGACCGTAGCGTCATCATCGTTGCTGCAGCGAACCATGCAGATAATAGTAGTTTCCGGATGACCCGCCAGTATCTCACTGATGAGATGCGCGGCAAGATACCCGTTTGACCCGGTCATAAGTATACGATGCGGAAACAACCGTTTCGACCAGACATCGTTCATGAATCCACTCCTGGTAAGGCAATGCCATGGCGCTCTGTACGCAAGACTAATGTATACAACTCGTCGCGAATCGACGCATTTATTCGACCGGTGCTTGTATGATCGACACTATATCCGATCGAACGGATTCAGTGCGCTGTTCTCGATCCGATATGAATGGAACAGGCTCTGCGGTATTCTCTGGTGACAAGGAGGAACGACCATTGCACGGTTTCACAGCGTCTTGTCGGTGTAGGTGACGCGGCAATTACATCGCGTAGTAGCGGCACGCAGGGGGAAGATGTTTGCCAAAAGGTGGCGTTAAGTATGTTGAACGGTCCGCGAGCCATGAATGTTATCCGACCGTTCGCTTACGAACATCCACGATACAAAAGATGTTAGTGGTCGGTAACGATCTGCCTACGCCGAAATGTGGGTAAAAAAAGACCGATCGCCGCTCACTTGCCGGGTCTCACGACCCACGCCGGGCGGAACCATCATGCGGCTCGGGACCGTTTTAAGAGCCGCCGCGGACGACACGCGGACGATGCGCTGCGGCGGGATGGTTCCGGCTTCCGGCCCGACCCGGAAGATCCGTCATGGACCTATCTCCGCGTCGCATGGGACCGCGGGCGCCATGACGGCTACGCGACACTTGGCGCACAGAGGTCCGCGATGGCGGAGTCTGCAAGCCGCGGGCGACAGTCCCGTGAAGAAGAATGCCGAAGCTGCATATTTACGCGTTGGTAAGTGGCGGTGCTGTCAGTCTAACGCGAACCGCTCTCCACATGATGCAGTTCAGTCTTTGAACGCAGCGACCTAGTTCGCGAGGATTTGCCACTCCGCTAGAGCGGCGGAGCGGCGCTCCTTGTAGGTCTGGCGGTCGACTAGGTGGCGTTCGAGATTGAAGTGGTTGTGGACGTTGGCATGGACCGAGGCGAACTTTTGTAGGGTCTTCATCCGCCTGAAACGCAGCATCGCACGCTCCCTTCGTCGGAACGACAGGTGGCTGTTCTCAACCCGGTTGTTGGCCCACCGCCCGACCTCCTGCTTATCGGTATTTCCCAGCTCCTTCATCGCGGCACCGTACGAGCGCAGTCCGTCGGTAGTGATCGCCGCAGGCCTGCCATGACGCTTCAGCGCCTTCTTCATGAACGTGAGCGCCGCCCCCTTATCCCTAGGCCACGTGGACAAAGGTTGACGCGCGTCTGATCGGTTGATTCAAGGCTGTCTTTTGGAGGCGGCATTGGGCGAGCGGATTGGGGTTTCGGATGATAAGTGGGCTCTGATCGGGCCCCTGCTGCCGTCGGAGCGAGGACGTGGCTGCCGACCCGCGGGAGACAATCGGCCCTATTTCGAAGGCATGGTGTGGATGGCGCGAACAGGCGCGCAATGGCGGCATTTGCCGGATGAATATGGCAAGTGGAACAGTGTGTTCCGGCGGTATCGTCGCTGGGTCGTGACGGGGGTGTTCGAAGCCATGCTGGAGACCCTGGCCGCTGTCGTCGAGCGGGATGTCAGCGCCGACATGATCGACAGCACCGTAGTCCGGGCGCACCACTGCGCCGTCGGGCTAAAAAAAGGGATCAAGAATTCGAAGGGCTCGGCCGTTCGCGAGGCGGCTTCACAACCAAGCTGCACGCCCGCTGTGATGGTCAGGGGCGACCGCTATGTTTCGTCCTAACGCCGGGCCAGGCCCACGATGTGAAGGGCTTCGGGCCCTTGTTCGGGATGCTGGCTGACCGGATCGAGGCCCTGCTTGCCGATAAGGGCTATGACGCCGATGCCATCCGCCAGGAACTC
>JAYVRZ010000044.1:0-3352 GCA_043775965.1 Sphingomonas sp.
GGCGAACGGAGGTAACGGTGGACGGACCTTCGTTACTGCGACCTTCCCAATTGGGCCCCGGCCTTCGCCGGGGTGGTGCTCATTCGCCGGGGGAGGACCATCTCGGAGGAGAGGGTTACCCTACTTAGCAGTCCACTTCCCCATCCACCCTAGCACTTCCCCATACCATTGCCGCGAGTTCTTCGGCTTCAGCACCCAGTGGTTCTCGCCCGGATTGACCAGCAACCGCGACGGGATGCCGCGCCGCTGCAACGCGGTGAACGCCGCCAGCCCCTGCGTGTACGGAATGCGGAAGTCCCTTTCGCCGGTGATCACCAGCATTGGCGTCTTCCACTTGGCGACGTAATTGACCGGGTTCCATTTCTCGAACGCCTGCGGGTCCTCGTAATAGGTCTTGCCGCCGTGCTCCCATTCGTCGAACCACAGCTCCTCGGTTTCGTACGCCATCGCGCGCGCGTCGAACACGCCGTCATGCTGGACGATGCACTTGAAGCGATCGGGCCACTGCCCCTCGATCCAGTTCATCATGTAGCCGCCGTACGACGCCCCGAGCGCGCACGCATTGTCCGCATCGAGCCACGCGAACTTGTCGGTCGCGGCCTTCAGACCCTTTTGCAGATCCTCCAGCGGCCAGCCGCCCCAATTGTTGCTGATCGCGTCGGTGAAGCCCTGACCGTAGCCGGTCGACCCATGAAAATCGACTGCGACCAGGCCGTAGCCAGCGCCTGCGAACACGGCGGGGTTCCAGCGATACGACCAGCTGTTGTTGCTCGATCCCTGCGGCCCCCCGTGGACCATGTACGCGATCGGCACCTTGCCAGTGGAGCCGTACGGCTTGACTGCATAGCCCCAGACGGTGTCGGCGTTCGCGCCCTTGAAGTTGAACCGCGTGACCGTTGGCATGTCGATCCCGGCGAGCTTCGTCGCGTTGACCTGCGTCAGGCGCTGCGGCGCACCGGCGCCCGCGACGCGGTAGAAATCGGCGGGTGCGGTGAGGCTGTCGATCGCCACCACAGGCCCGCGCGGGGTGATCGCGACCGCGCTGACATGGCCCTCCTGAGTCAGCCGCGTGATCGCACCGGTGGCCGCATCGACGCGAAACAACGGCGTCTCCTGCGTGTCGTCCGCCGTCACGTAGAGCGACTTCGAGTCCGGCGCCCACGCGACCGAGCCGACCGACCGGTCCCAGCGCTCGGTCAGCGACACCGTCCTGCCGCTGGCGATGTCGCGCAGCGTCAGCACCTGGCGATCCGCCTCGAACCCCGGCCGGCGCATCGCGAAATATGCCAGCGTACGGCCATCGGGCGATACGGTCGGGAGGTTATCGGTCGCCTTGTTCGCCGCGGTCAGGTTGACCGGCGCCGCCGAGCCGTCCGCGGAGACCGAGAAGATGTCGAGGTTGGTCGACAGCGCCTCGATCCGGCCGGCCTCGCGCATCGCAAAATAGACGGTGCGGCCGTCGGGGCTCCACGATACTTCCTCGCCGCCGCCATAGGGCTTGGACGGCGTATCGCCGACCAGTGCACCGACCAGTGGAACGCCGTTACCGCTCGCGCCGGTCGCGGTCAGCGGCAGCACAAACAGTTGCGAGCGCGTGCCATCCGCCCAGGTGTCCCAATGCCGCACGAACAGCTGGTCGTAGGTGCGCCCGGCACCGGCGTTCGGGTCCTTCTTCACCATCGCCGGCTCGAGGCTCGGCGCACCGGGCCGGCGATCCGCCCAGACGAGCAGCTTGTCGCCGGTCGGCGCGACCTTGAAACCGCTGAACCCGCCCTTGAAGCTGGTCAGCTTGCGCGGCGTGCCACCCGTGACCGGCACCGACCAGATCGCGTCCTCGCCGCCTTTGTCCGACGTGAAATAGACGGTGTTGCCGACGATCTGCGGGTCGTTCTCGTTGACCTGCGGATCGGCGAGCAGTTTCACCGGCGCTGCGCCCGGCTTGCTCAGATCGAGCCGCCAGAGATCGTACCGCCCCTTGTCGGCGTCGAGATCGGTCTCGCGCTGCGCCCAGACCAGCCAATGCCCATCCTGCGACGCGGTCGGCGCGCCGACGCGACTGAGCATCGTCACGTCGTTGACGGTGAGTTGCCGGGCGGCGGCGGGGGCACTCGCGAAGGCGAGCACGGCGAGGCTGGCGGAGAGCATGATCTTCATGGCGACGAGCATAGGATGGTTGCGGGATCGCGCGCAATCGCAGGGATCTACTGGGCGGCCGTTCCAGCGGCGCCACCCCGGCGGAGGCCGGGCCCAGATGAAAAGGTCGCAGTCACTGCGTTCCATGCGCAGTCAGCGGCGTCCCCCAACTGGGCCCCGGCCTTCGCCGGGGTGGTGGTGAAGCTTGGCAGCACGTCTGGATTGTTAGTCGGCCTACGCATGAGACATCGTTAGACACGGTCATATGCTCCTCAAGCACTCCTTCCCGCCGATCGCCGCGCCCGATGCGCGCGTCCTCGTCCTCGGCAGTCTGCCCGGCGACCGCTCGCTCGCGGCACGGCGTTATTATGCGCATCCGCAGAACCAGTTCTGGCAGCTGATGTCGCCCGTCGTTGGTCGCGACCTTGCCGCGCTAGACTATGACGATCGGCTCGCCGTGCTCCGCACGCGCCGAGTCGCGCTCTGGGACGTGATCGGGTCGGCACAGCGCGCGGGCAGCACCGACGCTGCGATCCTCGACATCGAAGGCAACAACCTTGCCGGCCTGATCGCTACCCTCCCCGGGCTCCGCGCGATCGCGTTCAACGGCGGGACCGCGCTGAAGCAGGGGCTGAAGCTCCTCGGACGCGATTTCACCCGCGCCGAGATCGTCGCGCTTCCATCCAGCAGCCCACTCCACACGATCGGGCTCGCCGCCAAACAACCCGCGTGGAGCGCGCTTGCCACGTTCCTGCTCGACCCATCGCCGCAGTGCGCCTAGCCTTCGCTCATGACCAGCCTCTACGATCTCACCGTCCCCGCCTTCCGCCGCGGTTTCGCCAGCCTCTCGGCGATCCTCGAAACCGGCGAGGCGTTTGCCCGCGCGTCCGGCATCGACGAAGCCGACATGCTCGACACGCGGCTGATCGCCGACATGACGCCGCTGACCGCGCAGGTGCAGCGCGCGAGCGACACGGCCAAGGGCGCGATGGTCCGGATCGGCGGGGTCGCGACCGTCGCGATGGCGGACGACGAAACCAGCTTTGCCGCGCTCCAGCAGCGGATCGCCGCGACGCTCGCCTTTATCGACACCGTCCCGCGGGACGCGATCGACGGCAAGGAGGACACCGTCGTCACGCTCGTCACGCCCAGCCGCAGCATCGATTTCAGCGGCCGCGACTATGTCCTCGGTTTCGTCCTGCCGAATTTCTATTTCCAC
>JAYVRZ010000045.1:0-8169 GCA_043775965.1 Sphingomonas sp.
GCACGCTCAAGGAACAGTTCTGCGTCCTGCTGAATGGCGACTGCCAGTATACCGGCCGCGACATGACCACCGCGCACAAGAACCTCGGCATCCAGGCCAAGGACATGAATGCGCTGGTCGAAAACCTCCAGGCGGCGATGCGTCGCGAAGGCGTGGCGTTCGCCAGCCAGAACGCGTTCCTCGCCAAACTGGCGCCGATGAAATACGACGTGGTGACGCGTTAGAAAAAGACCACTTCCGGCCGCAAAGAGCCTGCGAGGCGCCGCCCGAATCTGACAGCTCGTTCAGCATCATCGACGGCTGATCAACCACCTTTCCAAACCGCCGGTTTACTGGGCTTGCGTATACTCGATTGACCGATCTGGGCCGATGGAGATGATCGATGGGTCACTCGTCAATGGACCCCGCCTTTCACGAACTTCGGCCTTGGAACGAAGGCCGGCTGATCGGTGCGAAGCGGGCGCTGAAACAGCAACAGGTCTGGGCCATTCGCTTCTGGCTCGACCAGCATAGGCGACTGCGCGACCGAGTGCTGTTCGACTTCGCCATCGACAGCAAGCTACGCGGCTGTGACGTGGTCAGGGTGCGGATAGGAGATGTAGTTTCCGGCGGGCGCGTCCGCGACCGCGCCGTCGTGGTTCAGCAGAAAACCAAACGACCGGTTCAGTTTGAGATAATGGACACGGCGCGAAAGACGATGCGGGCATGGTTGGAGCGACGTGGGGGGACACTGAACGACGTCGTTTTCACGAGCCGGAACGACTACATGGACCACATGAGCACGCGGCAATATGCCCGCCTTGTGCGCGAGTGGGTGGTCGGCATCGGCCTCTTGTCGCCAATTAGTCACGGGGTTTCTCGAGCTCAGGAGCTTAATCAAGAGCATGCCAAGCAGACCCGAACAGTCGACGACTTTCTGGCTGATCGTAAGGCGGAGGCCATCGCAGAGGCAGGCGAGCCTTCCCACTCGGAGCCGCAGGGAAATCTAGCATGACATCTGTTGTAATGGATGCATCTGCGGTGCTGGCGCTGGTTCGGGATGAGCTAGGCGCTGACAAGGTCACACCGCACATCGGGCGAGCAGCGATCTCAGCCGTGAATCTACAGGAGGTAATCAAGGAGCTCCTGCTTAGCGGTTTGGATGCGGCTACCATCCGCGAGATTCTGGATGAGCTTCGTCTCGATGTACGTTCCCATGACGTGGAGGCAGCGTATGCGGCCGCTGGCCTGCACACTCAGACGAAGGAGTCTGGACGCGGCCTCGGCGATCGTTCCTGTCTAGCGCTCGCGGTGCAGCTTGGTGTTCCCGCGCTTACCGCCGGCCGAGAGTGGAAAAGGTAAAGGTCAAAGGGCTTAAGGTCGAGCATATCCACTAATCCCCTATCGGCCTCTGTGCATTATTCGGACACGGATTCACGGTAGCGGTTTGATGAGCAACGGCACGAGGCCGTTAGCGTCGAGATCGAGGCGATCGGACCAGACATAATCGCCGGTGAGATTGATGCGGTCCCAGCCAAGCGGCGAGAGCCGGGACAGCATAGCCGGATCGATCGGCGTCTTGCGAAGGCGCATTTCTTCAACGGCGCGACCGAGATACCGGCAGTTGAACAGGATAATTGCGGCGGTGACGAGGTTGAGCGCAGCCGCACGGGTCTGCTGGTTTTCCAGGCCACGATCGCGAAAGCGGCCGAGCCGGTGGAAGGCGACCGCCCGTGCCAGGCTGTTGCGGGCCTCGCCCTTGTTCAACTCGGCGGTAACGGTGCGGCGCAGCGCCGGGTCCTCGAACCAACGCAGGGTAAACAGCGTGCGCTCGATCCGGCCGACCTCGCGCAGTGCCGCGGCTAGGCCGTTCTGCTGGCGGTAGGCGGACAGTTTCTTCAGGATCAACGATGGCGTGACGGTGCGGTCGCGCATCGCGCCGATGACACGTTCGATATCCGGCCAGTGACTGACGATCAGATCCCGGTTGAGCCTATGCCCGAACAGCGGCGCGAGCCTGCCATAACGCTTCGAGGGTTCAAAGGCGTAGAGGCGGCGATCTGACAGGCGTGGAATGCGCGGCTCGAAATCGAGCCCGAGCAGGTGCATCGTCGCGAACACGATGTCGGAAACGCCGCCCCCATCGACGTGCAGCGCGGTCAGATCGGCGTTGCTATCATGGCCAAGGATGCCGTCGAGCGCATGAATGGCCTCTCCAGCCGTACCAGCGATCACAGTCTGGTGAAGTGGCGCGTACCGATCGGTGATGGTGGTGTAGATCTTGACCACGGGGTCGCGACCATAATGCGCGTTGACCGCACCGCCGGCTTCGCCCGGTCCGCCCAGATAGAAGGCTTGGCCATCTGCGGACGCCCGGTGCCCCTGCCCGAACCAGGCCGCGATCGGCTCGGCGTGGATGGCATCGGTCAGGCAAGCGAGCGCCGCCCGGAAGGTTTCCTCGCGCATGTGCCATGTCTGCATGCGCAGTAGTGCGCGGCGCGACCCCGCGCCGCATTCCTCGGCCATGCGTGACAATCCGAGATTGGTCGCCTCGGCGATCAGGGTGGCGAGGAAAGCGCGCTCGTCGGCAGGCGGCAGCCCGGTTGAGACGTGGCCGAAATGCCGGGTGAACCCGGTCCAGCGTTCGACCTGCGACAGCACGTCGGTGATACGGGTAGCAGGCAGCATGCCGTAACAGGCGAGCGTCAGGTGCCGCCCTTCATCTTGTCCGCCGTCATCATCCTTCTGCTCTTTGGGGAAGCGTAATTTCTCGCCGGCGAACAGAGCAGCATCGCGCCCGTCCAGATTACGGGCGACGCCGCGCAAGGCTCGGTCGAGCTGCTCAGCGCGCTGATCGAGCCATGCATGAGGATCGCCGAGGGATAACGGCGGCTGGGGCGTTGCGCCTGGCGATGGCGTGAGCAGCACGTCCAGCGACCGGTGCATCCGTGACGTCGGCACCCAGATATCACCCGATGCCAGCGCATTAGCGAGCGCGCCGTAAGTCGCCATCTCCCAATGCGTCCGGTCGATCTTTCCCGCGACTACCACATGGCGTTGCCAACGCCTCTCGACATGACCGAGCGGAACATCAGCGGGAAGCGGTTTGCGCCAGTCGCCATCGAGAACCGACAGGACCGTCATGGCATTGCGCAATGCCGCAGTGCCGGCTCGGCCGTGGAAATCGAGCGCTTGCAGGAACTGTGGTCCTGCGCGCTTGAAGGTCCGGTACTCGGCTGCAATCTCGCTCAGCACATCATCCCTGTGAGGTGCAGCGGTACGACGGATGATCGCGGCATCGGCATCGAGCATGTCGAGAGGCATGATATCCCTGAGGGCCGCGCCGATATCTTCACCCGCACGTGCCGCACGGCTTACCGTTTCCAGCACCGTGGCAATGCGCATCAGCCGGTCGCGTCCCTCGCGTCCTGACACCGCGACCCGCTGTTCCAGGCGTTTGCGAGCACGAAGGTGAGCGCGTCCCATCAAGGCGCCGAACATGGCGATTGCTGCGTCGGTAAGCGTGGCCTCCAGTTCGCGCAGCGTGGCAAGCAGGATGACCCGCCTGCGGGCGGGTCGCATCTGTTGGAAAGCCTGGGCGGTATAGCGTACTCCTTCGCGGGCGAATTGCGTCAGGCGTGGTTCGTGCTGGGGATCGACCGGAATACCGGAAATACCGGTCCAGCGGATTAGCGCGACCTTCTCGAGGATTTCGGCGAGGGAGGCGGACGCGACGCGGGGCTCTGGTTCGCGCAGCCAGGAAAAGCGGCTTTGTCGGTCATGCACCTTGTCGTCTACCAGCGTGTCGAGACGCCGACGCATCTCTGTATCGAGCGCGTCATCGACCGCGGCGACCAGATCGGTTTCCGCCTGAAGCATCGCCTCGGCCGCCATCCGCTCCACGACGCTAATACCGGGAATGACGATGCGCCTAGTGCGCAGCTCGTCCAGCAGTCGGTCAACCAGAATGCGCCCATCAACGATGGGCATGGCTTCGGTCGCCAGCCACACCATCATCGAAGTGCGAACTGGCTGGCTCAGATCGGTAAAACCAAACCGGGCTTTGATGGCGGCAAGCTGATCGTAGCGGGTCGGCGTACGCCGCGCGAAGTCGGCGATGACGCCCGCATCAACTTCAACCTGATCGGCGATATGGTCGAGCATGATCGCGGGCAACAGCTCGCCAGTGCGCACATGTCGTCCCGGATAGCGCAGGCAGCAGAGCTGCAGGGCATAGCTCAGCCGGGTCGCTGGAGTGCGCGCGATACCGATCGCGGACAAGTCCTCGGCGTCCAGACCATGATGTCGCACGACCATCGTTTCGGTATCGGGCAGCGCCAGCAGCGCGACGCGCTGCCGCTCGGTCATTGGAACGCGTGCGGGCATGTTTGATCCTCCAAAAACCTCTTGCCTTTTGCTTGCTTAATGAAAGAGGATTATGAAAGCCGGAAGGCGGCGGAAATTCGTGCGTGCTGTTCCCGCCTCCGGATACGGCCGTTTGTGAAAGAGACCGGATGACCCGTGAACCCTATCTGATCGGCTATGCCCGTGTGTCGAAGGGCGACGACCAATCGAACGCCACGCAGCGCCGCGCGCTCGATGCGGCTGGCTGTAAGCGGGTATTCGAGGAGACGGCCAGCGGCGGACGGTGGGACCGACCGAAGCTCCTGGAGATGATCGGGCAGTTGCGCGACGGCGATGTGGTCGTCGTCTGGAAACTCGACCGGTTGTCGCGCAGCTTGAAGGACATGCTGCACATCATGGAGCGGATCGAGCTGGCAGGGGCGGGCTTCCGTTCGTTGACCGAAGCGATCGACACCACCACGGCCGCGGGGCGCATGATGATGCAAATGGTCGGCAGCTTCGCCGAATTCGAGCGTGCGATGATCCGCGAGCGCACCAGCGCTGGCCTCGCCCAGGCCCGTGCAGAGGGGAGGATCGGCGGGCGCCGACGCAAGCTCGCTGACAAGCAGCGGCGTGAGATTGCGGAATCGGTCGTTTCCGGCCGTAAATCGGGCGCCGAGATGGCCCGGCTCTACGGTGTCAGCGAACCCACCGTATCGCGCATCGTCGCCGCGCACCGCCAGCAGCAGGGAGAATGAGTATGAAGCGCGGCCATGACCTGTCAGGCATCATGAAGTTCGCCACCTCGCCTGCTTGGGCCGAACATTTGCGTGATGCGCTGGGCGATCATCTCGGGCCGGCAATGGAGGAATTCGACTTCGAGTTCGAAGACCTTGCCGAGATCGTCGGCGACCATTGGGCAGGCGTGCTGTGGGGCTGCGCGTTCGAGGATCTCCTGACACGGACCGTCGAACCCGGCGGGCTGAACCTCGTCGACGACTATATCCGGCGTCGCGGCTGGAACGAGGCTGGCCCTGCCAAGCTCTATATGCGTGCGCTGCAATCCTCGATCATGAGCCTGTACGAGGTCAGCGAGGTCAAAGCCGGCAGCGGTTTTCTCGTTCGTGATCTCATCCGGGGCGGTGACCCGGTCCGTGTCACCGAACGCAGCGCCTCGCAGACGCTCAGACAATGGGACAGGATCGGTACGCGGGTCGTGTTGGTAGGCGGAAAGCATCTTCTGTCAGGCGGGGTGCTCTCGTTCACGTTGGAGGCAGCCGATGCGCTCATGGCCGATCTTCGGCGCGTGGAGGGAAAGCGCAGTCCGCGCAGCCAGCTCGCGCTAACCGACGGCAAGTTGCGGGCGCTCCCGTCTCTCCTCAGTACCGCATGGCTGTTCGACGTCGTGCCCCGGACGATGGGTGCGATGACCGTACCGACGCTGCACAACGGCGATGGTGAGGAAGTAGTGTTCCACCGCGTCCGCTTCCCCTTTGCGCGCGGCGCAACCCATGCGCTGATCGGCGACCGGCTCGATTTTTTGCCAGCCATGCAGCGCGAAACCTCGCATTTCTGGAACTGGCTCGGCGACAAGCCGACATCAGTCCGGAAGGGCACAGGCCGCATGGCCTGGGGTGTGACGATGATGGACGGCACGCCGGTGCTGGGCAATATCGAGCTGAAAGGGCGCGCGCTGATCCTGGCCGTTACCTCCGCCGAGCGTGCGGGACGCGGCACCGCCCTCCTTGCAGACACATTGGGCGACCTGGTCGGCACACCGCTCACAACCATCGAGACCGTCGAACAGGCTATGGCCGCGCGGCGGGAGGGAGTGACGGTATCCGAACCTGCCCCGCCCGTCGCACTGGAAGTGGCGACCCCGCTTGTTCACGCCATGCTCGATCGTCAGTATCGCGCGACCCTCGACGAACCTGTCGGCATGCTCGGCGACATTACGCCGCGCGCAGCCGCCCGGACCGCGGCAGGCCGTGAACGGCTCTCGGCATGGCTGAAGCACCTGGAAAACCGCAGCGGCGCAGCGCCGGCCCCGAACGATCCGATGGCCAGCTATGACTTTACCTGGATGTGGCGCGAACTCGGGATCGAGAAGCTGCGGAAATAGCGCTTCGGTGCTGGCAGATACCGGCTGGTACCAACCGGGGCACGCCTACCGTGAATCTGTGTCCGAATAATGCACAGGGGCCATAAGGGGTAATTGGGAGGGCAACGTGGTACGAAGAAAAACTATATTCGCGAGGTATCGTAGGTTCCGCAATAAATAGCAGGCTTCACCCGCCACCATGTCAAAGTGGATTAGTGGCTCCGACGGACTCTCTCCACAATTCGATGCAAGATCATAGCGATACAATTCGATATTCTGCGGTATGACCATCTGAAACTAGCTGATTATCCGCTGCAACCAGTCATCACCCTCCGAATACCTGAGCAAAACGTACATCCAAACGCAGCCCTAAAACGATTGCGGACGGAATATCGGTTTTCCGGGTCGGTGCGAATATCGGATCTGGATTGATGACGTATTGAATATTGGGCAATATTCTTACCCCGGGCATGGCTGAAAATCCATAATTAATCTCGCCGATGATCTCGTTCGATTTCGGCGATCCTGTCCCACCAGCCTTCGCACGCAGATCGCGGAGATAATTTATCTGCTGATTGCTGAAATGCGTGTTGCTGACCAGGAAGCCTATCGTGTCCGCGTCGCGGTGTTTGAACGTCCCGGTTTTGACGAAACCGGCAGAGGCAAACCAGTCGAGCTGGGCGACGTTGCCGACATTGTAGAAGGCTCGCCCGAACAGCGCGAGGTTGCGCGTGCTCTTGCCGGCGGCGCGCTGGATCGTCTGGTCCGCCATCGCATACAGACCGACGCGGTTGCCACCTTGTGCGACCCGGGGAAGTCCGGACACCACGGCCGAAGCGCCGTTGCGGTCATAATACGGGCTCTGGCCGCCGTCGGTGTTGATATAGACGCCCGCCTTGTAACGGCGCGGCAGCCGTTCGTCCGCGAACGTCGTCTGATAGCCCACTTCGTTGGCGATAAGCACGCCCGTGCCCTTACCCAGCGAGAAGTCCAAGCCGCCCTTGCCCTTCAGGTTGAGGTTATTGTCGTATTCGAACACGCCGGTCTGGACATACCAACGCTTATCGATCGCGTACCGCGCCTTCGCGGTCCACGACGAGTTGGGAAACGCAGTGATGCCGATGTCGCTGATGCCGCCATACGCCGTCAGGCAGCTGGTGTTGCTCATGAACACGCAGTTGAACGGCGAATTGTTGAAGTAGCTGTTTACCGCGGCACGGCCGACGAGGATGTTGAGCCTGCCGAAATCATGCTCGATGTTGAACTGCGTCAGGCGTGGTCCGGCTACCGGCCGCCAGGTTTGCTGAAAGCTGATCGAGTTGCCGATCGAATCTCGACCTAGGCTGTCTCCGCTAAACCATGCACCTTGAATGTGTATTTTGGTATCGGACAGCCCGATCAGCTTTTCGAGATCAATGTCCGCCGCGGTCGATACCCAGTGCGATTCCGCACTGCCCTGACGGATACCGCCGATCGGGTTGGCGGCGAAATTACCGACGAAATCGAACACCAGGTCGACCCCTGCGGCCTTGAGCCCGCGCAGTTCCTTGCCGATCGGATTGTCGCGTTGGAAACGCGCGATGTCAGAGGGCACTGGCTGGTCCGCGGGCCCCTGCCTGGTATTGGGGTAGAAAACCGGGGGATTTCTTATGTCGGGAATGCCTCGCGCTACGCCGTCGTTCGTGTCCGTCGTCGGTACGGCCGCATCGGTAGGCGCGGTGATCGCTCGAGACGGTTGAGCCTGG
>JAYVRZ010000046.1:0-3567 GCA_043775965.1 Sphingomonas sp.
GGCGCCAAGTGAACCGTCACGATAACGGATAAGCAGTCTTAGACCTGCAAGCCCGTCACCCGCTCTCGTCCCGTCATCCCAGCGAAAGCTGGGATCTCATTGTTTGGCGAGTGTCGCATGCAACGGGGGAGACCCCAGCTTTCGCTGGGGTGACGGTCATGGTGCTGAGGTGACGGTTGGGATGCAGGGCTGGCGGTTGTGATGCAGGGGTGGCGGTCGGGTACTCCGGCGCCAAGTGAACCGTCACGATAACGGATAAGCAGTCTTAGACCTGCAAGCCCGTCACCTGCTCTCGTCCCGTCATCCCAGCAAAAGCTGGGATCTCATTGTTTGGCGCGCATCGCGGACCATGGGGAGAGACCCCAGCTTTCGCTGGGGTGACGGAGAGGGGCGATTGACCGAGAAGGGGCGGGTAAGGGGAGAAAGAGCGGGTTTGCTAGCCGCTCAAACCTGCAGCCCCATCGCCTCCTGCGTCCGCTTCAACACCGGCGCCGCCAGCGCACGCGCCTTCTCCGCGCCCGCCATCAACACCGCCGTAACCGCGCTTCTATCGTCTAGCAACCGAACCATCTCGTCACGGATCGGCCCAAGCTTCGCCACCGCAAGATCCGCCAACGCCGGCTTGAACGCACCAAACCCCTTGCCGCCATACTCGCCCAGCACGGTCGCGATATCGCTATCCGCCAACGCCGCGTAGATCGTCAACAGGTTGCGCGCTTCCGCCCGGTCGCCGAGTTCCTCGACCGTCGCGGGCAGCACGTCCGGATCGGTCTTCGCCTTGCGGAACTTGTCGGCGATGGTGTCGTCGCTGTCGATCAGCTTGACCACCGACTGCTCGGACGGGTTGGACTTCGACATCTTCGCCGACGCATCGCGCAACGACATGATCCGCGGCGCCGCCTTGCTGATCAGCGGGGCGGGAAGCGTGAACAGGTCAACCCCGTAATCGCCGTTGAACTTGGTCGCGATGTCGCGGGCCAGTTCCAGGTGCTGCTTCTGATCCTCGCCGACCGGCACGTGCGTCGCGTTGTAGAGCAGCACGTCGGCGGCCATCAGCACGGGGTAATCGTACAGCCCGACGCTCGCACCCTCGCGGTTCTTGCCCGCCTTGTCCTTGAACTGCGTCATCCGGTTCAACCACCCGACCCGCGCGACCGTGTTGAGCAGCCACGCCATCTCGCTGTGCGCCGGCACGCGCGCCTGGTTGAACAGGATCGACTTCGCTGGATCGATCCCGGCCGCGATCATCGTCGCGGCAACCTCGATCGTGTGCGACGACAGCTCCGCCGGCGCGATCCATTCGGTCGGCGCGTGGAGGTCGGCGATGAAGAACATCGACTCGCCACCCTGCGCCGCGACGTCGTCCTGCAGCGCCACCCACTGCTTCACCGCCCCCAGGTAATTGCCGAGATGGAGATTACCGGTGGGCTTGATGCCGGAGACGACTCGCATAGTGAAACCTATCTGGAACGACGCAGGAGCGTGGAGATGTCGCCCAACCGGAACGCGCCGGTGAGCAATGTCGCGATCGCATAGACCACGCCGCCGGTGGTAACCAGCACCAGCATCGCCCCCCAGCGCTGTATGCTCGTGCCCGTCACGAACGGCTGGAACAGGTCGTTCAGGAAGAACATCACCACGCCCATGATCAGCGCCGCGACGAGCAGCCGCCACGTCCGCCGTCGCAGCCGCGGATCGGCGACGAAATGCCCGCGCCGGACGAGCGTGCGGTACAGCATCACGACGTTGACCGTGCTCGCAATCGCGGTGGCGAGCGGCGGGCCCATATGGCCGAGCGGCCTGATGAAGGCGAGATTGAGGACGAGGTTGACGACCATCGACATCGTCGCATAGCGCACCGGCGTCTTGGTATCCGATCGTGCGTAATAGCCCGGCGTCAGCACCTTGACGAGGATGTACGACGGCAGCCCGATCGAGAAGGCCGCGAGCGCCTGCGCGGTCAGCACGCTGTCCTCGAGCGCGAACTTCCCGTGCTGGAACAGCGCGCCGACGATCGGCGTGCCGCAGACGATCAGCGCCACCGTCGCAGGCAATGTCAGGAACAGCGCGAGTTCCATGCCGCGGTTCTGCGTCACCATCGCCTCCGCATCCTCCCCGCGGCCAAGCTGGCGCGAGATGGTGGGCAGCAGGACGGTGCCCAGACCGATCCCGATCAGCCCGAGCGGGAGCTGGTTCAGCCGGTCGGCGAAATAGATGTACGACACCGATCCCGCCGGCAGCAACGCGGCAGCGAGCGCGGTCGAGACGACGAGGTTGATCTGCACCGCGCCGGCTCCCGCGGCAGCTGGCCAGATCAGCGACATCAGTTTCTTCACATCGGGATTGAGCTGCGGGCGCTTCAGGCGGAGCGTCACCCCGGACGCACGACACGCCCAGATCAGCCACAGAAGTTGCAACGCTCCCGACACCGTCACCGCGATCGCCTGGTTGCGCGCGGTCAGCAGCGGCTGGTGCTCGTGGAACAGCAGCAGCGCAGCGATCAGCGTCGCGTTCAGCAGGATCGGCGCCGCGGCGTTGATCCAGAACTTGTGCAGCGAATTGAGGATGCCGCCAAGCAGCGACACCAGGCTGATCAGCAGCAGGTACGGCAAGGTGATCCGCGACAGGTGGACGACATAGTCGAACCGCTCCGCACTCGCGCCGTTGAACCCGAAGGTCAGCAGCCACGTCATCGGCCACGCGGCGAGTTCGAACACCACCGTCATCAGGATCAGCGTCGGCAGCAGCACCGACAGCGCGTCCTCGGCGAACGCGATGCCGTCAGGCAGCCCGCGCCCGTCCTTGTCGCCGACCTTCCGATTGAACATCGGGATGAACGCGGCGGAGAACGCACCCTCGGCGAAGAGCGCGCGGAACATGTTGGGGAGGCGGAACGCGATCAGGAACGCGTCCGACGCGAACCCGGCGCCGACGAACCGCGCGAACAGCGAATCGCGCAGCAGGCCCAGGACCCGGCTGGCAAGCGTCAGCCCGCCGACCGATCCCAGCGCCTTGGTAAGGTTCATCTACTCGCCCCCCGGCCGTTTCAGGCCTGACCGAAATCGCCGACATTGGGCTGGATGCCCTGCTGCTCGGACTGCTGGATGTAGAGCTGCGAGAAGTCGATCGGCTCGAGCAGCAGCGGCGGGAAGCCACCGTCGCGCACGGCATCCGACAGCACGCGGCGCGCGAACGGGAACAGCAGGCGGGGGGCCTCACCCAGCAGGAACGGCTGGACATGCTCGGCGGGAATGTTGCGCAGCCCGAAAAGGCCGGCATAGGACAGGTCGACGATGAACGCGACCTGCCCGTCGGTCTCCGCGCGGACGTCGATCTTCAGCACGACTTCATGCACTTCGTCGCCGACCTGCGCCGCGCCGATGTTGAACTGCACGTCGATCGCCGGGGGCGTCTGGTTCTGGTAGACGGCCGGCGCGTTCGGGTTCTCGAACGACAGGTCCTTGACGTATTGCGAGATCAGCCCGGCAGCGGGGATCGTGTCCTCGCCGTTCGCCATCATCTGATCCGGCACCGTCATGCCATTGTCCTGATCGTCCATTCGTCATG
>JAYVRZ010000047.1:0-8079 GCA_043775965.1 Sphingomonas sp.
GAGCAGCATGTGGCGCTTGCCGGTCGCCAGCACGCGGCGGGCCTCGCGCTCGAAATCGCGCAGGAAATCCTGGACGTGATCGACCGTCCAGAAGCCCGATGCCTCGACTTCGATGATCCCCGATACGAGATCCGTAGAGATTTTGTGCATGCGTCCTCCTTCACAGGACCGCATCGGGCGCCGGAGTTTAACGCAAGGTAAGCAAACCGTAACGGGTTGCGATAATCGACGAACGCAACCGAAAGCGGTCAGGCTTTGGCAACGCGATCGTCGAACAGGCCGAACATCAGCGTCGAGGCATACATCGCGATTGCCCGCTCGCGCGGCATCGTCGACGCCCATTTGCGCATGTCGAACGCGGCGTTCTGGAGTGCCATCAGCGCCTGCGCCGCGATCAGCGCATCGACCGCACGGATCGAGCCCTCGCCGATCCCATCCATCATCATGCCGGCATAGCGCCGCGCGATCCCGTTCGATCGCTCGACCATCGCGTTGCGTACGCCCACCGGCAGGCCGCTGAGCGCCGTCGTCCGCAGCAATGGCCCACGCTCGGCGAACTGCACGTCGAGCAAGGTCGCGACCGTGCTCGACAATTTGTGCCAGAAGCTGCCGCCCTCGGCCTCGCCACGACCCTGCGCCTCGGCGATCGTGTCGAAGCTGCGCCGGTAACACGCGATGACCAGGTCGTCCTTGGCATCGAGATGGTGGTAGAAGCTGCCCTTGGTCACGTTCAGTTCGGACGCGATCTTCTGCACCGACGCGCCGCGATAGCCGAGCTCGTTGATCAGGCGCGTGGCGGCGAGCAGGAACGCCTCGCGGCCCGGCTCCGCCTCGTCGTGGCTGAGATCGAGCAACGTCGGCGACCAGGTCGCGCCCTTACCGGCGATGCCGTGCGCGAACACGTCCATCAGCCGCTCCTCGACACGACCGAACTGGTCCGGCTCGTAGCGGGTCAGCCAGATCGGCAACCAGAACGTGTTCTCGAGCAGCACGTGCGCGCGGGCGCCGTTGAGATCGGTCTGCGCACGGGCGGTGGTCGGCCCCCAGAGCAGGCGCGTCCGGCGGAACACTTCGCGCCAACCCGTCATCAACCGGCTGCGCATCGGGTCCTCGGTGGCGCGCAGATCGGAAAGGACAGCGAACGCCTTTTCCTCGCCGCGTTGGATCCGGCCGAGCCGCGCCATGTTGAGCCCGAGATACCGACGGACGCGCTCTTCGGGCGTCGCCTCTTCCATCGCGGTGTCGAGCATCGCCAGCAGGGATTCGAGCGTGTGTTCGAACGCGGCGGCCGCAAGGTCTTCCTTGCGCTTGAAATAATAGGTAACGCTGGTCGTGTTAAGCCCGACGCGCCGCGCCACGTCCGCGAACGTCATGCCCTTGGCACTCTGCTCGTTGATGGCTTCTGCTGCCGCGGCGAGGATTGCGTCACGCTTCGCCCGGAAGCGCTTGGTGCCCTGTTCGCTGTCGTCGCTGGCCTCTGCCGGAACCTTCATCGAAACACCCTAACAGCTTCGATTTGAAGATACAGTGCTTTTTAGGCGCTTTCAGGGCGGACTTGAAATCGACCTTTCGGAGGCCTCGCGATGCTTTACCGAATACGCGGTATGGTTTAACCCGCCCCGAAATCGATGACGAACGGAGAGCCCCGATGGATTTCACGCTGAGCGAACGAGAGAGCTATTTCCGCGATCGGGTGCGCGATTTCATCGACCAGAACATCCGCCCGCGACAGGCCGATTACGACCAGCAGGCGCATGAAGGCGAGCGCTGGAAGGTGATCCCGGTGATCGAGGAGATGAAGGACAAGGCCAAGGCCGCCGGGCTCTGGAATTTCTTCATGCCGCCGCATTCCGGGCAGACGCATGTCGACGATTCGTTCGAGTTCGAGGGAACGCAGCTCACCAATCTCGAATATGCGTTATGCGCGGAGGAGATGGGCAAGATCGGCTGGGCGAGCGAATGCTTCAACTGTTCGGCGCCCGATACCGGCAACATGGAGGTGTTTCACCGCTATGGCACGCGCGCGCAGAAGGAGGCGTATCTGGGGCCGCTGATGCGCGGGGAGATTCGCTCGGCGTTCCTGATGACCGAGCCGGCGGTGGCGTCGTCGGACGCGACAAACATCGAGACGTCGATGGTGCGGGACGGCGATCACTACGTCATCAACGGCACGAAATGGTGGTCGAGCGGCGTCGGGGATCCGCGCTGCAAGATCGCGATCGTGATGGGCAAGACGAGCTTCGAAGGCTCGCGGCACCAGCAGCAGAGCCAGATCCTCGTGCCGATGGATACACCCGGCGTGACGATCAAGCGGATGCTCTCCGTGTATGGCTATGATCACGCGCCGCATGGGCATGGTGAGGTCGTGCTGGAGAACGTCCGCGTGCCGGTCGAGAACGTGCTGCTCGGCGAGGGGCGCGGGTTCGAGATCGCGCAGGGGCGGCTTGGGCCGGGCCGTATCCATCACTGCATGCGCACGATCGGCGTCGCCGAGACCGCGATCGAGGCGATGGCGAAGAGGCTGCTCGAGCGGGTCGCGTTCGGCAAGCGGATCGCCGACTTCTCGGTCTGGGAGGAGCGGATCGCGACCGCGCGTATCGATATCGAGATGACCCGGCTGCTGTGCCTCAAGGCGGCGGACATGATGGACAAGGCGGGCAACAAGTCCGCACAGATCGAGATCTCGATGATCAAGGTCGCCGCGCCGAACATGGCGCTCAGGATCCTCGACGATGCGATCCAGGCGCATGGCGGCGGCGGCGTGTCGGGCGACTTCCGGCTGGCGCATGACTGGGCGGCGATGCGGACCTTGCGGTTCGCGGATGGCCCGGATGAGGTCCACAACCGCTCGATCGCAAGGAACGAGTTCGGGAAATACGGGGACTTCCGGAAGGGTGGCGTGTCTAGCGGGGATGTCGGGGTTAGCCGCTGATCCTCGCCGTCCGTTCGTTCTGAGCGAACTCGAAGGACTACTATCTCCCCCAGTCCGTCACCCCAGCGAAAGCTGGGGTATCCCTCTTGGCTGACGCAGCGACCCGGAACGGGGAGATCCCAGCTTTCGCTGGGATGACGGGCTAAGTTGGAACGCTCTGATACCCATACGAAAGGCAGACATGAAAGCCGCAGTCCTTTTCGAAGCCAACACCCCGCTCAGCATCGAGGATGTCGCCATCTCGAAGCCGGGGCCCCGCGAGGTCCTGATCCGGACGATGGCGGTGGGTGTGTGCCGCTCCGACCTGCATTTCGTCGACGGCGCCTATCCGCACGCGATGCCGACCATCCCCGGTCACGAAGCGTGCGGCGTGGTCGAGGCGGTCGGCGACGAGGTCGGCATGGTCAAGGTCGGCGATCACGTCGTCAGTTGTCTCTCCGCCTTTTGCGGGCACTGCGAATTCTGCGTTACCGGGCGGATGGCGCTGTGCGTCGACAGTTCGGTGCGTCGTCCGAAGGGCGCAGCGCCGCGGCTGATGCTCGGCGACCGGCCGATCGCGCAGATGCTCAACCTCAGCGCCTATGCCGAGATGATGCTGGTCCACGAACACGCGTGCGTCGCGATCGACCGCGACATGCCGATGGACCGCGCGGCGCTGCTGGGCTGCGCGATCACGACGGGGGCAGGGGCGGTGTTCAATACCACCGACGTGACGCCGGGCGAGACGGTGTGCGTCGTCGGCTGCGGCGGTATCGGCCTCGCGGCGGTCAACGCGGCAAAGATCGCGGGCGCGGGCAAGATCATCGCCCTCGATCCAGTGCCGGAAAAGCGCGCGATGGCGGAGAAGCTCGGCGCGACGCACAGTTTCGATGCGCTGTCCGATACGGCGGCTGACGAGGTCGTCGCGCTGACCAAGGGCGGCGTGCATCACGCGATCGAGGCGGTCGGGCGGGCGCAGTCGGCGGCGACTGCGGTCAAGGTGCTCCGGCGCGGCGGCACCGCCACGATCCTCGGGATGATGCCGCTCGGCGAGAATGTCGGGCTGTCGGCGATGGACCTGCTGTCGGGCAAGCGATTGCAGGGCGGCTTCATGGGCTCGAACCGGTTTCCGGTCGACATCCCGCGACTGGTCGATTTCTATATGCGCGGGCTGCTCGATCTCGACACGATCATCGCCGACCGCATGCCGCTCGAGCGGATCAACGACGCGTTCGACGAACTGCGGCGCGGCGACACGACCCGCAGCGTGATCACCTTCTCGTGAGGATGGGCTTATGACGAGCGACGCAGCCACCAGCATGGTCGGCACGATCGCGGTCGGCGACAAGGATCGCCTCGATCTCGATGCGCTGGGGGCGTGGATGGCCGCCAACGTGCCGGGCTATGCCGGGCCGCTGACCTACGCGAAGTTCGCCGGCGGCCAGTCGAACCCGACCTACCGCCTCGACACGCCCGGCCGGGCCTATGTCCTGCGGCGGAAACCGTTCGGGCCGATCCTGCCGAGCGCGCACGCCGTCGACCGCGAATACCGCGTGATCGCGGGGCTGCATCCGACGGGTTTTCCCGTGCCGCGACCATACGGCCTGTGTGAAGACGCGGAAGTGATTGGCTCGGCGTTCTACGTCATGGAGATGGTCGAGGGGCGGACGATCTGGGACGGCGCGATGCCCGGGGCGACGCCGCCTGAGCGTACCGCGCATTACGAGGCGATGGTCGACACGCTCGCCGCACTCCACAACACGGATTATGCGGCAGCGGGGCTTGGCGAGTATGGCAAACCCGGCAATTATTTCGAGCGCCAGGTCGGCCGCTGGACCAAGCAATATCGCGCGGCGGAGACCGAGCGGATGGAGTCGGTCGAGCGTCTGATCGACTGGCTGCCGCGGACGTTGCCCGAGCAGACGCGGACCTCGATCGTCCACGGCGACTACCGAATCGACAACATGATCTTTGCGCCTGCGGAGCCGGAGGTGATCGCGGTGCTCGACTGGGAATTGTCGACGCTGGGCGATCCGCTCGCCGATTTTTCGTACCTGTTGATGAGTTGGGTAACCGAGCCCGAGGGGCGATCCGGCGTGCTGGGCATGACCGGGCCGGAGACGGGGATTCCGACGATCGAGCAGGTCGTCGAGCGCTATTGCGCCGCGACGGGCCGCGACGGAGTGCCCGATCTGAACTGGTATTTCGCGTATAATCTCTTCCGGCTGACCGGGATCGTCCAGGGGATCAAGAAGCGCATCATCAACGGTACTGCTTCGAGTGCGCAGGCGGAGGCGACGGTGGCGAAGGACCACGGGTTGGCGGATGCGGCCTGGGGGTTTGCGGTGAAGGCGGGGGCGTAATTCATCCCCCTCCCGCATGCGGGAGGGGCTAGGGGAGGGGCTGACTTAGCTTGAATTCGAGACGTTGCGGAAAGATCGGGCCCTCCCCCGACCCCTCCCGCAAGCGGGAGGGGAGCAGTAGAGGATGTCGCAGTTCGATCTGACCGGTAAGGTCGCCATCGTCACCGGATCCTCGCGTGGGATCGGCCTTGCTTCCGCGCACGACCTCGCCGAGCATGGTGCGAAGGTCGTGATTTCCAGCCGCAAGCAGGATGCCTGCGATACCGTGGCGGCGGACATCAACGCGAAATATGGAGAGGGGACTGCGATCGCGGTCGCCGCCAACATCTCCGACAAGGCTGGCCTCCAGCACCTCGTCGATGAGACGCGCGCACGTTTCGGTAAGATCGACGTCCTTGTCTGCAACGCCGCGTCGAATCCCTATTACGGGCCACAGGCCGGGATCGCCGACGACCAGTTCCGCAAGATTCTCGACAACAACATCGTTTCCAACCACTGGCTGATCCAGATGGTCGCGCCCGAGATGATCGAGCGGCGCGAGGGGAGCATCGTCATCATATCGTCGATCGGCGGCCTGCGAGGCTCTCCCGTTATCGGTGCCTATTGCATCAGCAAGGCCGCCGACATGCAGCTTGCCCGCAACCTCGCCGTCGAGTTCGGGCCCTCCAACGTCCGCGTCAACTGCATCGCGCCGGGCCTGATCAAGACCGACTTCGCCCGCGCGCTGTGGGAGGATCCGCAGCGGATCGAGGCCGCCAACACCAGCGTGCCCCTGCGGCGCATCGGCGAGGCGCACGAGATCGCCGGCGCGGTCGTGTTCCTCGCATCGCCCGCGAGCAGCTTCATGACCGGCCAGACGATGGTCATCGACGGCGGCGTCACGATCTAACCGGAGACAGACCATGCGTTTCGAGAACAAGTCGATCATCGTCACCGGCGCCGGCTCCGGCATCGGCCGTGCGGCCGCACTGCTGTTCGCCGCCGAGGGGGGACGCGTCGTCGTCGCCGACCGGACCGAGGGGGCTGACGAAACCGCGCACCTGATCGTGGAAGCCGGCGGCGTCGCAAATGCGATCCGCATCGACGCGGGCGTCGAGAACGACGTGATCCGTGCGGTCGCGCTCGCCTGCGACGCGTTCGGTGGGCTCGACGTGATGTTCGCCAATGCGGGGATCTCCGGCGGGATGGCGAACCTGTTCGACACCGACGTCGCGCTGATCACCGAAGTGTTGCGCATCAACCTGATCGGTCCGTTCCTGGCGATCAAGCATGCCGCGCCGCGTATCGCCGAGCGTGGCAAGGGTTCGATCGTCCTCACGGCCAGCGTCGCGGGCATTCGTTCGGGCGCAGGCTCCCCGGCCTATTCCGCGTCGAAGGCCGGCGTCATCAACCTCGCCGCCGTCTCCGCGCAACAACTCACCGGGTCCAACGTCCGCGTCAACGCGATCTGCCCCGGGCTGACCGAGACGGGCATGACCAAGCCGGTGTTCGATTACGCGCGCGAGGCCAACAAGATGGACCGCGTCGGTCGGCTCAATCCGCTTCACCGCGGCGCGCAGCCCGAGGAGCTGGCTAAGGTCGCATTGTTCCTCGCGTCGGACGATGCGAGCTATGTCAACGGGCAGGCGATCGCCGTCGATGGCGGCCTCTCGTCGAGCCATCCCGTGACGCGGCAGGACTTTGGCAAGACCGCAGCTTGAGGGCTCAAGCGGCCTTCATGTGCACGTCGGCGAACCCCGTGAAATAGCCGCGCAGCGTCGCGTCCTCGATCGGCGCGATCAGCGCGGCTACGGTCGCGGCGGCATCTTCGGCGGTAGTGGTACCGCCGGCGTGATAGCCCATCGCCCAGGACCCGAAGGTGCGTTCGGTGATCGTCTGCCGCGCCAGATGCACGACTGCGAAATGACGCGGGTCGCGCTGGATTCGATCGAAGGTCTGCGCGACGGCGAGATCGGTGCCTTCGAGCACCTGCAGGAACCGCTTTCCACCGACGATCAAAAGGCCGGTGACGCCGTTCGCTGCATTGTTCCGACGCGAGACCGCGAGGACGTCGTCGATATATGGCTGCTTCACGGGCGTGCGGGAGGTGCTGATGTATAGAAGACGCTGCATGTCCGAATCTTTCACTCGTGTCGGAGCGAGATTAGATCTGCTTTACGAACAGAGGGTTAAGCGCTGCCCGCCTACGGGCGGCGCGGTAAGCCCCTATCGGCCGTCCCGGCTCCGCATGCGAAGGGTACGCTTGCGTAACGAGGTAGCGGGGAGCATTTGAGCCGCGCGGGCGTTGAGCGTCCGACCCCATATAGGAGAAACCCCATGGCTTTCGAACTTCCACCGCTGCCGTACGCCTATGACGCGCTCGAGCCGGTGATCGACCAGGAAACGATGAAGTTTCATCACGACAAGCATCACGCGGCGTACACCGCCAAGCTGAACGAGGGCGTCGAGAAGGACTCTGCGCTCGCCGGCAAGTCGATCGAGGACATCCTCGGCATGACCTCGTCGCAGCCGCCGCTGATCCGCAACAATGGCGGTGGTTTCTGGAACCACGACTTCTTCTGGAAGACGATGGCGGCGAAGAGCGGCCAGGCTCCGTCGGGCAAGCTCGCCGAGGCGATCGACCGTGACTTCGGCAGCCTCGACAAGCTGAAGGAAGAGTTCAACACCAAGGGTGCGGGGCAGTTCGGGTCGGGCTGGGCCTGGCTGATCGCCGATGACAGCGGCAAGCTGAAGGTGACGAGCACGCCGAACCAGGACAACCCGCTGATGGACGACGCCAAGGAGCCCGGTACGCCGTTGCTCGGC
>JAYVRZ010000048.1:0-6104 GCA_043775965.1 Sphingomonas sp.
CGTGCCGATCTTGGGCCGGCTCTCGACCAGCCCCTTGGCGGTCAGCACCTGCACCGCCTCGCGGTACGCACTGCGCGACACGTCCAGCGTCTTGGAGAACTCGACCTCGCCCGACAACGTGTCGCCCGGCGCAAACTCCCCCGCCAGGATCGCCGTCCCCAGCTTGTGCGCCACCGCCCCATGCAACCGTCGCCCGGTCCCCCGCGGTACGCGCACCGGTGGCGCCTCGATGCCGACCTCATCGTCAAACCCGTCGATCTTCGTCATGCCAAGCCGCTCCCTCAACAACGCGTAACAGTCCCATCCCGATCGAGGAACGACAAAGAACGGCCTGCCCTATATGTCGGAGTATATGAGCTTCAAACGGGATTACTCGCGTGGAAAGCGAAGGATGATCCTAGTGCCGGCGACGCTGTCCCCGAACCCGATCGTGGCATTCAGCCGCGCCGCCGCGGAGCGGACGATGGCGAGGCCCAGGCCACTGCCTTCCGGACTGTCCGTGCCGCCGAGCCGGACGAAGCGCTCGAACACGTGTTCGCGGTGCTCGGGCGCGATGCCGGGGCCGTCGTCGATGATCGCGATCGAGGTCCCTTCGCGCGTTGTCTGCAGTTCTATCCACACGTTGCCGCCGGGTCGATTGTAGCGGATTCCGTTGTCGACCAGATTGGACACGATCTCGAATATCAGTGTGCGGTGGCCGGGCACGACGTATCGCGCGGTCGCGTCGCCTTCGAGGATCAGATCGACGCCCGCGCGGATCGCGAAGTTGATCTGGCGGGCGATGACGGCGGATGCGACTTCGCGCAGGTCGACGGCTTCCAGCGGCGCGGACACGCCGGCTTCCTCCGCGCGTGCCAGCGCGAGGAGTTGCGTCAGCAGCCGTTCGAGGCGGACCGCGACGTCGGCGATCTCGTCCAGCGCGTCGATCCGCTCGGCATCCGACCCGCGGCGGGCGAGCGCGACCTGGACCTTCAGAACCGACAGGGGCGTCCGCATCTGGTGCGACGCGTCGGCGGTGAAGCGACGGACGCCTCCGGTCGCGGTGTCGAGTTGTGCGAGCAGGCGATCGAAGGCGCGCGCGAGCGGGCGGAGTTCGCTGGGCAGCGGGCCGGTGTCCAGCGGGGAGAAATCGGGGCGGGCGCGTCCGTCGCGCGACTCGACCGCACCGCGGAGCCGGGCGAGGGGGCGCAGGCTCCATCCCAAGGCTGGCCTGATCAGCAATGCCGCGGCGCCGACGAGCACGCATTCGCCGATCAGCAAGGCCAGCATCAGTCGCCGCGTGAGCGCGCTCCGATTGTCGAGCGTCTCTGCGATCTGGACGATCACGGGTTGCGCGATCCGGGGCAGCGAGCGGCGGACTTCGGCGATCCGGATCTTCTGGTCGCGGTACCGGGCGAAGCGGTAGCGCGGCACGTCGATGTCGAGCGTCGCCGGATCGGGGGCGGGCAGGTCGGCATAGCCGGTCAGCAGCTGGGGGCCGACAGCGACGCGGTAATAGACGTTGTCGCGCTCGGTATTCTCCAGCATTCCGAACGCTGCAGACGGCAGGTCGAGCGTCACTTCGCCGCGTTCGACCTGCACCGTCTCGGCGATCGCACCAAGCGCGCCGCCGAGCACCCGGTCGTTGGTGCGGCGGACGACGTCGGCGATCAGCGTCGCACCAACCACGCCGATCAGGATCGCCGCCGCCAACAATGGCCCGAGCACCGCGACCAGCAGCCGGGTGCGGAGCGCAGTCGTGCGGGCTTCGGTGAGCGGGCCGGTCGTGCGGGCCTCGGCCCGCGGGCCGGGCGTGCGCGCCTCAGCCGGCATCGAGCATGTAGCCGACGCCGCGGACGGTGCGGATGCTGGGTCCGTCGGGTGCGAGCTTGCCGCGCAGGCGCGTGACATGGACTTCGATCGCGTTGTCGCCGACCGGTTCGTCGAACCCGAAGACTTCCCCGATCAGGAGTTCGCGAGGCACGACGCGGCCCGCGCGCGTCGCGAGCGCCTCCAGCACGGCACGTTCGCGACGGCGGAGGTCCAGCGCACGGCCTGCGATCTCGGCCTCGCCGCTCGATCGGTTCATGGTCAGCGTGCCGACGACGAGCACCGGGAGCGGGTCGCCGCCACGCCGCCGCCCGAGCGCACGCACCCGTGCTTCCAACTCCTCCGGGTCGAACGGTTTGCGCAAGTAATCGTCGGCGCCCAGATCGAGTCCGCGGACCCGGTCGTCCAGTGCATCGCGGGCGGTCAGCATCAGCACCGGCACGCGTTCCCCGCGTCGTCGCAAGGTTTCCAGCACGGTGAAGCCGTCGATCCCGGGCAGCCCGACGTCGAGGATCACCAGCGCATAAGGCTCGCCCGCGACCACCGACAAGGCGTCCTCGCCGGTCGCGACATGATCGACCGCGTTGCCGCCCGCCCGCAGCAGGGCTGCGATGCTGCGCGCGAGTGCGGCGTCGTCTTCGATCAGCAGGATGCGCAAGACGGCTCGCCCGAATGAGGGCCCGCGTGAAAGGTTGGTGACAGCTTCGGTTCGTAATCCACGGTCACAGTCTATCCGAACAGCGAGGCGGAAGGCGAGGAGAGGTGACGATGGCGACAATATTTCTCAAGATCGTGGTGTTGTCGGGCCTGGTGGCGGACGCGACCCTGCCGGCCACGATGGCCGCGGCGCAACGTCCTGCCACCTATCCGCGCTCCTACGACCAGCTCATTTCCGACGCGCGCGCCGAACGCCAGGTGCGAATCTACGGCAATGCCGATCGCGCCGAACTGCTGCCGGTGGTCGCTGCGTTTCGGAAGCGCTATCCAGGGATTACTGTGCTGTACGCCGATCTCGGGTCGACCGAGATGTACCGTCGCTTCGTCGCCGAGACGCGCGCGAAACGCCTTTCTGCCGACCTGGTCTGGTCGTCGGCGATGGATCTTCAGGTGAAGCTGATCAACGACGGCTTCGCGCAGGGCTATGCGAGCCCCGAGAAGCCCGCGCTGCCGCCGGTGTCCGTTTGGAAGAACATGGGGTTCGGTGTCACCGCGGAGCCGATCGGTATCGTCTACAACAAGCGCCTCGTGCCGGCGTCGAAGGTGCCGCGGACGCATGCCGCGCTGGAGACGCTGCTGCGGCAGAACGTGCGGGCGCTGACCGGGCGCGTGACGACGTTCGACCCGGCGCGCTCGAACGTCGGCTATCTGTACCTGTCCGAGGACCTGGCGATCACGCGCGACACGCGGTCCCTGATGGAGGCGATCGCCGCTACGAAGCCCGTGCTGTCTCAAACGAGCGAGCCGATGCTGCGTGGCGTCGCCGAGGGGCGGCAGGCGATCGCGTACAATGTGATCGGCTCGTACGCGCTGGAGCGCGCGCGGACCGATCCGCGGATCGGCGTGGCGTTTCTCCAGGACTATACGATCGTCACGTCGCGGATCGCGTTCATCGCGCGCGAGGCGGCGCACCCGGCAGCGGCGAAACTCTTCCTCGATTTCCTGTTGTCGCGCGAGGGCCAGTCGCTGCTCGCCAGGCGCAGCCTGTGGCCGGTTCGCACCGATGTCGCCGCGCACCGGCTTCCCTCAAGCCAGGCGCGGCCAATTCGCGTCGGGCCGCAACTCATCGTCAACCTCGACCGAGTCAAGCGCCAGCGCTTCCTGCGCGACTGGACCGCGATTCTTGCCACCGGAGCCAAAGCCCAATGACCCTCTTCCGTACCGGGTGCGCCGCGCTCGCCATTATCGCGGCGACGCCCGCGCTCGCGCAGACTCCGAGCGAGGCCGATCTGGCGGCGCTGGTCCGAGCCCAGGCCGCCGAGATCGCGACGCTGAAGTCGCGGCTCGATCGGCTCGAGAACGTTGCCGCCGTCGCGCAAGGCTCCGCACCGATGGCACCGGCAAGCGCTCCCCAGGCGGTCGCGCAGAACAACGAGCCCCGCCGCACGGTGCCGTTCGCGCCGCAGATCGTGCCGCCTGGCCCTGCCGATCGCAGCGTTGCCCAGGCGATTGCCGCGCGCGACAATCCCTCGGGCGTCACGACCGAATGGGGCGCGGGGCTCCCCGTCTTCCACTCGGCGGACGGCGTCTACACGTTCAAGCCGCGGGGCCGCATCCTGACCGATGTCAGTTCCAGCTTCGGCTCGAAATACGACGGCCGCAACATCACCACCACCGGCATGCGCGCGCTCCGCCTCGGCCTCGAAGGCGGCGTCGGCACGCATTTCTTCTACCAGTTCGAGAGCGACTTTTCGGAGAACACCGTCGATGTCGTCACCGCGTTCGTCGGCTGGCGCAACCGGATCAAGCCCGGCCTCGATTACGACGTCCGGATCGGTCACCTGTTCAACGACCGCGGCTTCGAAGGATCGACGGGCTCCGACTCGACGCCGTTCCTCGAGCGCACCACGGTTGCCACCGCGATCATTCCGCAGCGTGGCTTCTACGGCATCGGCGCGATGCCGCGCGTGTTCTGGAAGACGGGCCACGCCTCGGTCTCGATCACCGGCGACCGGATCGACGGCACGCAGGCTGTCGGCGACAGCCGCACCGTGACCGCGCGCGCGCACTGGAACCCGATCAAGTCCGACACCGGTGCGCTGCATGTCGGCGCGTGGGGCTTCGACGAATCGCTGTCGTCGGTCGCGGGCACGTTGACCCGCAACACGGTGATCGGTGGTCGCTTTAACGGTGCGCTCCGCGTGTCGAGCGGGCCGCTGACCGGCGGCACCGGCACGACCGGTTACGGTCTCGAGCTCGGTGGCTATCGCGGGCCGTTGTGGGTGATGGGCGAAGCGGGGCGTCGCAATGCGCGGCTCGACGGCGGGCGTCCCGATTTCGTCAGCAAGGCGTGGAGCGTCTCGGGCGGGCTGTTCCTGACCGGTGACCTGCCGCCGTATAATCCGCGGCTCGGCAGCTTCGGCCAGCCCAAGGTGTTGAAGCCGACCTTCGACAGCGGGATCGGCGCGATCGAACTCACCGCGCGCTACGAAAGCCTCGACTATACCGACCTGCTTACCGGCGGCGAGGGCTGGGCGGCGACCGTCGGGGTCAACTGGTATCTGAACTCGTTCACGCGCTTCCAGGTGAACGCGATCCAGTGGAACACCGACAACCGCGTCGGCGACTATGTCGGCGACGACAGCGGCCAGACGCTCAGCGCCCGCGTCGGCGTGACGTTCTGATGCGGCCGTTCGCACAGTTACTCCGTCACTCCGGACTGGTTCGCCGTTTGTCCCGTGGAGTTCCGTGTAATGCCGCATTCGAGCGACATCGCGCACTTCCTTGTTCTCCCGCGAAGGCGGGAGCCCAGTCTGGGTCCCCGCCTTCGCGGGGAAACATGCTGCCCTTGCCTCAGGTGGATGCGTTCTGCGGCACCGTGGATGCCGGAACGAGCCCGGCATGACGGAGAAATTAGCGATTTCGTCGACCCGGACCGGTCGATTTTCGGCGCGCGTATTCGCCACTACGCCAACCCTATTCACGCCCTTTCCTAGGACGATGCGATGAACCTTGCCCTGCTCGGCTTCCTGATGGTCGCCACGTTCATGACCCTGATCATGATCAAGAAGATGACGCCGCTCGTCGCGTTGATCGTGATCCCGTCGATCTTCGGCGTGTTCGCGGGCGAGACCGCGGGTCTCGGCCCGATGATGATCGACGGCATCAAGAACCTCGCGCCGACCGGCGTCATGCTGCTGTTCGCGATCCTGTTCTTCTCGACGATGACCGACACCGGCCTCTTCGATCCGCTGGTCGGGCGGCTGATCCGGCTGGTGCACGGCGATCCGATGCGGATCCTGATCGGCACGGTCGTGCTGTGCGCGCTCGTCAGCCTCGATGGCGACGGGTCGACCACGTACATCATCACCATCGCCGCGCTGCTGCCGCTCTACAAGCGCTTCAACATGAACCGGCTGTACCTGGTCTGCCTGTTGATGACGACCAGCGGCATCATGAACCTGACGCCGTGGGGCGGTCCGACCGCGCGCGCCGCGAGTGCGCTCAAGATCGATCCAGCGACGCTGTTCCTGCCGCTGATCCCCGGCATGATCGCAGGGCTTGCCTTCCTGATCGGGCTGGCGGTGTATTTCGGTCGCAAGGAGCGCGTGCGGATGGGAGAGGCGGGTATCACCGCG
>JAYVRZ010000049.1:0-4915 GCA_043775965.1 Sphingomonas sp.
GCTGCTTGCGGGAGAGCTAGCGGACGCAGGCGGCACTGTCCGTCTGATCGATGCAGACCCAAACCTTCCTCTGGTCGAATGGGCTCAGCTACCCGGGCGGCCAGAGGCGATCACCGTTGTCGGGTGCCGTGACGAGAACGCGATCATCGACGAGATCGAAAGGGGTGCATCCGAGGCGCGCTTTACGCTCGTCGACCTTGAGGGCGCCGCGACCGCGACGGTCACATTCGCGATTGCACAAAGCGACCTCGTCATCATTCCGTGCAAAGGTTCACATTTGGATGCCACCCAGGCCGCGCGCGCCATCAAGCTGGTCAAGCAGACAGCGCGGGGGACCAAAACCGATATCGATTACGCGATATTGTTCAGCCAGATCCCACCCGCGCTGCGCTCGAACAATCAAAAGGATATCGCTGAGCAGTTCAACGACGCCGACATACCGGTCCTTCCGGTCATGATCTTTAATCGCGAAGCATATCGCGCGATGTTCGCTGCCGGTGGGACGCTCCGCACGATTAACGACAAGGGCGTCGGAAACATGAAAGCAGCGCTTGAGAACGCCGAGACGTTCGCGACAGCCGTGATCACGAGGCTTCGTAAGGCTCGCGCCATGAAGGAAGCAGCATGACTAGGACAAGGCTTGATCTATCGGAGTTCGATGAAACGCCGCCGAACAAGGATCCAGTCAAGCTGCGTGAGATCAGCGACGAGGCGGGCTTCCCATCTCGTCCTGCAATACCAGCGGCAGCAGCACCGAGCTCAGTGGCACCGCCACCAATGGATAGTCCACAACCTGGAACATTCCAGCGGCCGCAGCGCGTTACCGGAAACCGCAATATCGCAATCAATGTGAGAGTAGACCCCGAAACAGCTGCCAGGCTCTATGCACTTCGTGACGCCGATCCGACGCGCAAGCGCGTCCTTGCCGACGTCGTCGCAGATGCGGCCATCCTGCTTTACGATCGGGAGTTGGGTGGAGCTGCGTAACTGGCAGGGCAGGGGCCAGTTAGGCCCGACGGAGCGGTACCGTAATGCGTCTGCCAGCCTTACGGACGTCGCTCAGCTTGTCGACGGTTACAGTGCCGCTTCCTTGACGAGGCACGGCCAGCTACAGCGCCAAAGCAGCATACAACCGTCGCCAACGCGAAGGCGTCGGCGCGGCCGGTCCGTGGCAACGCAACGCGACGTTTGAACCGCCGGCAGGGGAGGGCGGCGCCATCGTCGGCACTGTCTTATCGGGGCTCTGTTCTTCCCGCCCGACTGGCCCTTCCCCCGCGGAATTGCACGATCAAGACTGTGAAGCGGCGGGCGCATTAGCGATGCTAGACAGGTCGGCCGTTGCGTTGATCGGCACGCCTGCTTCTCTGCGTTCTGAATAGCGGCCGACAAGCCGGGCGGGTTGCAGGCGCAGCAGTACCGTGAAGCGCACCTGCTGCTCGATCACGTTTGCAATCCGGTCATAGTCGCTCGACGGCTTCATGCGGCCGGGGTGATCAAACTGAGGCGAACGCTTCGGCGACACCCGACTGATTGATGACTGTCACCATCTGCATCCAGACGACGTAGCGTGAGCGGCCGAACGCGGGCTGGATCGCTAAGCCAACGAAGTCAGGTGTGCCGCGACAGCCTTACCGCCATAATGAGAGATAGCAAAAGCGATCGCCCGGGCATCCGCTTTGTCGATCGAAGGGATTTTAACGCGGTCGAGGGCGGCGATAAGAACCGGGCGGCCAGCGTCTCGGGCGATTTGCTCCGCCGCCTTCGCTTGCTCGTCCAGCTCCGCCAGTTCCGCTTTTAAAAGTTCCCGCCGAGCCTCGATTGCTGCGAGCTCGGCGACTTTTCTTGTTCGAGCCATTCTTTGAATCCGGTTCTGAAGGAGGACAACTTGCCATGTCGTTCGCGGCGGAGGAGACATTAGAGTGGTAAGCCAAAGCCTACGAGCGACCTGAGTCAGGCTAACAGGGCTGAATCCTAATTGTCGCATGGCCGCCGTCAATCACTTTCCTCCTCCGCGTTTGGAGTGATTTCGCTCCAAAGAGCTTGTTGTTTGATGAGGATGGGCGATTACTAGGGATGGCAGGATATGCCCCACGGCACCGATGTTGGACATTGGCTTGTGAGGCGCCGCTGCACGGGGCTTTCGGGATGAATGTAGGCCTGCGATTGAAGGACGAGTTGGTCGCCGAGATCGACCGCGTTGCCGCAGCGAACGGGCAGACCCGTAGTGGCTGGATGGCAAGCGTTCTGGCCAACGCCGCGCTAGCTCCTCTGAACGATGCCATCCCGGTGCTGCCAGTTCAGGGCAGGGGGCATCCCGACGACCTCGTCCGCGTCACAGTCCGGCTCGAGAGGAGCGAGATCGAAGGCATCGACATCGTGGCCGGGCCGATGAGGATGACGCGCAACGAGTGGATCAAACGCACGCTCCGCTGGCAGCTCTGGGACAGGGCGGGCGTGCTGAGGCTCGCTCCTGCCACCCAGGCCGAGATCGTCAAGCTGCGCAAGCAGGTGCTTCTAATCGGCCGGAACATCAACCAGGCGGTCCACGCGATGAACGCCGCGAACCAGCCCGAGAGCTCGCTCGACATCGCCCGCATCGCCGGTCCCTTGATCGAGAAATGTGAGGAACTGAAGACGCTGCTGTTTACGACCCGGCTGGCCCTCTCGGCCTCAATCGGGGCAGAGGTCGGGTATTGGACCCACACCTACCGAACGTCGGAAGCGTGAGCTTCCGCTTCTCTTCCGGAACGATGGACTCGATGGCTGGCGTCTTCGCGCCGCCCAAAAAGTACCGGCTCGGAAGCGGGGGCGGTAATGCCAAAGGTCCGAAAACCGGGGGCACGATGCTCGGCTTGGCGGTCGCATCGATGTTCCCGAACTCCGCGGCTTCGTCGGCTTCGTCGGCTTCGTCGCGTCCTAATACGCAGGCAAAGCACGCCTTCGGGGGTGGATCGCAGGCCCGGATGAACGGCCGGGCCATCATGGCCACGGACCGCACATCACGTCGCGTTTCAGAGGTTATGGTGCGGATCACGGGGCGTCAGCATGGCGGGGGACACGTCCTCGCCAATTTCGCCTACATCAGCCGGCTGGGGCATGGTCCCGACGAGGAACTCGGGCTTGAAACAAGCGAGGGTGTCGTACTGCGCGACGGACGCGACATGCGGATTTTCGCGAAGGATTGGCATAACTACGAGATGGATGGGGACGCCCGGCGCAAGGGTGCGACGTCCATATCCATGATCCTTTCGATGCCGACGGGAACCGATCCGGAGCGTCTGAAAGCGGCTGCCCTGGACTTCGCACGCGAGGAGTTCGCGAACCGATCGTGGGTTGCAGGCCTGCATGTCGATCGCGATCACCCGCATGTTCATATCACGATTGCGCGTCGCGACTTCGACGGGCGCCGCTTTCATCCGGACCGCGATGACCTGTTTCGATGGCGTCAACGCTTCGCAGAGAAGCTCCGCGAACGAGGCATCGAGGCCAACGCCACACCAACACGGGCCCGCGGTATCGACCCCCCGCACGAGCACATCGCGGTACGAAAGATGCGCGAGAAGGGGCAGGCCCCGCGGCTCGATAAGAGCCGCGCCGAGCGCGCCCAGCGCCTCCGCGATCAGGGAATGTCCGACCCGGTCGAGGCCATTCTCTTAAAGCGGCAGGCGACGGTTCGCGCGACCTATATGCGATCCGTTGCGGAGCTCTCGGCGTCGCCGTCCCTGGCCGATCAGGTCGTCGCACAGAGCCTTGGACGGTTTGTCGCAGCATTGCCGCCGCCCGAACCCAACTCCGCCCGGGCAATGCGAGCGATCCCATTTAGTCGCACGCGCGACGCCGTGACGATCGACGTCCAGACGCGGCCGGCTGTTGCAGACCTCGCACCTGATCCGATCGCGGCAGCATTGGAGCGTTCGCGCGCCATGCGTCAAAAGCTCGAGGCCAAGCAAGCATTCCGGGAGCGACCCGACCGGGCCGAAAACACGTCACGTGAAAGCCGGCCTTCGGGCGTATCCGACCGCCTCCGCTCGCTAATGGACGAGGCCGAACGTCAGTCCACCGCACCGGCGCCAAGCAAGCCGGAGGAGGTGCTTCGCGAGATTCTGGACCGCGATCGCGGAGTCCGGGACCGGGAGCGTTCGCCGGATAGAGATGGGCCAGGGCGTTGAGTACAGATCAGGTAGGTGTCGCCCTGGCAGGAATCCTGGACTCGTTGACGGTCGTGCAGGAACAGCTCGATGCGCTGATCGAAAGCGGCCAGCGCATCGAGGCGACGCACAGAGAGATCGTGAACCGGCTCGACACGATCGATGCGGGCCAGGCCGCCGTGACGGATCTGACGCCAATCCTCGAGATGATCCTCGGACGATCGATCGACGATCGTGAGATCATCGCGACGCAGCTCGGTACGATTGCAGCGGCAATCGGCTTCGCCCATTCCGCCGCTAACGGGAACCGCGCACCGTTGCCTGTCGCGGTCGCCAGCGATCCGCTCCTCGAGCGCTTTATCCTGACTCAACCCGCGGATCTGTCATCCGACGAGCGGGCTTTGACGGACTGGCGCAAAGCCGCGTCGGCCGCCAGCACGGCCGAGCTTGTCGTTCTCCTGTTCCGGCAGTACCGGCCTTCACCAACGGATACCCTGGAGACCCGCGTCCTGCGCTACCGTCTGGCGGCACTCACGCGGGCCGAGATCAAGGGGAGGGGTGTCGTGCCGATGGCGCCGCCAGATGCCACCGTCGCGGTCAATCGATCGGCCTCGGCGTGTATGATCCGGTCCCATGAGCTCGCCCAGCTATGGCGGGCAGGGGAAAGCACGGCTCTTTACGGCGAACCCGAACTGGCGGGCGCAATAGATCTCTTCGACGAGGCGGAGCGTCAGTTTGGGCCTGCCATTGGCGATCATTCAACGCCT
>JAYVRZ010000050.1:0-3621 GCA_043775965.1 Sphingomonas sp.
CCTGATCGGCTTCATCCGCCGCCTGACCCGCTAGTTCCGCCCCACCCGGAGCAAGCCGTCCCAGTGGCTGACCTCGTTCGCCGCGCGCGACATGCGGGCTTCGATCACTTCGGTCGAATCGGTGCCGCGACTGGTTAGCCTCCGGTGGAGCTCTTCCATCGATGGCGGGAAGATGAAGACGCGGACGACGTCGCCGCCGGCGATCTGGAACAGCTGTTGCGCGCCCTGCCAATCGATGTCGAACAAGACGTCCTTGCCGGCAGCAAGCATCTCCTCGACATGTGCACGCGGCGTGCCGTAGCGGTGGTTGAAGACGTGCGCCCATTCGAGGAACTCGTCGTTCGCGACCATGTCGCGAAAACCCTCGAGATCGGTGAAATGATAATCCATGCCGTCGACATCGCCGGGCCGCATCGGCCGGGTCGTCGCCGAAACGGACATGCCGAGCTCGGGTTCGTCGGCGAGCAGTTTCCGCGCGATGGTCGACTTGCCGGCGCCCGACGGCGAGGACAGGACGAACAGGACTCCGCGGCGACGGAAACCATGCGGGTCGGACGGGGGATTGTTGGGCATGCGCGCCCTTGCCGCGGACCGCACACGGGCGTCAACCCATGCGCGATGCCGCCACGATGGTTTAGAGCGTTCCGCGATCGGCCTTGGCGGCCTTGTTGCGGTCATAAGCCTTCTTAGCCGCATAGCCTCCGCCAAGCACCAGACCGAGCGGGCCCATGCGACGCAACACGCTCATCGCGACCACGCCCTTGACCGCACCCGAGGCGCCGCCGCTACCGTCGCGTCGGCCCATCTCACGGCCGACCAATGCGCTGATGATACGTCCGATCATGCCTTATCCTCCCCGAAAACCTGGTCCTTCAGTTCCGCCGCACCGCGCAACACGGCCCAGCCGATCGCGTAGGTGACCGCGAGCGGCACGACGATCTTCAGTACGTTGGCGGTCACTGCGCCGATGATGGCGCCATCCGCATTGCCGTCGTCGCCGCTCATCGAATCGATGCCCGCGCCGATCAGCGCGCCTATGGTCGTTGCGCCCACGTAAATTCTCCTCCGAGTTCGGCGGGGAAGCGCGCGAGCGGCGTTTGGGTTCCCTTCAGCGGCCGAGCATCGATTCCGGTATGACGACACGGTCGAAGGTTTCGGCATCGACCAAGCCTAAAGCGAGGCCGGCTTGCTTGAGCGTCAGGCCCTCGGCGTGCGCGTGCTTGGCGATCTTCGCGGCGGCATCGTAGCCGATCTCGGGGGCGAGCGCGGTCACCAGCATCAGTGAGCGGTCGAGCAACTCGGTGATCCGGTCGCGGTTGGGTTCGATGCCGTCGACGCAGCGGGTCGCGAACCCCTCCATTGCGGTCGCGAGCAGGTCGATCGAGCGCAGCACGTTGGCGCCGATCAGCGGCTTGAACACGTTCAGTTCGAGATGGCCCTGCATCCCGCCGACGGTGACCGCGACGTGGTTGCCCATCACCTGGCCGGCGACCATCGTCAGCATCTCGCACTGCGTCGGGTTGACCTTGCCGGGCATGATCGAGCTGCCGGGCTCGTTCGCGGGGAGGTCGATCTCGCCGAAGCCGCAGCGCGGGCCCGAGCCCAACAGGCGGATGTCGTTGGCGATCTTGGTCAGCGCGACCGCGAGCGTGTTGAGCGTGCCGGACAGGTGGACGAGCGGGTCGTTCGACGCGAGCGCCTCGAACTTGTTGCGCGCGCTGACGAACGGCACGCCGGTGATTTCGGCGAGTTCGTGCGCGATCGCGTCGCCGAAGCCGGCGGGGGCGTTGAGGCCGGTGCCGACCGCGGTGCCGCCTTGCGCGAGGATAACCATGCCGTGGCTGATCGCGGGCTCGATGCGGTGGCGGCAACGGTAGAGCTGGTTCGCATAGCCGGAGAATTCCTGGCCGAGCGTCAGCGGTGTCGCGTCCTGGAGGTGGGTGCGGCCGATCTTGACGATGTCGTCCCAGGCGTTGGCCTTGGCGTCGAGCGCGGCGTGGAGTTTATCGAGGGCGGGGATCAGGCGGTGGGTGGTGGCGAGTGCGGCGGCGATGTGGAGTGCTGTCGGGAAGCTGTCGTTGGACGACTGGCTCATGTTGACGTGGTCGTTGGGGTGGACCGGAGACTTGCCGCCGCGGGTGCCGGTGAGCACCTCGTTGGCGCGGCCGGCGATGACCTCGTTGACGTTCATGTTCGACTGCGTGCCACTGCCGGTCTGCCAGATGACGAGGGGGAACTGGTCGTCGATCTTGCCGTCGATGACTTCCTGTGCGGCGGAGTCGATCGCGGTCGCAGTTTTTTCCTCCAGGCCGTGACTGCGGTTCACGCGGGCGGCGGCCTGTTTGACGAGCGCGAGGGCGTGGACGATCTCGATCGGCATGCGTTCGCGGGTGCCGAACGGGAAGTTCTCGATCGAGCGTTCGGTTTGCGCGCCCCAGTATGCGTCGATGGGGACTTCGATCGGGCCGATCGTGTCGGTTTCTGTGCGGGTGGTCATGCGGGGTCAACCTTCCGGTGCTTGCCGTGGATCCCTCGCCCCTGCGGGGAGAGGGAGGGAGGAGCCGCAGGCGACGGAAGGGTGAGGGGCTTGAGGCTCGGGCGGGGAGTCCCAACTCCCCTCTCCCTTCCCACCGCAAGGGCGGCGGGCCCCTTCCCTCTCCCCGGAGGGGCGAGGGAGTTACTTCTTTCGCTTGAAATCTACCGCGACGACGTTGGAGCCGTCTTCGATCGGCACTGCGGTAGGGCCGTCGTTTTCGGCTTCGTCGTGATCGCCGAGTACGTCGTCCGCACCCTCCTGCGCCTGGAAGCGGAGTTCGAAGCTGACCGCCGGATCCTGGAAGGCGGTGATCGCCGAGTAGGGGATCACCAGCTTCGACGGGACCTGGTTGAACGAGAGTCCGATCGAGAAGCGCTCGTCGTCGACGATCAGATCCCAATAGCGGTTCTGCATGACGATCGTCATCTCGTCCGGGAAGCGCTCGATCAGGCGCTTGGGGATGTCGACCCCCGGTGCCTGCGTCTTGAAGGTGATGTAGAAATGATGCTCGCCGGGGAGGCCGCCGGCCTCCGCGACCGAACCGAGCACGCGGCCGACTACGGCACGCAGGGCTTCTTGCACGATCTCGTCGTACGGAATCAGGCTATCGGGCAGTCCATCGGTCATGTCCCTTGGGTAGCGCTATTCGAATGGCGGTCAAGATTGCATGCGCCGTGGCGGACGTTATGGGAGTCGGGATGCGCACCGCCACGATTTCCCGCTCCACCGCCGAGACGGCAATCGACGTCACCGTCAACCTCGATGGGACCGGCGTCTATGATGTCGAGACCGGAGTCGGTTTCTTCGATCACATGCTCGAACAATTGTCGCGGCATTCGCTGATCGATCTCGATGTAAAGACGGTTGGCGACCTGCATGTCGATCAGCACCACAGTGTCGAGGATACTGCACTCGCCATCGGGGACTGCGTGAAACAGGCGCTCGGCGAAAAGCGCGGCATTGTCCGCTATGGCGAGGCGCACAGCCCGATGGACGAAACACTTACCCGCGTTGCACTCGACATCTCGGGGCGCCCCTTCCTTGTGTGGAAGATGGTGTTCACCAGTGCCAAGCTTGGCGACATG
>JAYVRZ010000051.1:0-3007 GCA_043775965.1 Sphingomonas sp.
GCCCATACCGGGCATGTCGTCGATCATCGCGTCGAACGCCTCGATCGCCTCGGGCACGATTGCGCCGGTGAAAACGATCGCAGCCTGCGCGCCTGCCGCCGGCTGGCGCAGCCAATAGCCGCCTTGGATCGCGTTCGCTTGCCAGGCTTCGTCTGCGCGCTCGACCTGATCGATCGAACGTGTGGTCAGCCGCAGATAAACCGACCCGCCATCGTCTGTCTGCAAGTGCTCAAACGACCACCGCATCAGCAGCGTCAGTTCGTCGACGAAGGCCGGCTCGAAATAGGTTAGCCCCGGCTGCCCGATTCCGATCAGCGGAGAATTGATCGACTGGTGCGCGCCGCCTTCGGGCCCGAGCGTCAGCCCCGAAGGCGTTGCCACCAGCAGGAACCGCGCATCCTGGTAGCAACCGTAATTCAGCGCATCGAGACCGCGCGCGATAAACGGGTCATACACCGTGCCGATCGGAATCAGCCGCGATCCGAACAATGGTGCCGACAGCCCGAGCGCGGCAAGCAGCAGGAACAGATTGTTCTCGGCAATGCCCAGTTCGATGTGCTGGCCCGCGACGTTGCCCTGCCACTTTTGCGCAGAAGGAATCTTCGCTGCGCGAAACACGTCGTGCAGGTCCTGCCGCCGGAACAGCCCACGCTGATTGACGAACCCGCCGAGATTGGTCGAAACGGTCACGTCGGGCGAGGTGGTGACGATCCGATCGGCAATCGGATGACCCGACTTGGACAGATCGAGCAGGATGCGACCGAATGCGGCCTGAGTCGATTGCTCGGCGCCATCGGGAACGGGCAGGGCCGGCACCGGTAACGGCTGTGCGGCGGGTATCGAGCGCCTTCGGGCCAGCGGGGAGTCGGCAACAAACGCGGCCAGCGCGCTGGCGGTGTTGTCACCAAGCCCACCGTAGGGCTCCCACTCCGATCCCGGTGAGATACTGAGATCGTTGCGCAAGTGTTCAATCTGGCTCGGGTTCATCAGCCCCGAATGGTTGTCCTTGTGCCCGGCAAACGGAAGCCCGTAGCCTTTGACCGTGTAGGCGATAAACAGCGTGCAGCGTTCGTCGGCCGCGGCCGCGAATGCTTCGACCAGCGTTTCGATGCAATGTCCGCCGAGGTTGGTCATCAGCGCGGCCAGGTCCGAATCGTCGTAGGACTGGAGCAACGCCGCCACGTTCCGCTTGCCGCCGATGTCGCGCATCAGCCGCTCGCGCCAGGCTGACCCGCCCTGGTAAGTCAGCGCAGCGAAGTCCGCGTTAGGGCAGGTGTCGATCCAGTCGCACAGGGCATTTCCGCCCGGCCTGGCGAACGCAGCGAGCTGCCGCTTGCCGTATTTGAGCGTGACCACGCGCCAGCCGCAAGTCTCGAAGATATCGTCGAACCGGCGGAACATGCGGTCGGCCGTGGTCGCGTCTAGCGACTGGCGGTTGTAATCGACGATCCACCAGCAGTTGCGCAGATCGTGCTTGTAGCCTTCGATCAGCGCTTCGTAGATGTTGCCTTCGTCCAGTTCTGCATCGCCCATCAGCGCGATCATGCGGCCTGCGTCTGCCTCGGCCACTTCGCCGTGCGCGATCAGATAGTCCTGCACGAGGCTTGCGAATGCGGTCACCGCCACGCCAAGACCGACCGATCCGGTCGAGAAATCGACGGGAATCCGGTCCTTGGTGCGCGAAGGATAGCTCTGCGCGCCGCCCAGTCCGCGGAAGCGCTGCAACTGGTCCAGCGTCTGGTTGCCGAGCAGGTAATGGATCGCGTGGAGCACGGGCCCCGCGTGCGGCTTGACCGCGACCTTGTCGTTCGGACCCAGCGCATGGAAATACAGCGTCGTCATGATCGCGGTGATCGACGCGCACGACGCCTGATGGCCGCCTACTTTCAGACCGTCGCGGCTTTCGCGCAAGTGGTTGGCGTTGTGGATCGTCCAAGACGATAGCCAGCGCAACCGACTGTCCAGCGTTTCGAGCGTGGCGATGAGAGACTTGTCCGTTCGTTCGATCGCTTGGGTCATCCACATGTGTTCCGCAAGTTTGAGGCCCGGACGTTGTAGCGCAGGAAGTTGCGGCACGTCCTTGCGAACTTGGTAAGGATGCCGTACCAGATTAGTCGATTATCGCTCAAAACTCCATCAGTACGGTATATTATGCCTCAAATCTTGCTGGATGAGATCGACACAAAGATCGTTTGCGCCTTGCAACGCAATGGTCGAATCTCGAATTTCGATCTAGCAGCCGAAGTGGGCTTGTCACCCAGCCCTTGCCTGCGCCGGGTGCGGCACCTGGAAAGCGTGGGCGTCATCACCGACTATGTAGCGCTGGTTTCAAGCGAAGCGGTAGGTTTGCCGGTCACGGCATACATTCAAGTTCGGCTTGCATCGCAGGCGGATCGCAATCTGGCAGATTTCGAACAAGCGGTTGCCACCTTTCCCGAGGTGATGGAGTGCTATCTGATGACGGGGGATAGCGACTACCAGATCCGCGTTCAGGTCGAATCGCTGGCAGCTTTTGAGCACTTCCTGCGTCATAAGCTGACCTGCATGCCTGCCGTCGCCGGGGTAAATTCCAGTTTTGCGCTGCGCGAGATTGTCTATCGAACTGCGCTACCGGTGGCGGTGCGAGGGCGTTGATTGCGAACCCATGGCGTCAAGGGTGATGCGCACTTGGCATCGTTTGTTGCACGATCATCACTGTCGGCTGGCTTACCGGGCTCTATTGGCTCGCGGCAACGCTGGCTCAGCTTGATCCCCAGGAGACCCTGCTCATGAAAACCCGTGCCGCCGTAGCCTTCGAAGCGAAGAAGCCGCTCGAGATCGTCGAACTCGATCTCGAAGGCCCCAAGGCCGGCGAAGTGCTCGTTGAAATCATGGCCACCGGCATCTGCCACACCGATGCCTACACGCTCGACGGGCTGGATTCGGAAGGCCTGTTCCCGAGCGTGCTCGGCCACGAAGGCGCCGGCATCGTGCGCGAAGTCGGCGCGGGCGTTACCTCGGTAAAGCC
>JAYVRZ010000052.1:0-17352 GCA_043775965.1 Sphingomonas sp.
CCTAACGCTGGCTTGCTGAACGCGCTATTGCAGAATGTGTCGAGTACCGGGAATCGGCACGAGGTGGTGGAGCGGATTGCAGCGGATGAATACCAGATACACAGGCGTCGCCATCGCCTTTCATTGGCTGGTCGCGGTGGGAATAGTCGTCAACGTGGCCCTGCCCTGGCTCTGGCCGCACCTTGCCGACGACCGCGTGCGCCCCGCGATCGACCTGCATAAGTCGGTAGGGATCACGATCCTCGGCCTGGCGATCATGCGCCTTCTCTGGCGGCTGACGCATCGGCCTCCCGAGATGCCCAGCGGTTATCGGAAATGGGAGATCGGCGCGGCCCATGCGACCCACTGGCTGCTGTACGCGCTGATCCTTGCGATGCCGCTGACCGGCTGGATCATGGACTCGGCGTACAAGGATGCGGCGACCCACCCGATGCTTCTGTTCGGACTGTTCGAATGGCCGCGGATCGGCCCGATATTGAGCCTGCCGCCCGCAACGCGAGATGCCGTGCACGATGGTTTCGGCGCCTCGCACGTTTACCTGTCCTACCTGCTCTATACGCTGGTCGCCCTTCACGTCGGCGGCGCGCTCAAGCATGAATGGATCGATCGACACCGCGAACTACGCCGCATGATCCCAGCCTGGCGACGACATTGACGGGAGCGAGCGACGCGACGGCCTCTCGGTAAACAGACGGTTGCTTGGTACCGAAGCAGGCGCGCCGGCAAGACCCCATAGTCGGTCATTCCCGTGCGAATATTGGCTTCCCAACTTCCGCCATTCGTCATGTCTGTTGCGGCCTGAAGCAACCAGCCCTTACGACGATCGCGCCCTCCTTGTGCTCGAAGCGAAACAGCAAAACGTGATCGGCTGGATCAAGAACCAACAGTCGGGAGGACGATCGTCGAAGCACATCGTCCCCTAAAGTTGCAGGAACCGATCGGGCAAGTCAGAGGCGCTTCAAACACCCACCGTCTGCAGCAATCCGCGAGTCGCACGGTTTAGAAGAGCTTGCGCAGACCGAGCCGTACGGAGCGACCTAACGGATCGATGTACGCGGCTTGGAAACGATTTGGGACGCGGCCGAGCCGATCGCGCACGTTGATCCGGTCATTCAGCACGTTCTCGACGCTGAACTGCAGCGTCATGGCTTTTGCCCAGGGACGTTTGACGATCTGGTCGACCTTGAGAGATGCGTAGGGCACGAGCCACGTCCGCCCCGAAAAGTGAAGATCCGACGCCGCCAGGTCGTTGCGGATTCGGGTCGGCCCCTGCAATCGGCCATACAGCCCGATGTTCGCAGCCCCGAGCGATCCGCTCAGGTTCAGTTCGGTCTCCCAGCGGGGCCGCCCGCCGGTGCCGGTCAGCGTGTCGCCATCCAGCAAATCGAGCATTGGCAAATCGCTCCGCAACGACAGGCGATCGTCGAGCCGCCACGTCGTGGTCATCGACACATAAATTTGCGGCCCGGGCTTGGGCGCGGCTGACGGCGGGCCGTCCTTCGCAGCGGTACCGACGGGCGGCGTCTGTGGCGGAGGGGTTCGACCGATCGGCGTCGACAGGCTGAGCGTGACCTGCATCTTCTCTTCGCGTTCGCGTGCGATGTTGACCGGCCTCAGGTCGGCACTCACGAGTTGCCCTGCCGCATTGCGCTGAAACGCGTCGGCAAACGCGGTTTGGAATGCCGTGGTGGCGCTGCCCAACGTCGCCGTCTGATTGCCAATGCGCGTTTCGATATAATTGGCGGTAAGCCGCAGATCCTTCGCCTTTATCGGCGATACGGCCACGCCGAGCGTGACGATCCGTCGCCGCTCCGGGGCCAAGGCAGGATTGCCGCCGGCGATCGTCGTGACGAGAACGCTGGTGCCGGTGGTGAAATCGAAAAAGGGTGTGTTCGGGGTGGTGACCGTCGGATTGGTCAACAGCGCGATTGCCGGCGGGGTCTGCGCTTCGTTAACCGACGCGATCAGCTGGATCGGCCGCACCGGCGACCATGTCAGGCCGTAGTTGGAACTGACCAGCCGACCGTAATCGGATACGTCCGAGACGCCGATCATGGCGTTGACCGACAACTGCCCGAGGAACGCGAGCACGTCCTGATTGGCGGAGGCGATCGGCAGATCCGCGTTGACGCTTGCCCCCTTCGTCGTGCGCGTGAGATTCAGCGTCGATTGCTGCAAACCCGGCAGGCTGCCCGAACTGCTCGATCGGGCGTAATCGCCCGACAGCGTGATCTGCGCGTCGCCGGCCGGCAGCTTGACCAGCGGACCGTTCGCGACCGCCTTCGTCAGCAAGGTGCCGGTCAGCGTCCGGCTTCGATAGTCCTGACGCAGCGCGGCCGCTTCGGGGCTCAGCATCGCCAGCGGATCGCCGCCCGCATTAATCGAGGCCTGCAAGTCGTCGATCGGGACGCCTTGTTGCGAACGTGCAAGCTCCCGTACCCGGTCGTAGCTGGTCGTGACGTTCCACCCCCAACGCCGGATATTGCCCTGCACCAAGCCCGAGCCATGCAGGGTCATGCTCGTGTTCCGCTGCCGGAGCACCGTGTCGGGCAGATAGCGGTAGAGCAGGACATCGTCGGCAAAGGGCAGCACGCCGCTCCCTCCCGGTACGGTCAGCAGCGCGGGCGCCAGACCGTTCAGACCAGTGCTGCGCTGCGCTTCCATCGACAGGTTGAGCGATCCGCTCATCGACTTGCCGATCGGCGCCGCGACGGTGCCGTCGACGGAAATCCTGTCGCTCCGCTGCTGGAGCGAGCGATATTGCCCGATATCAGTAACCGCAGGCGCAGCTGCACCGGCGACGTATCCCGCCAGCGTCCGCCGGCTTGCCGGGTCGTTCGGCACCGCGGCGATCGTAACCGGATTACCGACCAGCGCATCCAGCGCTGGATCGATACTCCCCCCGCCTACCCCCGTAACGTTGCCGCCAAGCGCATAGAGCATGTCCGGATCGGGCACGATCGCCCGTTCGCTTTGCAGGACCGGATTAAGCCGCAGATGCGACATGGTCAGCGTTGCCCGACGCGGGCCGTCGATACGGGCGGCGGTTACCTCGACATAGTTCGTCTCGCCGCCGCCTTCCGTCGTGGTGCCGGTGGCCTGCTGGTACGTGACCGCACGAAACTTCTTTTTGGTGATGAAGTTCATCACCCGAACGGTGGCAGGGAAACCGAAGCGCGCTGCCTCGGACTCCGGCAAGACCTCGATCTTCTCCATCGCCTCCTGCGGCAGGCTGTAGAGCTCGTTCATGCTCGACATCCGTCGGCCATTGAGCAGATAGACCGGATCGCCGCCGCTGGCCGACGTTGTCAGCGTTTTCAGGCGTTCGAGCAACGTCTTCAGATCGGTCGCGCCCAGCGACTGGATCGCTGCCTGATCCAGGGTCGCGGTCGGATCTACAGCGCCGACCGCGCTGCCGGCGGTCCGTTGACCCGTGACGATGATCTCGTCCTTGCTGGAAGGCGCCGCCTCCAGAGGTATATCCTGAGCCGATCCAGCTCCCGGAAATGCCACGCTCCCCGCAAGGCAGGCGAGCATTGTTCCAAAAGGGTGAACCTCTAACCGATACTTCACGAGCCGCAGATCATGATGGAAGGGGTGTCGATCATCGTCACGGTCTCGCGAGTGGGTCGATCAGGAGTTGAGCGCGCTATCGTGTCCGGAATACGGCGCTTTTCGGCAACAGGAATGGCGTGAGCAAAGTTTGGTTGGTTTTCGATACAGGAGCGGACAAGATCTCGATCTGCCGGCTGTCTTGTAGTGTCGATTGACCTAGCCACCTTCGCGAGATGTCATTCGCTGCAAACAAATGTAGGGTTCTGCCAAGCCGCGATCATCGGGCGGGCGCAAGCGGGCCGGCTTCCAATATCACAATTCGGTAATCGCCCCCGAGAGGTCGTTGAGAGACCAGATGTCATGGAACGAGCGGCATTGACCCATTTTCCGCTTTCTATCGACCCGAAGTTTACCGAGATGAGCCTATGTTCTATCTCTACGAAGCGGTTTTTGAGCAGAGGCGGTCGAGACAGGCCGAAGCCGACCAGACGGACGCTGAAAGTGGTTCCATCCCAAGCATCCTGTTTACAAGGAACAGCGGAATGAGGGTGGCGATAGGGCTGGCAATCGTCGTTGCCACGCCGCTTTGGGCGCAAACGCCGCCGCCCAGTGGCTCGGTAGATACTGCCATGGCTGCGTACGATAATGGTCGTTATCTAGAAGCGACGGACAAACTCGCCGCTTTGGCGTTCGATACGCATGGTAAGAGCACGGACGAATTCGCGTTCCAAATGTGGGAACAGGTTAGCTCGACGGTCACCAACGAGCTTGATCTCGCAACACTCGACAAATCCCGGCCGCCTACACCTGCGAACACTGAATGGGACGAGGCAATCGCCGGCTCGGTAGGGCGTGATGCAATTGCGGAAATCGTCCGTCGCGCACGAAGCACTGGAATCGTGATCCTAAACGAAGCGCACAGCAACCCCCGCGATCGCGCCTTTGCGTGGCGGGTCGCGCAGGCGTTGCGCCCATTGGGCTATTCGCTGCTTGCGGCAGAGACGTTCGACAACGAACCACCTTATGGCGGCAAACCAACCGTTGTGGAACGACTGGCCCAGGATCGCTTTGCCCGGATTGGTACCGGCTTCTACACCCGTGATCCGGTTTATGCCGCGTTCCTGCGTAACGCGATCGCCATAGGCTATCAGCCCGTTTCCTATGAACAGAATAGCTTGCAACGGCCCAAAGGCGATCTTCCGCGTCGCCGAAGTATCGAGACGAGGGAACAAGCCGAAGCGGATAATCTCATGACGATCCACCGGCAGCTGCCTACCGCAAAGCTCCTGATCTATGTCGGTCACAGCCACGTTGCCGAGGCAGCGATGGATGAAGAGGGCGGCGGTAAGATTGAATGGATGGCTGCACGGCTAAAGCGCATGACCGGTATCGATCCGCTGACAATCGATCAGACCACTGTGACAGACGTTCCGTCCTCTACTCGCCAGTCTTATCATATGGCAGCTGCTCGCATAGCGAATCGCGATGGTATCCTGTTCGAGGGCGATCGGCCGCTTGTGCTCGGTCAATATGCCGGGGCGGTTGACGTGCAGGTCGTTCACCCTCGTCGCAGCTACCGCTATGGCCGCCCTGCCTGGCTGGCCGAGCTCGGAGGCCAACCGTTACCCATCCCCAAGTCGCTTGTTCCAACCGACGGACACCGGCTAATCCAAGTTTTTGCTGCAGCCGCGCCTGCCGATGCGGTTCCACTCGATCAGCTTGTCGTCCGAGCCGGATTTCCTCCCGCGATGCTGATTGCTCCCCGCGAACGCGTCCGCTTCGTCACCCAGCCATGACAGCAGCGGATCGACGAACGTTTTTGCACGAACTCGCGGGCCTATCATTCCGTTACGTCCGGCAGGACCCAGTTGCGGACGCATAGAGCCTCATTGCCGCTCCCCCGATCTAGGTCATTCGTTCATTTCCAATCCGACGCCCTCCAGTCCTTCCGCGGTGCCCGGTTACAGCACTGCCTTTCTCTGCTACCCAGCGGATCCATGCGTAGGCTTCTGCCCTTCCTCGCCTGTCTGATGCTCATCCTGACCGCGTGGGTCGGGGTGGCGCATGCGGCTGAAGTTGGCGGATGCATCGAGACGAGCCAGTATGAAGCCGCGTCCCATGTCGATGGCGACGGCGATCAGGTCGCGGGCGACGCCGACAAAGGCTATCCGCATCATCACGGCAGCTGCCACGCCCATCACATGAGCACGCCGGATGCCGACACGCTGGCCAGCATGACCGGCCCGGCCGGTTCCAAGCTGGCGGCCGTTGCCGACTCCACGCTCGTCGGCCGCGATGCCGATACCGCTCTGAGACCGCCACAGGCCTGACGCGTCGATCGGGTGCGTCCTGCGCACCCGGGTCCCCGTCGTCAGGAGCATCCCAATGCATCGCATCATCGCGGCCGTCATCGCCGCAGGGGTCTGCGCATCGTCGCTGCAGGCCCAGACCCGTCCGCCGGCCTCGGCGGAACCGGTCCTCACGCTCGAAGAGGCGCTGGCTCGCGCCGGCGCATCGTCACCCTTCCAGGATGCAGCATCCGCCGGAGTCCGCGCCGCCGAGGCGCAGCGCCGCGTCGCCGCGCTGCGCCCGAACCCGTCGATCATCGCCGAGACCGAGAACGTCGCCGGGACCGGCATCTATCAGGGACTGCGCTCGTCGGAGACGACGGTCGGCCTCGCCCTGCCGCTCGAACGCGGGGGCAAGCGTAGCGCCAGGATCGCGCTCGCCGAGGCGCAGATCGGCCGCGCCGGTCTCCAGGCCGATATCGCGCGCGCCGATCTGCGCCTGCGCGTCGCGCAGACCTATAACGTCGCAGTCGCAGCGCAGCGCCGTATCGGAATCGCCCGCGATCAGCTCGGCATCGCGGCCGAGGTCCTGCGCACAGCCCGCGTGCGGGTCCAGGCCGGTCGGGCATCGCCGCTCGAGGAACAGCGGGCCGACGTTGCGCGCGTGGCCGCCGATGGCGCCATGGAGCGTGCGGAGCGTTCGGCGGTCGTCGCCTCGGCGAACCTTGCCCGGCTTCTCGGTATAACGGTCGGAACGCTCGACGACGCGTGGTTCCAGCGCGTGGATACGATCCGCCGGTCCCCGGCTTCCGGCACCGCGAACACGCTGACTGCCGCCGCCGCCCGCGCCGATCTGGATACCGCCACAGCCCAGGTCCGCCTCGCGCAAAGCCAGCGCGTGCCGGACCTCACGCTCAGCGCCAGCGCCCGCAGGCTCGAGCAGACCAACGACGTCGCGGCGGTCTTCGGCGTCTCGATCCCGCTCGCCGTGTTCAACGGCGGCCGTTCCGCCGTCGCGGTGGCGAACGCCCAGCGCGACCAGTCCGACGCGCTGCGCCGCGTGGCGCTGCTCGACGCCGAACAGGGAATTGCCGAAGCGCTGGTCGATGCGGCGAACGCCGCCACGACGGCGCGCAACGCCATCGGCCCTGCCCTCGCCGCCGCGCAGGAGGCCGCGCGGATCGCACGTATCGGCTACCGCGAGGGTAAGTTCGGGCAGCTCGACCTGCTCGATGCCGAGCGGACGCTTCTCGACACCCGGACGGCGGCGATCGATGCGCTCGCCGCCTATCATGACGCACAGGCCCGTCTTGAACGGCTCACTACCGCCGCCGCGCCTATGCCCAAGGACACCGATCGATGACCATGACCATGCGGGCAATCGCGCCCTTCGCCATCGCCCTGGCCGTTGTCGGCTGCGGACGCTCGCCTGAGAAGGAAACGGAGGCCAGCACCGAAGCGGGTGCCGAAAAGGACAAGGTCGCGGGCGATCCCGCCATCGCCACGCTGTCGGTCCAGCAGATTGCGGATGCCGGCATTGAGGTGACCCGCCCAACGGTGGGTGGCGTGGCAGGCGCGATCGAGCTGCCGGCGACGATCGAGGGCGATCCGCAGAGCGTGCAAATCGTGTCCGCCCCGATCGGCGGCAGGCTGGTCTCGCTCACCCGGAATCTCGGCCAGTCGATCGGCCGCGGCGAGACGCTGGCGATCATAGAAAGCCGCGAGGCCGCCTCGCTCAACGCCGAGGTGGAAGCAGCCGGTGCGCGGTCCGCGCTCGCCCAGTCGAACCTCCGCCGCGAACAGCGACTTTTCGCCGAGCGCGTATCGCCCGAACAGGATCTCGTCGCCGCCCGCACCGCCGCGACCGAGGCCAGCATCGCGCTGCGTCTCGCGCGGCAGCAGCTGTCGGCCACCGGCGGCGGCGGCGGTGCGCTCAACCGCATCGCGGTACGCTCGCCCATCGCGGGTCAGGTGATCGCCCGGTCCGCCACGCTCGGCCAGCAGGTCGCGGCCGATGCCGAGCTTTTCCGCGTCGCCAACCTCGCCAAGGTATCGGTGACGATGTCGCTGGTGCCCGCGGATGCCGGACGTGTGAAGCCCGGCGCGCGCGTGGAAGTGACCTCCGCCGGCCGCCGTCAGGAGGGCCGCGTCACCTTCGTCTCGCCGATCCTCGACGAGACGACGCGGCTGGTCCCGGTGATCGCCACGATCGACAATGCGGGCGGCGCGTGGCGCGTGGGCGAGACTGTCGGCGTCTCGATCCTGCTTCCGGCCAGCGGCGACCGCAGCGTCGCCGTGCCCTCCGCCGCCGTACAGATGATCGGCGACAAGCCGCACGTGTTCGTCCGCACCGCGACCGGCTTCCGCGCCACGCCGGTGACGCTCGGCCGAACCAATGGCGGCGCCGTCACCGTGACCACCGGCCTGACTGGCGACGAGCGCATCGCCTCCACAAACTCGTTCACGCTCAAGGCCGAACTCGGCAAGGGCGCAGCGAAGGACGAGGACTAGGCCATGCTGTCACGCATCGTAACGCTAGCCGTCGAGAAGCGCTGGCTCGTCCTGCTGCTGACGCTTGCGACCGCACTCGCCGGTGTCTTTGCGATCCAGCGGCTGCCGATCGACGCCGTTCCCGACATCACCAACAACCAGGTCCAGATCAACGTCGTCGCGCCTGCACTTTCGCCCGATCAGGTCGAGAAGCAGGTCGCGTTCACAGTCGAGACCGCGCTCGCCGGCATTCCCGGTCTCGACTACAGCCGCTCGCTCAGCCGCAACGGCTTTGCGCAGATCACGGCGGTCTTCGACGAGAAGACCGACATCTACTTCGCGCGGGCCCAGGTGGCGGAGCGGCTGCGGACCGCCGAAGAGGATCTGCCCGACGGCGTGACGCCCGAAATGGGCCCGATCGCCACCGGGCTCGGCGACATCTTCATGTGGACGGTCGAATATCGCGAACTCGACCAGGTCAATCACCGCAACGGCGAGCCCGGCCTGCAGAAGGACGGCAGCTATATCACGCCGGAAGGCGACCACCTCGTCACCGAACCCGACAAGGCGACCTATCTGCGCACCGTGCAGGACTGGATCGTCACGCCGCAGCTGAAGAGCACCGCGGGTCTCGCCGGCGTCGACAGCCTCGGCGGCTACACCAAGCAATATCTCGTCGTCCCCGATATCCAGCGGATGGCGGCGATGAAGATCACGCTGAACGACCTCGCCACCGCGCTCGAACGCAACAACACGAGCGCCGGCGCGGGCATCGTCGACCGCAACGGCGAAGGTCTCGCGGTCCGCGTCGACGGCCGCGTCCGCAATGCCGACGAGCTCGCCCGCACCGTCGTCGCGACGCGCGAAAGCGTCCCGATCCTGCTCAGCCAGATCGCCACGGTTCGCACCGGGCAAGCGCTGCGGATGGGCTCGGCGTCGGAGAACGGCCACGAAGTCGTCGTCGGCACCGCGGTCATGCGGATCGGCGAGAACAGCCGCACCGTCTCGACGGGTGTGGGCAAGCGACTGGAGGAGATCGGTCGGGCGCTCCCCGTCGACGTCGTGGTGAAGCCGGTGCTCAACCGCACCGAGCTGGTCAACTCCACGATCGCCACCGTCGCGCGCAATCTTGCAGAGGGGGCCGTGCTGGTCATCGTGGTGCTGTTCGTGTTGCTCGGCAACTTCCGCGCGGCGCTGATCGCCGCGCTGGTGATCCCTGTCACGATGCTGCTCACCAGCATCGGCATGCTGCAGGCGGGCGTGTCGGCCAACCTCATGAGTCTCGGCGCGCTCGACTTCGGGCTGATCGTCGACGGGGCCGTCATCATCGTCGAGAACGCGCTGCGTCGCCTGGGCGAGGCGCAGCGTGGCAGGGACGGACCCCTCTCGCTACGAGACCGCCTGGATCTGGTCGCGGCATCGGCCCGCGAGATGATCCGCCCCTCGGTCTACGGTCAGGCGATCATCATCCTCGTCTACGCCCCGCTGCTGACCTTCACCGGCGTCGAGGGCAGGATGTTCGAACCTATGGCGCTGACCGTCATCATCGCGCTCGTCTTCGCCTTCGTCCTGTCGATGACGTTCGTGCCCGCCGCGATCGCGATCGGGCTGAGCAGGCCGGTCGACGAGAAGGACAGCCGCATCGTCGGCTGGCTGCGTCGCCGCTACGAGCCAGGGCTCGGCAAGGCGATGCGCCGCCCGAGTATCACGCTCGGGATCGCAGTCGGTGCGCTCGCGCTCGCAGGCGTCGCCTTCACCACGCTCGGCCAGGAGTTCCTGCCGCAGCTCGACGAAGGCAATATCCTCGTCCAGGCGGTCCGCATCCCCGGCACTTCGGTCGACCAGAGCCAGGCGATGCAGTTCCAGGTCGAGAAGATGCTCGCCCGCCAGACCGAGGTCCGGTTCGCCTTCTCGCGCACCGGCACCTCCGAGATCGCCAGCGATCCGATGCCGCCCAACGCGACCGACACCTTCGTCATCCTGAAGCCCAGGGCCGAATGGCCCGACCCAAACCTCGCCAAGGAAGAGCTGGTCGAGCGGATCGAAAAACGGCTCTCCACGCTGCCCGGAAACGCGTACGAGATCACGCAGCCGATCCAGATGCGCTTCAACGAACTGATCGCCGGCGTGCGCGGCGACATCGCGGTCAAGATCTTCGGCGACGACTTCGGCGGCATGAACGCCGCGGCTGAGCGCATCGCCACGATCCTGCGCAAGACCCGCGGCGCGGTCGACGTCCGCGTCGAACAGACCGAGGGGCTACCGATGCTCGATATCCGCCCCAACCGCATGGCGATGTCGCGGATCGGCGTCACGGCCGGCGACGTGCAGGATACGGTGGCTGCCGCGATCGGCGGGCGCGAGGCGGGCCTGATCTTCGAAGGCGACCGCCGTTTCCCGGTCGTGACCCGCCTGTCCGAAGCGTCGCGCTCCGACCTGACCCAAGTGGCGCAGGTGCCGGTGCAAACGTCCGGCGGCGGTTTCGTGCCGCTGTCCACCGTCGCCGACATCGCGGTCGTCGATGGTCCAAACCAGATCAGCCGCGAGAACGGCAAGCGACGCGTGGTCGTGCAGGCGAACGTCCGAGACCGCGACGTCGCCGGCGTCGTGGCCGACGCGCGCGCCGCGATCGATGCGCAGGTGAAGATGCCCCCCGGCATTTATGTCGAATGGGGCGGGCAGTTCGAGAACCTCGCCTCCGCACGCGATCGGCTGCTGCTGGTCGTGCCGGTCTGCTTCGCGGTCATCATGCTGTTGCTGTACGGCGCGCTCGGCTCGATCCGCGACGCGGTGATTGTCTTTACGGGCGTGCCGCTCGCGCTGGTCGGCGGCGTGCTCGCGCTCGTGCTGCGCGGGATGCCGTTCTCGGTTTCGGCCGCGGTCGGCTTCATCGCCTTGTCCGGGATCGCGGTGCTCAACGGTCTCGTCATGGTGTCGTCGATCCACGACTTGATGGCCCGCGGCATGGACCGGGTCCGCGCCGCGCACGACGGCGCACTCGCCCGCCTGCGCCCCGTCGCGATGACCGCGCTCGTCGCCAGCCTCGGCTTCGTGCCGATGGCGCTCGGCCACGGTGCCGGCGCCGAAGTGCAGAAGCCGCTGGCGACCGTCGTCATCGGCGGTCTGATCTCGGCGACGCTGCTGACGCTCTTCGTCCTGCCGACGCTCTACGCACGGTTCGGCGGATGGAGGGCGTCAAGGACATGATCTCCGGCGACGCGCTTGATCGGACACATGCTAGGCTCAGGACTCATTTATTGAGCCAGAAGATGAAGCTGACGGCGAAAGCGATGGCTGAGAGGAAGGTGTGAGCGCAGCGATCGTATCGGGTGTGGATACGTCGCCAGTCCTTATCGACGATGCCGATCAGGTCGGCCGGAACCCGCGTTCGATATTGATAAACCGCACCTCGACGCCACGAGCCGCACGGCAATCCATTGGGTGACACCTCTGGGCTACAGTTTGCCTCACTACATCCTGTGTCCGAGACGGCGCAACAGTGAACGCTCACGGCGCTCCAGAATGTCTTCCTCGGGATCGATCTGCTCAGGGTAAATATAAGTGAATTCGAACAGGCCGTCGAGGAGTACATACTCTAATTCTGTCCACCAATCATCGCCTTCCTGCGATTTCCAAAGTTCGAGAAGTGCATAGGGCAATCGTTTACTGGCCACTGGTAGAGAAACTAATCGCCGAGTTCTTTGAAAATAGACTCGCCGATTATGTTGTGATCGACCTGGGCGTAGAACAGCGTGAGCTCCAGCGGATATTCGCCGCCTGCCATCAGTAATTAATCGATCATACCGAGGTCCAGCACCGACGAAGGTGAAGCGTCCGCTTTCTGGACCATGCTATCGCCGCCCATCAGTGCGGTGAGAACATCTGAGCAACATTATCCTACAAGTTAAGCGCGACACGCGCCGATGCGCAACGTCGTCGTCTACAAGCGCAATGCTTATAGAATGGTGCCCCCTAAAGGTCGAAGATGGGCACTCGCATCATTGGAGTATCACCGTCAATCGTCGGTAATTTCACCGTCCTCATCCGGCAAATTTCTCTTCGACCGACGATTACGGACATCCTTAAGCACGTCTTCCATCTCGAACAGCAAGGCCCGTCCCAGGTCGGTATTGCCATTCGTATCATCCTGGTCGGCGGCGAACAGTGCTTTCGCGCGAGTTGCTAGATTCAAAAGCGCCGCGTACTGGTCCTCGCCAAGCTTTTTACGGACGATATCAAGCCCTTGATAAAGCTTGTCGAACATGCTGTCGATGTTCCAGTCGGGGAAGTCTCCAAGGCGGTCCACGAACGTTGGCGCGTCTAAAATCATCGACCCCAACAGGTCGTTGATTTCGCTCAGCGATGCCGGAATGTACGGCCTAGGTTCGAAAAATGGACTATTCATCGTTTTTTCTCCGGGCGTGGAATGGCATAGGCGTGATCTGGAGTGTCTCGACTTGAAGTGGCTCATAGTCTCCCTTCATCCGCGCAACCATGACTGCGCGTTGGAAGCGCAAGTCGTTAACCTTCGTATTTAAGCCTTGCACCGTTTGAATTTGATTGCCGAGCACATCGATCGGTACGATCTCATCGTAATGCCAACCAGGATCGATGGCTTTGATCTGCTCTATGATTTGTCTCGCGTGGTTCTGCAGCACTTCCGCGGTCATCGCATTTGCGGGGCCGGTCAGATCGAACATGTTGTCAGCAACGGCAACTATCGCCCCGCCGGGCGAGGACCGCAGACCCGGGAACGAATGCTCCAGCGTCATCGGGTCCTCGAAAGCCCTTACATTACCACCACGTCTAAGGAGTGGCTGTTGCGGTCCCGGAACAAGTCGCGGGTTTATTGCAGTCCACGTGGCCGATACGTTCCGCAGTGCCGACGACGCGGCTTGCGGCACAACCTCGCCAGCGCTTCCTGAATTTGCTGAAGGGCGGACTGATCGAGACTGAGAACCTGCGTAGCTAGAACCCAATTCGGCTTGTGCACGTGGTCCGCCTGGCGCGAAGGTGAAACGACCGTCGCGCGGGTCATGATATGGATTGAACTTGAACTCGAGTCCGGCGGCTTGATGCGCGGGCGGCAACCGACCTGTGCGCAGCCATACCGTGAAAGCATATCGCTTTTCGTCAGATACGTTGATCATGTCGCCCGCTCCCACTAGCGACAAGAACATCTGAGCAACATTATCCTACAAGTCAAGCTTGGATCATGGCTACTAGCATGGGTGGGACTATGACTATCGCCCAGCTTCCTCCTGTATGAGGCTAGCCTTCAATAGAATGGTGCCGCTTACAGGACTCGAACCTGTGACCCCCGCATTACGAATGCGATGCTCTACCAGCTGAGCTAAAGCGGCTCGACGATGGATGTATCCGGTCGAGGGGGCGGCGCTTAACAGGGGTTGTGGGAGGTGACAAGCGTTTTGCGCGTTTACGGGTCGTTTACCAACCATGGTGCACAATCGGGGTCACGCTAACGGGAATTTCGCATGGATACGGCACGCGGCCTGGACGACGGCCTGGATCTCGGGCGGATCGGCGGTCCAGATACCATTACCGCACGGCGTGCGCCCTCGAGCCGGGATGGCGACGACGTGTCGTTCGGGAGCGGGGGTGGCAGTAGCGGCGGGAACGGCGGCGGCGGTGGCAGTAGCGGCGGCGATCGCGGCTCGGACGGCGACGATGGCTTGCGGGATGCGGCGAATGCGGGCGTCAACGACGTGATGTTCGATCTTGGCGGCGACGAGCGGCGGATGCACGTGCGCGCGTATAATCACTGGGTGTCGCTGTTGAACGGGCGGCCCTACCCCTCGATCGCGAACCTCGAGCCCGAGACGATCACCGATTTCGGCCCCCACAGCGTGTTGCTCGATTTCAGCTATGGCATGGGCGATCCGCGGATCGCGTATCTCGGCCGGGCACTGCGCGAGGAGTGCGGGCTGGAGGGCCCGATCGCGACGATCGCGGACGTGCCGAGCCGGTCGCTGCTGTCGCCGCTGACCGACCATTATCTGCAGATCATCGCCAACCGCGCACCGATCGGTTTCGAGGCGGAGTTCGTCAGCAGCCGGGGGCGGACGACGCTGTACCGCGGGATCCTGATGCCGTTCTCGTCGAGCGGCGACGCGATCGATTTCATCTACGGCGTGATCAACTGGAAGGAACGCGCCGACGCGGACATGCATGCGACGCTGGCGGCCGAACTCGACGCCGCGGTCCGCGACGTGGCGCGGTCGACTGCGCCGGGCGGCGTCGCGCAGGTCTGGGCCGATGGTCCGAGCGGTGGGTTCGATAGCGACGCTATATCCGACCTCGTGGCGATCGACACCACGGCGACGTCACCGGAACTGGTGTTGGACGTTCCGGTTCCGCCCGAATACGTGCTGACCGGTCGGCTGGGCGAGCAGCTGGCGATGGCGCGCGAGAACGCCGCGCAGGTTCGCGCTGCCGAACAACGCAGCCGCGCCGCGCTCCACCGCGCACTCGGGCGGGCGCACGATCTCGCGGTGTCGGCCGAGCAGCAGCGCGACGATTACGCGGCGTTGCTGTCGGCCGCCTGCCTGCCGAACCACACGGAGGCGATGCAGCAGATCGTCACGCTGGTGTTCGGCGCCGATTTCGATTCGGCGCGGCTGTCGGAGTTTGCCGCGGTCCTGTCGCATGCACAGCGCCACCGCGTGCCGGCGGGCGGGCTGTCGAGCTTTCTCGACGGGTTCGAGGGCGATCTGACTGTCATCGCGGCGGCCGAGCGCGCCGCGATCCAGGGTGCGGCGCAGCATATACCTTCGCACCTGCCACAAGCCTTGAGATAGCCGGACGGCAGGCGCATAGGCCCCGACCTATGGCGAACCAATCGTTGAAGACGCTCACCGATGCTCTTGCAGGCCGGCTGACCGAACGGGCCCTTCCGGGCGAACTCAAGGACTTCGGTGCGAGCGAGGTCGCGCAGGCTGCGGCCTTCGTCGCCGCGACCGCCGCGCACCGCGACGACGGTGCGCCGGCGATCGCGATCGAGCCGATCAGCGGCGACGACACGCGGCGGCGGATGCGGCTGGCGATCGTCAACGACGACATGCCGTTCCTGGTCGATTCGATCGCGGCGGCGATCGGCGCGCAGGACATCGCGGTCGACCGGATCATCCACCCCGTCGTCCGCACGACGCGCGCGCCCGATGGCAATCTCCACGCGATCGACGCCGACGGCCAAGGCACGGGCCGTCCGGAATCGATGATCTACCTGGAGATGGAGCGCGCCGACGCGCGCGACCGTCGCGGATTGATCGAGGACCTGACCGCGGTGCTGGCCGACGTCCGGGCGGCGGTGACCGACTGGCGGGCGATGCAGGCGGCGCTCGACGACGATATCGCCAAGCTGCCCGAGGGCGAAGGCGCGGCGCTGTTGCAGTGGTTCCTGGGCGGGCACCTGACCTTGCTCGGGCACCAGGTCTGGCACCGAGACGGGAGCGGCCATGCGGCGCTGGGCATCGCGCGCAACGAGCACCGCACGCCGATCCTCGCGGCCGCCTCGCGCGCGCTGGCGATCGAATGGTTCGAGGCGGGCAACGATGCGCCGTTGCTGCTGAAGTCGAACCTGATCTCGACCGTTCACCGTGCCGTCCCGCTCGACCTGGTCGTCGTGCCGGTGATGGAGGGCGCGACGGTCGCAGGCCTGTCGATCTATAGCGGGTTGTGGACCAGCGCCGCGCTGGCGGCGATGCCGCGCGACGTGCCGGTGTTGCGCACGCGCCTGGCCGCGATGAAGGCGAAATTCGGGTTCGATCCGCGCGGTCATGCCGGCAAGGCGCTGACGCACGCGTTCACCGCGCTACCGCACGACCTGGTGATCGCGTTTGCGCCCGACGCGCTGGAGGATCTGGCGCTGACCGCGATGAGCCTGGCCGATCGGCCGCGGCCGGCGCTCGTGCTGGTCGAATCCGCGCTGGGCCGACACCTGTTCGCGTTCGTGTGGCTGCCCCGCGACGACGTCACCACCAGCCGCCGCGTCGCGATCGGCGACATGCTGGCGGAGGCGGCGAATGCGAGCGTGCTCAACTGGTCGATCGCGCTGGAGGACGGCGAGGTCGCGATGATCCGCTACACGCTGGACCTGCGCGGAGAGGGCCGGATGCCCGACGTCGCCCCGCTCGCGCTGCGGTTGCAGCGGATGGTGCGCGGCTGGGTGCCCGACGTCGAAGCCGCCCTGGTCGAGACGCTGCCGCCGCCGCGTGCCGCACGTCTCGCGCTGCGCTGGGCGGCCGCGTTCCCGCAGAATTACCGCAACCTCAGCACGCCCGCCGAGGCAGCGGAGGACATCCAGCGGCTGGCCGCGCTGAACGACCCGAGCTCGCGCGGCGTCCGGCTGATCCCGAGTGCACGGGGTGAAGACCGCCAGCTCAAGATCTACAAGCTGGGCGGTGCGCTTGCCCTGTCCGACGCGGTGCCGGTGCTGGAGAATTTCGGCTTCCGCGTCATCGGCGAACTGCCGACGCGGTTGCGCGACGACAGCGATCCGTTCGTCCATGACTTCGTGCTGGAGGCCAACGACGCCGCGCTCGATACCGATGCCGCCGTGCTCGAAGGCGCGGTCGCCGCGGTACTGGAGGGCGCGGCGGAGAACGACGCGTTCAACCGGCTGATCGTCGAACTCGGCATGGGCCCTCAGGCGATCGTGCTGTTCCGAGCGTGGTTCCGCTATCTGCGGCAGGCGGGGCTCCCCTACGGCCTGACCACCGTGGTCGACGCGCTGCGCCGTGCACCGAAAGTCGCCGCGGCACTGATCGCGCGGTTCACAGCGGTGCATCATCCGGACCATCCGGGCAACGCGATCGAAGCGGACCAGGCGATCGAGACGGGCCTCGACGCGGTCACCGCGATCGACGACGATCGTATCCTGCGCAGCCTGCGCAACCTGATCGCCGCCACGCTGCGTACCAACGCGTTCACGCCGGCCGCATCGGAGGCGCTGGCGTTCAAACTCGACAGCCACCTGATCCTCGGGCTGCCCGCGCCAGTG
>JAYVRZ010000053.1:0-9268 GCA_043775965.1 Sphingomonas sp.
GACGTATCGGCGTAGGTCCACTTATGGTCGATCAGCCAGTCGCCGGTATTGGCCTGCGCCGCATCCTCGAAATGACCGAGATACTTCGGCATCCGCGCCTCGCGGAACTGCTTGGCGGCACGCGCGGCCTCGGGCTTCTGATCGTCGTAATAGTCCATCATCGCGACCGGGTGGTGGACGTTGTGCACCTCCGCGACGAGGTCGGCGATGGTCAGCTGGATCTGGTTCAGCCACAGCCGGTCGGCCATGTTCGACGGGGCGAGGCCGTGGCGCTCGCCGAGGTACATCAGGATGTTGGCGACCTGCGCGATCACCAGTCCGTCCAGCTCGAGATAGGGCGGCGCGAACGGCGTGCGACCGGTGCGGTCGTTCAGATCGGCCATCAGGCCCTCTTCGCCAAGCTTGCGCGCGCAATCCTCATACGCGATCTCGGCACCTTCGAGCGCGAGACGGACGAACTCGCCACGCCCCTGCAGCGAGGGCCAATACCAGAGCTTGTACGCCATCAGATTTCCCCGGGCGCGCGGGCCTTGATGGCGAGCGCATGGATCTTCGTGCTCAACAGATCGGCCAGCGCCTGGTTCACCAGCCGCTGGCGGGCGACGCGGTTAAGCCCTTCGAACTGCGGCGTTTCCACCTCGACGCGGAAATGCGTCTCGCCGGTGCCATCGTCGCCCATATGGCCGGCGTGCAAGCCGCTCTCGTTGACGACGATCAGCTGCGTGGGGCTGAGCGCCGCGGTGAGGCGGGCGGTGATCTGGTCCTGAACGGAGCCGGTGGCGAGGTCTGTCATCGACCCTATATAGCCCGTTTCGGAAAAGCGCGGGAAGTCGGTGAGCGAAGACGGTCAGAACAATCGCAGGGAGCGACCCAGTCCACGGTTTCACGGCCGCGTGGAAGGGAGCGGTCGCGTCTGCATGTGGCGCGACTGCGAGGAGCCCGGCGAATTTCGCGCGCCGCCGCTGGAAGGCGCCAGCGAGGGTGGGCCGCCGCAGTTTCGCTGGTTCTGCCTCGATCACGTCCGCGCGTTCAACGCCGGCTATAATTTCTTCGACGGGATGACCGCCGACGAAATCCACCATGCGCAGCGGCCGATGGCCGGCTGGGAGCGCGAGACGCGGGCGTTCGCGCATGGCGGGGGCGATACGCCGCCGAAATGGGCGGACTTCGCCGACCCGATCGATGCGATCGGCGCGCGCTTTGGGGAGCGCATGGCGGCGGCGCGTAAGGACGGCCGCGTGCTGTCAGATGGCGAGCGGCGGTCGTTGCGCGTGCTCGGGCTCGGCACGGACACCGACCGCACGCAACTCCGCAAACGCTACAGCGAGCTCGTGCGGCGTTTCCATCCCGACCGCAACGGCGGCGACCGCGCGCATGAGGCCGACCTGCAAAAGGTCATCGCCGCGTACCAGCACCTCAAGGGCGCGGCGGCGTTCGCCTGACTTCCGGCGGTCTCACTGATCGATATTTCGCTACCGTCCATAGTGGAACTCGTCGCGCGCCGGGCGGTTCGTCCAGTTCATCCACGTTACTCATCCGCGCATTCTTGACGCGGGCGGTTGAGTAACGGCCCGCGCATGGCCTAGAGCTACCGGGAACACGAGGCCAACATGACCGATATTCCGAATACCCAGCCAGACAGCCGAGAAACTACGATCCTCGACGCCCCCGACCGCATGGTGAAGGTGCGCGAGATGTTCGGGATCGATTCCGACATGGAAGTGCCGGCGTTTTCCGAAGCCGACGAGCGCGTGCCCGATCTCGATCCGGCGTATGTCTTCGACGCGGACACGACGCTCGCCGTGCTGGCGGGCTTCGCGCATAACCGCCGCGTGATGGTCCAGGGCTATCACGGCACCGGCAAGTCGACGCATATCGAGCAGGTCGCGGCGCGGCTGAAGTGGCCGTGCATCCGCATCAACCTCGACGCGCATATTAGCCGCATCGACCTGATCGGGCGCGACGCGATCGTGCTAAAGGACGGCCAGCAGATCACCGAGTTCCGCGAGGGGCTGCTGCCTTGGGCTTTGCAGACGCCGACTGCGCTGGTGTTCGACGAATACGACGCCGGCCGCCCGGACGTGATGTTCGTGATCCAGCGCGTGCTGGAGACCGAAGGCAAGCTGACTCTGCTCGACCAGAACCGCGTGATCCGTCCGAACCCGTGGTTCCGCCTGTTCGCGACCGCCAACACGGTTGGTCTCGGCGATACGAGCGGGCTGTATCACGGCACGCAGCAGATCAACCAGGGCCAGATGGATCGCTGGAACATCGTCGTGACGCTCAACTATCTGCCGGCCAAGGTCGAGGCGCAGATCGTGCTCGCCAAGTCCGGCGAATACGACAAGCCCGAGGGCAAGAAGACCGTCGAGAACATGGTGCGGGTGGCGGACATGACGCGCAAGGGCTTCGTCAACGGCGACATCTCGACCGTGATGAGCCCGCGCACGGTGATCACCTGGGCGCAGAACGCGCTGATCTTCGGCGACGTCGGTTTCGCGTTCCGGTTGAGCTTCCTCAACAAGTGCGACGAAGCGGAGCGCCCGTTGGTCGCCGAATATTACCAGCGCGTGTTCGGAAAGGACCTCCCCGAGAGCGTGGTGGGGAAGGCGTGAGACTGCTATATTAGCCCCATGGACACGAGCGAAGCCCTTGCCAGACTGCGTGCCCATGAGGCCGATCTGCGCAGCCTAGGTGTGCAACGCCTCTCGCTGTTCGGATCGACCGCGCGTGGTGAAGCCCGACAACAATCGGATGTCGATCTGGCGGTGCGGTTTGATCCGGACGCAAGGGTCGGCTTGTTTGGTCTGGCCGTCATCTCGAACCGGCTCGAGACGATCATCGGCAGCAAGACCGACGTGGTGTGCGAACCGGCAGCCAAGCCGCGCGTGCAGGCCGGCATCGACCGGGATCGTGTCCATGTTTTCTGAGCGGGATATCCAGCGGCTTCAGGACATTGTCGAGAATGCCGACGCGATCGTCTCATATGTCGAAGGTTTGACGTACGAGGCGTTTGCGCGGGATCGTAAGACGATCGATGCGACCGAGCGGTGTATCGAACGCGCGATCGAGGCCACCATACAAATAGGGCCGGAAAAGATGGCGACGATATTGCACACGTTCCCGGCCGCCGAGGTACGAGGCATGGGCAATCGCCTTCGGCACGAATATGGAACGATCAACATGCCGACTGTCTGGAATACAGCGACAGGCGATCTGCCGGCGTTACGCGAAGCGTGCGCGCGAATGCTGGACGAATTGAAAAATGGCTAACGAAACCCCTCTCGATCGCTTCAAGGCGGTTCTTGCCGGGACGGCGCGTGCGATCTCGGAGGAGCCTGAGGTCGAGCTCGCGTTCACAGCGGACGCACCGACGCAGAGCGGCAAGCATATCAAGGTGCCGATGCCGGCGCGTGCCCTCCCGCTCGAACAGGTATCGGAGGCTCGTGGGTTCGCGGACGGGTTTGCGCTGCGGTTGAAGCATCACGACATCGCGCTGCACAACCGTGCGGCGCCGGTCGAGGCGGTGGCGCGTGCCGTGTTCGACTCGGTCGAGACCGCTCGCGTCGAGGCGCTGGGTGGCCGCGGCTATCTCGGTATTTCCGACAATCTTAACAGCGCGCTCGACGTTCGGCTGCGGGCCGACCCGATCACGCGGGCGCGCAATCGCGATGAGGTGCCCTTGTCGACCGCGCTCGGCCTGCTCGTCCGCGAGCGGCTCACCGGGCAGGAGTCCCCCGCCATCGCCGCGCCCGGACTCGCGCTGGTCCGCGAGTGGATCGAAGGTAAGACCGACCTCGACGCGCTGGCGTTCGCGCTCGACGATCAGAAGGCGTTCCAGGGTCTTGCGCGGAAGATGCTGCAGGAACTCGAACTGGTCGAGGGCGATCAGGTCCCCGAGGAAAGCGACGAGGGCGGGTCCGAGGACGAGGGCACCGACGAGCAGCAACAGGACGAGGGCGACGAAGGCGAGGACCAGGGCGAGGACGGCCAGGGCGAGGTCGAGGCGCGGGGCGAGCAGTCCGAGCAGCAGAACGAGGAAAGCGACGGCCAGGAGCAGAGCGACGAGTCGATGGACGACATCGACGGCGAGCCCGGCGACGACGGCGAGGAAGGCATGCAGCCGGTCCGCCCGAACCGTCCCTTCGCGGACATGGGCGGCGCGTTCGACTACAAGCCGTGGACGACGCAGTTCGACGAGGTGATCGCCGCCACCGAGCTGTGCGATGCCGACGAACTCGCGCGGTTGCGCGGCTATCTCGACCAGCAGCTCGTGCACCTGCAATCGACCGTGTCGAAGCTCGCCAACCGGCTCCAGCGGCGGCTGATGGCGCAACAGTCGCGGTCGTGGGATTTCGACCAGGAGGAAGGCATTCTCGACGCGGCGCGCCTGGCGCGCGTGGTCGTCAACCCGACCTTGTCGCTCAGCTACAAGTCCGAACGCGAGACCGATTTCCGCGACACCGTGGTGACATTGCTGATCGACAATTCCGGATCGATGCGCGGGCGGCCGATCTCGATCGCGGCGATCAGTGCGGATATCCTCGCGCGCACGCTGGAGCGCTGCGGCGTGAAGACCGAGATTCTCGGCTTCACGACGCGCGCGTGGAAGGGCGGCCAGAGTCGCGAGACGTGGCTCGCCGCCGGACGTCCGCCGCAGCCCGGCCGGCTCAACGACATCCGCCACATCGTCTACAAGCGCGCCGACGAGCCGTGGCGGCGTGCGCGCAACTCGCTTGGCCTGATGATGCGCGAGGGGTTGCTGAAGGAGAATATCGACGGCGAGGCGCTGATGTGGGCGCATGCGCGGCTGGTCGCCCGGCCGGAAGAACGCCGCATCCTGATGGTGATCAGCGACGGTGCCCCGGTCGACGATTCGACGCTTTCAGTGAACTCCGGCTCGTATCTGGAACGTCATCTGCGCCAAGTGATCGGTTGGATCGAGAGCAAGTCGCCGGTCGAGCTGGTCGCGATCGGCATCGGCCACGACGTCACCCGCTATTATGCGCGCGCCGTCACGATCATGGATGTCGAACAGCTCGGCGGCACGATCATCGAACAACTGGCCTCGCTGTTCGACACCGAATGATGCGCCCGTGATCGCCGCTCCGGCCGATGGCTTCCACGGGCCGGTGAAGCGGTCGATCACGATCGCCGGGCACCAGACGTCGATCAGTCTCGAACCGGTATTCTGGCGTGCGCTGGAGGTGTCCGCGCTCGATCTGGGCTTGCCGCTTTCGGCACTGGTCGCCGAGATCGACGCGATCCGGATCGTCGCGGACGATCCTCCGAATCTGGCCAGCGCGTTGCGAACATGGCTGTTCTCGGCAAGTCGCCCGATCGTTTCGGCATAGCCCGGATCGTTTCGGCATGGCCCGGATCGTTTCGGCATGGCATCGCCAGCGAAACCGACGCTCGACACCCCGCGTCCAAGACGCCGGTATCCCATCTGATCGTCCCGTGCAGCGCGCGGTGGACTTGCCCGGGCGTACCGTGCCAGGCTTGCGGTACAGGGACGCCGTACGGGGAATAGGCAATGAGCAAGCTGGCGATGCGGCGCGCGTGGTTTCAGGTCCATAAATGGATCGGGCTCGTGCTTGCGATCCTGATCATTCCGCTATCGCTCAGCGGCGCGGCGCTGGTGTGGCACGATGCGCTCGACCGGATCGTCGATCCGGCGCGCTATGCGGTGTCGGGGCCGACCTTGCTCGACCCCGACGCCTATGTCGCGGCCGCCGCGGCGGCGCTGAAACATGGCGAGCGGATCGCGCTGCTGACGATGCCCGAGGATGGCGGGCCGGTCGTGGTCGCAGCCAGTAGAGCGACTGGCGCCGCCCGGCCGGCGCCACCGCAACGGACGATGGTGTATCTCGATCCACCGACCGCCCGCGTGCTGGAAGTGTCGCCGTCCAGCGCAGGGCTCGTGCGGTTTCTCCACGGCCTGCACGGCAGCCTTCAACTGCCTGGCGTGGGGCGGGCGATCGTCGGGTGGATCGGCGTTGCGATGATGGTGTCGTGCTTCACCGGATTGTGGCTGTGGTGGCCGACGGTCGGCAAATGGTCGCGTGGATTGCGGTTCAGGCGGCATCGCAACACCGACACGAACCTGCATCATCTGTTCGGCTTCTGGATCGCGCTGCCGTTGTTCGTGCTGTCGCTGACCGGCGCATGGATTTCGTTTCCGCAGGTGTTCGGACGCATGACCGCTGAGGGGCAGCGGCGTGGCGGGCCGGATCGTGCCGCCCTGGCGCGCGCGAGGCCGCTGGCAAAACCGGCCCAACCGCTCGCCGTCGCGATCGGCAAGGCGCGGAGTGTCGCGCGGGATGCGCCGTTGCGCAGCATCGCCTGGCCGACCGATCTCAGCGCCGACTGGACCGTGACGTTCGCAGGCAGGGGCGCACCCGTGGGCGTGAAGGTCGCGGACGACACCGGCGGCGCGACGGCCGCACCCGCACGAGCGCAGGGCGGCGTGGCGCGGTGGATGCGGCGGATCCACGACGGCACCGACATGGGGCCGTTGTGGCAGACGATCATCTTCCTCGGTGGCATCTTGCCGGCGATCCTGGCGGTGACCGGCGTGATCATGTGGTGGCGGGCACGGACATGGAAGGCGGAGCTGGCCGCGCGTCGGGCGGTGTAGGCTTTACCTCGCCCCTTCGGGGAGAGGGAAGGAGGAGCGAAGCGACGGGAGGGTGAGGCGCGGTTGGGATGTACGTCCCGAGCCCCATTCCCCTCACCCTCCCACACGCAAGGGCATGCGGGGCCCGCCCTCTCCCCGGAGGGGAGAGGGATTTAGGCAGCTTCACCGCCCCAACAACACCCGCGCCTGACCCGCGATCTGCGCCAGCATCGCCGCATTCGGCACGGCCGCATGGCGCGCGCGGTCGATCACCGCCTTGAACTGCGCCACCCGCGCCGCGTTCGCCAGCAGCCAGGTTTCCACCGCACCCTGCGGGTCCTGCGCCCCGCAACGCGCCAGGAACTCAAGCCGCAACTGCTGGAAGTCGCGCGCGAGGCCGGCGATCAGCAACCGCTCCCAGGGATCGGTCGGGCTGATCCGCGCCGCATTCGCCTGCGCCCAGTCGAGCCCCAGCGCCTGCCCGAGATGCGTGAACGCCCGCGTCAGCACCGCCTCGTCGAGCGTCATCCGCTCGCCGAGATCGGCCAGGCCGACCGCACCATCCATCTCGAACAGCCGTACGACCTTGCGCACCAGATCGCCCGGCGCCCCGACCGCTTCGAGCTGCCCCGCGATCCGGCCGCTTTGCGCACTCGCCTCTTCGAGCAGCAACGCCGCGGTCTGGCTGTCGAGCTGCGTAATGCCCTTCGCCAGCCGGGCGAGCACGTCGCCAGGGGCGGCGCCCGGCGCCGACACGCGCAACAGGTCGGCGATCTGCGAGCGCGTTGCGACGGCCACCTCGTCGAACAGCGCGATCCGCGCAGCCTCGGGCATCACCGCCGTTTCGATCTCCGCCCACAATGCCGGCAGGTCGAACAGCCGCTCGGCGACGACGAACATCGCCGCGATATCGCCCATCGCCGCGCCTTCCTCCTCGGCGAGTTCGAACGGGTAGAGGATGCCCAGCCGGTTGACGATCCGGTTGGCGAGCTTGGTCGCGACGATCTGCGGCCGCAGCCGGTGCTCGTCGATCGCCGTCGCAAACCGCTCGCGCATCGCGGCCGGGAAGGCCGCGTGGAGATCGGGCTTGAGCGCATCATCGCGCGCGACATCGCTATGCTCGATCGCGTCCTGCAACCCGAGCTTGGCGGTCGCGAGCAACACCGCCAGTTCGGGACGCGTAAGGCCCAAGCCGTCCTGCCCACGACGCAGCAGGATATCGTTCGACGCCAGTCCCTCGACCGCCCGGTCGAGCTTGCCGCTGCCCTCGAATATCTCGATGACGCGGACATAGCTCGGCACCGCGACCGCGCCATCGGCCTCGGCGATCGACAGCGCCAGCGTCTGGAGGCGGTTATCCTCCAGCACCAGATGCGCGACGTCGTCGGTCATGCTGGCGAGCAGCGTGTTGCGATCCTCGTACTCCAGGCGGCCCTCGATCATCTCGCGGTTGAGCGCGATCTTGATGTTGACCTCGTTATCCGAGCAGTCGACGCCCGCCGAATTGTCGATGAAGTCGGTGTTGATCCGCCCGCCACGCTGCGAGAACGCGATGCGCGCCGCCTGCGTGACGCCCAAATTCGCGCCTTCGCCGATCGCGACCACGCGCAGATCCTCGGCGTTGACGCGCAACCGGTCGTTGGCCGGATCGCCGACCGCGACGTTCGCCTCGGATGCCGCCTTCACATAGGTGCCAATGCCGCCGAACCAGAGCAGGTCGGCCGGCGCCTTCAGGATCGCCGAGATCATCGCGCCCGGCTCCATCTCGCTAGCGGTCACACCGAGTGCAGCCTGCACCTCAGGCGACAGCTTCACGATCTTGTCGGTGCGCGCGAACACGCCGCCGCCCTTCGAAATGAGCGCCGTGTCGTAATCCGCCCAGCTCGACCGCGGCAGCGCGAACATCCGGTTGCGCTCGGTCCAGCTGGTCGCCGGATCGGGATCGGGATCGAGGAAGATGTGCCGGTGATCGAACGCCGCGATCACCTTCAGCGTCTTCGACAGCAGCATGCCGTTGCCGAACACGTCGCCCGACATGTCGCCGCAGCCGACGACGGTAATACTCTCGCTCTGCACGTCGAGACCGCGTTCGGCGAAGTGCCGCTGGACGCTCAGCCATGCACCCTTGGCGGTGATCCCCATCGCCTTGTGATCATACCCGACCGAACCTCCGGAGGCGAACGCGTCGCCGAGCCAATAGCCGCGTTCGAGAGCCAGCGCGTTCGCGACGTCGCTGAACGTCGCGGTGCCCTTGTCGGCGGCGACCACGAAATACGGGTCCTCGCCGTCGAGGATCGTCACGCCGTCCGGATGCACGACCGCGCCCTCGACGATGTTGTCGGTGATCGACAGCAAGGTGCGGATGAAGATCCGGTAGCTCTCGGTGCCCTCGGCCAGCCATGCGTCGCGGTTCGACGGGGCAGGGAGTTGTTTCGGATAGAAGCCGCCCTTCGCGCCGGTCGGCACGATCACCGCGTTCTTGACGCGCTGCGCCTTCATCAGCCCGAGGATCTCGGTGCGGAAATCGTCGCGGCGATCGGACCAGCGCAGGCCGCCACGCTGCGTACCAACGCGTTCACGCCGGCCGCATCGGAGGCGCTGGCGTTCAAACTCGACAGCCACCTGATCCTCGGGCTGCCCGCGCCAGTG
>JAYVRZ010000054.1:0-4345 GCA_043775965.1 Sphingomonas sp.
GCGGAGGCCGGGGCCCAGTTGGGGGACGTTGCCAACTGTGGACCGAGCTTCGTTACGACTCATTTTCCAACTGGGCCCCGGCCTTCGCCGGGGTAGGAATAATATATAGGTAGAGCGTGCACCCTTGTTCCCCCGCGGAGGCGGGGGTCCAGGGTCTCGGGCGGTCGCGTTTGTGATCCTGGGCCCCCGCCTTCGCGGGGAACAAGGATGGGTTGGTCTATCTTACGCAGATCTTCCTTTCGTGCTGAGCCCTTCGACAAGCTCAGGATAAACTTCAGCGCGTTGCGCTGAAGTCGAAGCACCTGCGTTCGGAACGCGCCCTTCGACTTCGCTCAGGGCGAACGGAATGTGGGACAGTCACCCCCCTTCCCCTCCCCTCGCAAAACCATGCTGCATCTGCTAACGGCACGCGCATGCTGAACCTGAACAATATCACGGTGCGCCTGGGCGGACGCGTTATCCTCGATGGCGCCACGGCCGCGTTGCCGCCGGGCTCGCGCGTCGGGCTGATCGGGCGCAACGGCGCGGGCAAGTCGACGATGGTGCGCGTGATCGCAGGGCAGCTCGAGCCCGACGACGGTTCGGCCGACATGCCAAAGGGCGCGCGGATCGGCTATCTCGCGCAGGAAGCGCCGCACGGCGTGAAGACGCCGTTCGAGACCGTACTCGAGGCCGATCTGGAGCGTGCCGCGCTGATGGTCGAGAGCGAGACGAGCGAGGATCCCGACCGGCTCGGCGACGTGTACGAGCGGCTGATCGCGATCGACGCCTATACCGCGCCCGCGCGCGCCGCGCAGATCCTGCTCGGGCTCGGCTTCGATGAGGACATGCAGGCGCGGACGCTCGACAGCTTCTCGGGCGGCTGGAAGATGCGCGTGGCGCTGGCCGCCTTGCTGTTCTCGCAGCCGGACCTGCTGCTGCTCGACGAGCCTTCGAACCATCTCGATCTCGAAGCGGTGATGTGGCTCGAGGATTTCCTCAAGAGCTACAAGGCGACGATCGTGGTGGTGAGCCACGAGCGCGATTTCCTCAACAACGTGGTCGATCACATCCTGCATCTGCAGGGCGGCAAGATCACGCTGTACCCCGGCGGCTACGACGCGTTCGAGCGGCAGCGTGCCGAGCGGCTCGCGCAGATCGAGGCGGCGCGCGCCAACCAGGCGGTGCAGCGCGAGAAGCTGCAGGAATATATCGCCAAGAATTCCGCGCGCGCCTCGACCGCCAAGCAGGCGCAGTCGCGGCAGAAGATGCTGTCGAAAATGCAGCCGATCGCCGAGAGCTATAACGATCCGACGCTGTCGTTCGGCTTCCCCAACCCGACCGAACTGCGCCCGCCGCTGATCACGCTCGACATGGCGACCGTGGGTTATGCCGACGTGCCGATCCTGAAGCGGCTCAACATGCGGCTCGATCCCGACGACCGGGTCGCGCTGCTCGGGCGCAACGGCAACGGCAAGACCACGCTCGCGCGGTTGCTGGCGGCGCAGCTGACGCCGATGGACGGCGAGATGTCGTCGTCGGGCAAGATGAAGGTCGGCTATTTCACGCAGTATCAGGTCGAGGAACTCGATCCGACCGATACGCCGATCGAGCATATGTCGCACCTGATGAAGGGCGCGACGCCGGCTGCGGTGCGTGGGCAGTTGGGGCGGTTCGGCTTTTCCGGCGACAAGGCGACGACCAAGGTCGGCAAGCTGTCGGGCGGCGAGCGGGCGCGACTGGCGCTGGCGCTGATCACGCGCGATGCGCCGCATCTGCTGATCCTCGATGAGCCGACCAACCATCTCGACGTCGATGCGCGCGAGGCTCTGGTGCAGGCGCTCAATGCCTATACCGGCGCGGTGGTGCTGGTCAGCCATGATCGGCACATGCTGGAGCTGACCGCCGATCGCCTCGTGCTGGTCGACGACGGGACCGCGAAGGAATTCGACGGCAGCCTCGACGATTACATCGCGTTCGTCCTGAAGGGCGACTCCGGCAAGGGCGATGCGGCGTCGAAGGCCGACAAGAAGGCGGTGAAGAAAGCCGCCGCCGATGCGAAGGTCAACGATGCGGCGTTGCGCAAGGCCTTGCGCGAGATCGAGGAGCAGACCGCGAAGTTCACCAAGGAGCGGAATGCTCTCGATCGGGCGATGGTCGATCCGGCGAGCGCGGAGCCGCGGTTCTCACGGATGTCGATGGGCGATCTGAGCAAGCGTCGCGCTGAGGTGCATGCCAAGCTCGAGGCGAGCGAGGCGAAGTGGCTTGAGGCTAGCGAGGCGTTGGAGGGGGTCGAGGCGTAAGGGCCTTACGGCCGCCTACTCGTCATCTCGCGGCCTCCTACACTCGTCATCCCAGCGAAAGCTGGGACCTTTCCGTTGGGGTCGCGGCGTCCGCCAACCGGGATACCCCAGCTTTCGCTGGGGTGACGGGGTTGATGCTCGTGCGGCACTAACGCTCGTGACGGGATTGGGGCTAGCTCCGCAACGCTTCGAGGATCTCGCTACGCCGACGTCTCGCCACTTCCGTCATCCCAGCGAACGCTGGGATCTCCCCGTTCGGGTCGCGGCGCCCGCCAACGGGGATACCCCAGCTTTCGCTGGGGTGACGTGACTTAGGGGTGACGTGACTTAGGGGTGACGTGACTTAGGGGTGACGGATTTGAGGGCGCGGCCGTATTCGAGCCGCGCTCCGCACTTCCATGTTCTCCCGCGAAGGCGGGAGCCCAGTCTGGGTCCCCGCCCTCGCGGGGAAACACGCTTCTGTTGGTTCAGAGCGTAAGCTTCGGACCCATCGGGTCGGCTCAGCCCTCGTCCGAGTCCGAGTCCGCCGGCCGCTCGAACCAGGCTTCGACCGGGCCGACCAGCTTCAGCGTCAGCGGGTTACCGGCGCGGTCGACCTTCTTGCCGAGTGCGACTCGGATCCAGCCTTCGGAGATGCAATATTCTTCGACGTCGTGGCGCACCTTGTCCTTGAAACGGATGCCGATGCCGCGCTCGAGCAATTCCTGCTGGAAGAACGGGCTGCGCTGGTTGATCGAGAGGCGATCGGGGGGCGTGTCGCCGGTCGCGGCCGTAGTGGCGGCGGTTTCGGTCTCGGGCGTGGTGGGCGTGTCGGTCATGGTCGCGCGTCTAGCGGCAAGCGCGGCCTCTCCGCCACAAAAAAGCGGCGCCGGGATTTCTCCCGACGCCGCCTTCGTCGCCTGATCTGATCGGATCAGCTGCAGACCTGCACCGATACGCGGTCGCCATAATAGGGATCGACCCGCCATTCGTTCCAGCACCGCGGGCGGTAATCCTCGCGGTAATAGGTGCGGACCGGCTGGCTGTAATAGGCGCGCGGCGGTGGGCCACGGTAATAGCCGTCGTCATAGTAACCGCGGTTGCGGTTGCTGCTGCTGGCGATCGCAGCGCCGACACCAAGACCCAGGATACCGCCCAGCACCGCTGCACCGGCCGCATTGCCGCCGCGGTGATGATAGCCGCCATAGCCACGACCATAGCCGCCACGACCCCAACGCTGCGCATCCGCCGGAGCGGCCGCGGTGAGCGCGGTTGCAGCGAGGGCGATGCCCAGGCCTGCCTTCTTCATCAATCCGTTCATGTCCGAACCTCCATTACCAGTTACGCCGGCCCGCTTCAGATATTTCGTCTGGGGCAAACGCGTGAGTGCCCGACCGTGTTGCAGGCTTTGCCCGATTCGGTCTGAACTGGTGCAGAACGGGCCGTTAACCAGCGGTTTAGGTTGCAGAAGCCGGGTGGCGACGCGGCGGTGTTTTGTTCACGAATTTGGCGTAGGACGGAGCCATGATCGGCACGACCATAATGACGCGTTCGATCGCGTTCGCCACGCTGGCCGGGTGCGTCGGGGTGATCGCCGTGTTCGCTCTATCGGGCACACCGAAGCCTGCCCTCGTAATGAAGGCGTTTGCAGCGAAGGCGGTTGCCGCCAAGCCGGTCGCGGTTCGGCCGGTGGTCGCAAAGCCCGCGACGCCGGCCCAGGCTCCCGTACCGGTCGAGACCGCCTATGTCGTGAAGCGCGTCCTGAACGTGCCAGAACCACTGCGGCACGGCGACTATTACTGGGACACCGCGGGCGTTCCCGATGGGCCGATCGTGATCACCGTCGACCTGGAGGCGCAGACGCTGTCGATCTTCCGGGCGGGGTACGAGATCGGGACGGCGGCGGTAATCTATGGCGCGGACGAGAAGCCGACACCGCTCGGCGTGTTCGCGATCACCCAGAAGGACGCGCACCACGTGTCGAACCTGTACGGCGCGCCGATGCCGTACATGATGCGGCTGACCAACGACGGCGTCTCGATTCACGGCAGCGCGCTGATGGACGGCAAATATGCGACGCATGG
>JAYVRZ010000055.1:0-10033 GCA_043775965.1 Sphingomonas sp.
CGGGTTGCGTCCGAACCCCTGCTGGATCTGCATCGCCAGCGACGACATCCCCTTGCGCATGTCCGTCTTGCCGGTGGCTATCCAGACCCGGGCCCCGCCTGGAACAGGGATCATGCTTTGAGCTCGCGCAACGCCGCCACCAGCAAGCTCGCAGACACGCCGCCAGCCGCACGGATGGTCACACCGCGGAGCTCGATGACCAGCATGTCGGACGCACCGTGGTCGATCTCGGGCGGATCCGCATGAACGGCCACGGCCGCAAAGCCGGTCGGCTGCGCAAGCTTGCTGCACAGTTTGCGTCGCCAACGGTAGATCGACGAGGGCGAGATATCGGCAGCGCGCGCGATAGCGGCAACCGACGCGCCAGGCACAATGGCAGCCTCCACCAAGGCAAGCTTGCGCTCGTCGCTCCAGTGGCGACGCCGCTCAACGCCGGACAGTACAGTGATCTGGGTCATCGCCACGTCTCTAGCCACGGTGCAAACCACGGTGCTTGCACTGTGGCTAACATCTCAGCTCAGACCATCACCCGCCAGATGCCCCTCACCGGATGCAGACATTACGTATTTGACAAATTCGATGATGCGCCCGCTATTTGGGAGCGTCAGCAGACTGCTTAGCAGCGTGTTCTTTTTGCCAAGGAGCTACCCATTCAGGACAGGCAGGGTTTTGTTCGGGATGCTCAAAGCCGTCGCAGTTAGTCGCCATGATGCCAGGGGTGACAAAGCCAGGGTCTCTACTCGCGCAAGCTGACAAAGAGACAAGTAGGATAACTGATACGCTGAGTTTGGTCCGCGCGGAGCACATCACTCCGGCTTTTCCTGCACCGGCTTCTGCTTCACCAGCTTCCGCATCCGCTCGTCAAAACGCGCCTCGTCGTCGTCGGCTCCAAGGTCGCGCGCGGCTTCCTTGAACTTGTCGAGTTCGGATTTGGTTTTATTATCAAAGTTCGCCATCATACCCTTATGTATAGGCTCTATATCGATGAAGTCGGAACCGACGACCTTGGCCACCTAGATGCCGACTCGGATCGCTATCTAAGCCTGACCGGTGTCGCCATGGAAGTCGCTCATGCACGCGACAGCCTTACGCCCAAGCTCGATTGGATCAAAGCCAACGTCTTCGATCAAGACCCGGATGAGCCTCTCATTTTGCACCGCCGCAAAATTATGCAGCGCAAAGGCGGCTTTGGCGCACTAAACGATCCTGCAAAATCGGCTTTATTTGATAAAGCAATTATTCGAGTAATGAAGGTTTCAGAATACAAGGTAATAACGGCAGTTATTGACAAATTGGAAGCCAGCAAAAAAGCCTCATGGAAGGAAAGGCACCCCTACCATTACCTTATGCAAATAATGACCGAAAAGTTTGCGCGTTACCTAGATCGAATGGGGTCATTCGGTGACATTATGCCGGAAGGCAGAATGGGAAAAAAGGATCAATACCTACAGGAAGCGTATGACGCTGTTAGGAAAAATGGGATATACTATTATTCACCAGCCCAAATATGCCACCGAATCCCCAGCAGCTCTTTGAAGTTCCGATACAAGAAGGACAATATCGGCGGGTTGCAGCTTGCCGACCTGCTGGCGCACCCTAGCCATATGAATGTCAGGGCTGGGCGGGGTCACGCTGTTCAGCTTGGAGGCTTCGCCCAGCAGGTCATTAATATTCTACAAGCTAGTAAGTATGACCGATCCGCCACAGGTACGATCCAAGGTTACGGGATTAAGTATCTACCGTAGAAACAAGGAGGGGGCCGAAGCCCCCACCGATGGATTATGTACCATCTGATACCGACCGCCTTAGCATCGGATTGTACCTTATATGGCTGATTCCAAACGGAAATTCAAGCTGATCCGCGATGTAGCCAAGACGCTGATTAGGGGGGACTTTTCCCACTTTCCCGAAAATCTTTTTAGCGGTTAGCGCCTTGATAGGTCAGTCGCTTGCCGACGATGCCATTGAGCCCCTCGTGCGCGCCTCGTCGTCCACACCGTTCGCGATGCGGTGGTTGTAGCGGAACTCGTACTCGGCAAGGTAGCGGTGCAGGTGCTGCTCGCCGCAATGCTGATAAACGCCCTTCATCCCGCGCTTAAAGATGCTGAAATAGCCCTCGACCGTGTTGCTGTGGATGCGTCGGTCATTCAGATCGACATACTGGCCAGCGGCGTGCGTCGTGGTGCCATGCCCTGCGAAGTGATCCGCAATTTTCGTATAGGCCTTGTGCTCGTCCGTCATAATCGTGGCTTCGCGAGCGACGTTGGCGAGAACGATCGGTATCAGCGTAGCGGGGCTGACGTTATCGACGACCATCGTGCGAGCCTTGCCGCTGTCGCGATCCACCAGTGCCAGCACCTTCATCTTGTGATGGAACGAGCGTTTGACCGGAGCGCCTTGATGCGACCGATGAACGTCTCGTCGACTTCCACGATGCCGCCACCCGAACCGAACGGGGCAAGGTCGCCAGAGCGCATGGCTTCATGGATGCGATGCGACAGGAACCACGCCGAATTATACTGAATTTCGAGGATGCGGCTCAGCTGGGGCGAGCTGATACCCTTCTTGCTCGACATTATCAGGTGAACGGCCTGAAGCATGATATGAAGCGGGAGCTTAGCGTCCTCAAACACAGTGCCGACCTTAATCGTGAACTGCTTGCGGCACTCGCCACACTTCTTGAGACCGTGACGCAGCGCGCCTTCCGGGGATTTCTTGCTCGGCTTACCGCGAACGCCTGCGAGATCGTACATCCTGCCGTTTACTACGCCGTAGTGCGGGCAGACCTTGCCGTCCGTCCAGATGATGCTCTCAAGGTACGCGAAGGCAGCAGCTTCGTCGTGAAAGCAGGGCTGGGACAGAACGGACATGACGGCATCGCTTCTTGCCGTGGTTTTGCATTGGGTTTGTCAAATACGTAATCGCCAAAAGATTGCATCCCCGCGAAGGCGGGGACCCAGTCTGGGCCTCCGCCTTCGCGGAGGAACACTCTTCGCTCAGACCGCCGCCACCGCCTCCCGCGCACGCCCTGCCCGGCCCCGCAAAGACGTACCGCGTTACGAACGCCACCCGGCAACGAGCGTATCGCGCGTGATCTGGTCGATGCTGGTCGAGCTGGTCAGCGCCATCGCGACTCGCATTTCCGCTTCGATCAGCCGGAGCATGTGGTCGACGCCCTTTTCGCCCGCGGCGGCCAGCGCATAGACCCAGGCGCGCCCGAGCAGCACGCCGTGCGCGCCCAGGGCGAGCATCCGCACGACGTCGAGGCCCGAGCGAACGCCGCCATCGGCCAATATGGTCAGCCGGTCGCGCACCGCATCGACGATCGGCGCCAGCGCCCGCGCGGTCGAGGGTACGCCGTCGAGTTGCCGCCCGCCATGATTGGAGACCACGATCCCGTCCGCCCCCAGGTCCGCGGCGGCGCGGGCGTCCTCGACGTCCAGGATACCCTTGATGATCAGCGGCCCGTCCCAGCTTTCGCGGATGAACGCCAGGTCCTTCCACGAGACGGTCGGGTCGAAATTGTCGCGCATCCAGGCGAAGAAATCTTCCAGCCCGGTATTCTTGCCGAGGACCGGGGCGACGTTGCCCAGCTGGTGGGGGCGTCCCCTCAGGCCGACATCGTACGCCCATGCCGGTCGCAGCATCGACTGGACGGTACGCCGCGCGGCTCCCATGAACCCCGATGCCCCTGCCAGCCCCGATCGGTAATCGCGGTAGCGCGATCCCGGTACCGGCATGTCGACCGTGAAGACCAGCGCGGAACACTGCGCCGCCTTGGCCTGTGCCATCAGGTCGCGCATGAAACCGCGGTCGCGGATCATGTAGAGCTGGAACCAGAATGGCTGCGACGTGCCGTTCGCCACCTCGTCGATCGGGCAGGCCGAAACCGTCGACAGGCAGAACGGTATGCCGGCGGTCTGTGCGGCGCGGGCCGCCTGCACCTCGCCGCGGCGGGCGTTCATCCCGGCGAGCCCGATCGGCGCCAGCGCGACCGGCAGGCGCTGGGTCCGCCCGAACAGACTGGTCGACAGATCGAGCGTCGAGACGTCGGTCAGCACCCGCTGGCGCAGCGCGATCTCCTCGAGATCGGCCACGTTGCGCCGCATCGTGACCTCGGCATAGCTGCCGCCATCGATATATTCGAACAGGAAATGCGGCAGGCGACGCCGGGCCAGCTCACGGTAATCCAGCGCCGAGGCAGCTTTCATGATGATATCCTCAATCGGCCCGGTGAAGGACCGGTGCTCTTGGCGGTTGGATCATCCAATAGGATAGTGTGCCATAATATGGCAACCACTCACCGCGTCGGGATGGGCTCCGGACCCGAATAATCGTAGAATCCGCGCTTCGTCTTCCGTCCGAACCACCCGGCCTCGACATATTTCACCAGCACCGGTGCCGGCCGGAACTTCGGGTCGCCGGTCCCCTCGAACAGCACGCGGGTGATCTCCAGACAGGTGTCGAGCCCGATGAAATCCGCGAGCGTCAGCGGTCCCATCGGGTGGTTCAGCCCCAGCTGGCACGCGAGATCGATGTCGCGCACGCTCGCCACGCCCTCGCCCAGCGCGAAGCACGCCTCGTTGATCATCGGCATCAGCACGCGGTTGACGATAAACCCCGGCGCATCATTAGCCCGCACCACCTGCTTTCCGAGCCTTTCCGCAAACGCCTCGACCGCCGCCACCGTGGCATCCGACGTCGCCAGCCCGCGGATCAGTTCGATCGGCCGCATCACCGGCACCGGATTGAAGAAATGCACGCCCATGAACCGCGCCGGATCGGGCGCGGCCTGCGCCAGCCGCGTGATCGGGATCGACGACGTGTTCGACGCCAGGATCGCGTTCGGCCCCAGCACCTTGCCGACCTCTACGAAGATTTGCCGCTTGATGGCCTCGCGCTCGGTCGCCGCCTCGACGACGATGGCGCAGTCGCCCATCTCCGCCACGCTCGCGACCGGTTCGATCAGCGCCAGCGCCGCGTCCCGCGCCTCGCGCGCGATCTTCTCCTTCTCGACCAGCCGACCGAGCGCCTTGGCGATCCCCGCCTTGCCCTTGGTCGCCGCCTCTAGCGAAACGTCGGCCAGCAACACGCGGTACCCCGCCTGCGCCGAAACCTGCGCGATCCCCGCCCCCATCTGGCCCGCGCCGATGACGCCGATCGCCTGTCCAGTTCCGCTCATGTCCGTCTCCTAGATCTTGGCACCCTCCCTAACCGCTTTTCCCGACGCTGCCAGAGCGCTATCCTGCAGCAATGATAGACAAATCGGTCCTGTTCGCCCGTTTTCTGGCCGCATCGCTGCCGTTCACGATCGCCACCGCCGGCTGCTCCCCAGCGCAGACGCCCGGCGCGACCGAAACGCAAAATGCCAGCGAGCAGGCCCAACCGGCGGCCGCCCCGGTGCACGCTGCCCCCGCCGCGTCGCAGCCTGCCGAAGATGCACACATAAAACCCGCGCCGGGCATGCAGAAGACCTTCGGCGACTGGACGGTCGGCTGCGACAACGCATTGCGCTGCACGCTCGGCTCGCTGTTGCCGGAGGGAGGCTTTCCTTCGACCGGCGACGAATCGACGATCACGCTGAACCTCACACGAGAGCCCGGCCCCGCCGGCGCAGTCTCGGTAAGGATCGAGACCCGCAACGACGAAACCGCACAGGCGCGCCCGCCCGCCAGCTTTGCCGTCGACGACACGCCCTTTGCGCTGCGCGATACGACGCATCTTGCCGAGGCGATGGCGAACGGCACGGCGCTGACGATCCGCGACAAGGGCGGCAAGATGCTCGCCACGCTGTCGTTGAAGGGCGCCGCCGCAGCGCTCCGCTACATGGACGCGCAGCAAGGCCGTGTCGGCAGCACGGACGCGATCGTCGCCAAGGGCCTCGGGGCCTCGACCGCCCCGCACCCACCACTTCCCGTGATCGCGGCCATCGCCCCGAGCGGGGCCGCGGCGACTCTCACACGCAGCCAGATCGCGCGAATGCGGACCCAGGCGAAGTGCGACCTAGCGAGCTTCCCGGCAGGCGCTGGCCCCGACATCGTCGCACCCGACGTGCACGCGCTCGGCGGCGGCAAGACGCTGGTGATCCTGCCTTGCTCGACCGGTGCCTACAATCTAACCGGCGCGCTGTTCGTCATCGACGGCGCCAAGATCATTGCGCCGTCGACCGACGCGCCATCGGGCTTCGAGGAGACCGGCGCAGACTCGCGGACACCGGTGCACAGCGTCGTCAACGGCACATTCGAGAACGGCGTCCTCACCAGCTATGCCAAAGGCCGGGGCCTCGGCGATTGCGGCGTGCACCAGGCGTTCGTCTGGGACGGCACTCGCTTCCGCTTGTCCGAACAGTCCGAAATGGGCGAATGCCGCGGCAACATCGACTACATCAACACATGGCGCGCGAAGGTCGTGCGTTAGGGCGCCGGCCGCTCCATCTGGGCTTCGGCCAAATACACTCCGAACAGCCCTTCCGGATCGGTCCACGCCGCGATCGGCGTCCACCCGCCCGATCGCAACAGGATACGCGCATCCCGCTCGCCATATTTATGCGAGTTTTCGGTATGAATCGTCTCGCCAGCGGCCATTTCGAACGGCCGGCCATCGACCTCGAACGCAACGTCGCGCATCGCCTCTAGGTGCATCTCCACCCGTGCGCGGTCGTCGTTCCAGACCGCCTTGTGCCGGAACGCCTCGACCGGAATATCGCCGCCCAGCTCGCGGTTGATCCGCTCGAGCAGGTTCAGGTTGAACGCCGCCGTCACGCCCTGCGCATCGTCATACGCCGGCACCAGCACGTCCTCGCCCTTGATCCGGTCCATGCCGATCAACAGCATCGCGCCGACGCCAAGCGACGTCCGCATCGCCCGCAACAGGTCGACCGCCATCAGCGGGATCATGTTGCCGATCGTCGAGCCGGGGAAGAAGCCGAGCTTCGGCGTGTCGGCGATCGTCTTGGGCAGGCTCAGCGGCCGCATGAAGTCGGCCTCGAACGGCAGCACCAGTAGGTCGGGGAACTGCTCGCCCAGCACCTTCGACGATTCGCGGAGGAAATCGCCCGAGATGTCGATCGGCACATAGACCGACGGTGCGACCGCCTCGAGCAGGACGGGCGTCTTGGTCGACGATCCCGATCCGAACTCGACCACCGCACGACCTTCGCCAGCAATCTTGGCCACCTCGGGGCACGCGGTCTCCAGAATCGACCGCTCGGTCCGGGTCGGATAATATTCGGGCAGGTCGGTGATCTTCTCGAACAATTCCGAGCCGCGCCGGTCGTAGAACCACCGTGCCGGGATTGCGCGCGGCCGGCGGGCAAGGCCGTCCAGCACGTCTGCACGGAATTGCGGGTCGGCGAGCGTCTGCTGGCCGTCCTCGATCTCAGGCTTCAACATCAGATATCTTTCGCAAGGCGCACGCCGGTGAACTGCCACCGTTGGTGCGGATAGAAGAAATTGCGGTAGCTCGCGCGCACGTGACCACGCGGCGTCGCGCAACTGCCGCCACGCAGGATGAACTGCGAACTCATGAACTTGCCGTTATACTCACCGACCGCGCCATCGACCTTCGCGAACTTCGGATAGGGTCGGTACGCGCTGCCGGTCCATTCCCAGACATCGCCGAAAAACGCCGGACCGCCAGGTGAAGGCCGCGGTTCGACCGGGCCTGCGACGTCCATCTGGTTGCCGCCCGCCGGATCGTACGACGCCGCGGCCGCCTCCCATTCGAATTCGGTTGGCAACCGCGCGCCGGCCCAGCTCGCATACGCGTCCGCCTCGAAGAAGCTCACATGCGTCACCGGTGCGGCGGGATCGATCGCGCGGCGGCCGTCGAGCCCGAACCGCGTCCAGCCGCCGTCCTGTTCTTCCCAATAGAGCGGCGCGACGATCCCGTCCGCCTTCACCCAGGCCCAGCCGTCGGCCAACCAGTGTCGCGCGTCGCGGTAGCCGCCATCGGCGATGAACGCAGCCCACTCGCCATTGGTTACGGTCCGGTCGGCGATCGCGTGCGGCGAAAGCAACGCCGGGTGGCGCGGCCCTTCGCAATCGAACGCGAAGTCCTCGCCGTCATGGCCGATATCGACGATCTCGCTGCCACGCTCGATCCAGCCGATCGGCCCCGGCATCGCCACCGGAACTTTCCGCGCCGCCGGCCACATCGCCGGCTCGAGCGGGTTTTCCGAAAACATGTGGAGGATGTCGGTCACCAGCAATTCCTGATGCTGCTCCTCATGGTGGCAACCCAGCGCCACCAGCGCCTGCGCATCTTCGGACAGCGTCGGCAGCGCCGCGAGCAAGGCTGCATCTACATGCGCACGGTATGCCCGCACTTCGTCGAGCGACGGCCGCGCCACCATCCCGCGCCTATCGCGCGCATGACGCCGCCCCTCGGCCTCGTAATAGCTGTTGAACAGGAACGGGAAGCGCTCGTCGTGCAGCGCATACTCCGCGACATGATCGCGCAGGACGAACGTCTCGAAGAACCAGGTCGTATGCGCCATATGCCATTTGGTCGGCGACGCGTCGGCCATCGACTGCACCGTCGCATCGGCATCCGACAAGGGTGCGGCGAGCGCGAGCGTCAGGTCGCGAACCGCAGCGAACCGCTCGGCCAATGGCGAGGTTTCCGGCGCTGCGGCGCGGTCGGGACGGACGGGATTGGGCATCGATCTCTCCTCAGTTCTACGTCGACCGATGCGACGTTGGAACGCGAGCGACGAGACGCGCCTAGTCGCGCGTAGCCCCCGGTCGCCAAAGAACGTCTCCGGCGCCGTTTTGGTTCACCGCGCGCGATGCGACGAACAGGAAATCCGAAAGCCGGTTAACATACGCTAATGCTGCCGGATTGAGCCGCTGCGTCTCGCTCGCACCGACCGCGGATCGCTCCGCGCGCCGACTGATCGCGCGCGCCAGATGCAGCGCCGCCGCTTCGGCCGAACCACCCGGCAGGATGAAACTGCGCAACGGTGCGAGATGCACGTTCATCGCGTCGATCTCTCGCTCCAGCCGCTCGACCTGCGACGGCACGATCCGCAACACCATCTCGGACGGCGTGAAATCCTCCGCGCCGGCCTCGTCTGCGCCCGCGGGAGTCGCGAGGTCCGCGCCGAGATCGAACAGGTCGTTCTGGATCCGGGTCAGCGCGACTGCCAAAGGCTGGTCGCCGAGCGCGATCACCGCGAGACCGATCGCCGAGTTCGCCTCGTCGACATCGCCGATCGCCTGCATGAGCGCGCTGGACTTCGACACGCGCGATCCGTCGACGAGGCCGGTCGTGCCGTCGTCACCGGTCCGCGTGTAGATCTTGTTCAGCTTGACCATTGGTCGCGTCTCCCGACCTAGTTCCGGCCTGCCGCGAACAGGATCACGACGACGATCAGGATCGCCAGCGCCTGGAAGAAGATGCGCTGCTGCATCATCCGATTCGATTTCAGCGAGGCTGCACTCGGGCCGTTGCCGTCGCGAACCTGCGCGGTCCCCTCCTGCAGGAACGACACGACGCCCCGCACCAGGGCTACGACGGTCGCGATCATGGCCGCGATCAAGAGGATGACGAGGAAGGTGTTCATGGCCCGAGTGTAAGCGCGCGCCGGCGGGGTAGCAATGGCGTACCCGATGCTGCGAAATGACCCATGTTGCCAACATGCTATGTTGCGGAATACCGGGGAATGCGCGCACATGGCTTATGCTCTACCTCGCGCTTAAAGCCCTGATTTCCGGCATTCTGATCGCCGCCGCCTCCGAATTGGCCAAGCGCTATCCCGGTTTCGGCGCGCTCGTGGCTTCGCTGCCGCTGGTGTCGGTGCTCGGCATGATCTGGCTGTGGCACGACAAACCCGATCCCCGAACAATGGCCGCGCACGCCGGCGCGACGTTCTGGTACGTGCTGCCGTCGCTGCCGATGTTCCTGCTCATCCCCGCGCTGCTCCGACACGGTGCGCCGTTCTGGGTGGCGCTGCTGGCGGGCTGCGTACTGACGGTGGCGCTGTACGCGGCGATGACCTGGGCCGCGCCGAGGCTGGGGATCGAGCTTTAGA
>JAYVRZ010000056.1:0-14116 GCA_043775965.1 Sphingomonas sp.
TTTGACGGATGGCGCGCCGAGAACGCGGACCAGCAGGCCTGATCCATCGCGAGATCGGCGCACTCAACCGTCGGCGATCGCCGTTACCGCGTCCACGTATTAATACAAAAATCCACACGGAGATTGCACGCGACGCTGCTCTGCGATGCTGATGATCTATTTCGATCGGGGCAGACACAACTACTTTAAAGTTCGAGATACTTCGCCTCCTCCCCGGTCTGCAGCCCGTTGTGCCGCTGCCTAACGATTTTCTTGGACACGACGCGGACACGGGCAGTGGTTCGATGAAACTCACGAAACGCGGCCGCATACGACGGGCTTGCAAACAACGTCGTCGTCTGTGCGTCGGCTGGTGCGCTCAGAACGCCTTCCGGGATGCCGCCTAGCCAACCTTGCGCGACAGCGAAATCGCCGACCAGTCCAGAAAATCCCCGCCCGGCATATTCCAGTCCGCAATCGCGCTCGGAAATGCGGTCGCCGGAGACTGCGCACACCACGCTTCCGGATCGATCTGCGTGCATCGCGAAATATGCGATGCGCGCGCTCTGCAACTCAGCCTGAACGACTGTTCGACAAGCATCGACGAGCTGATCAAGGACCCCTTTGGGAGCTTCGTTCACTGCTCGGATGAAGCTGAAGTCCGTTTCGCTACCGTCGAGCCGAACAACCCAGAAGCCGACATTTTTACCCCCGTTGGTGATGTTCAACCGGGTCTCGAACCGGTCCACCCCCACCCCAATCTTGCTTGGACCGTCAAGGCCGCACATGGCGTAACGCCGGAGCAGCGCCATCAGGTCGTCATGATCTGCCGGATCCGACACGGTTGCACCAACCGGATAGCGGTCGCGCAGTTCACGGAAGTGGTCAATCGCCGCTCCACGGGACGGCCAAGACCTTCCATTACTGAGGCCTACAGGTTTTTTTGCCATTCGTGTCTTACCCTCGCCAAATAAACCGTCCGAATGCATAGGCTTCTTGACGTTTAACTCAAAGCACCGGCAGGTTGAGGCATTACGAGACGTGATAAGGTAGAACAAAGACCGCCATGCCGCTCATCAGCCTTATAGATCCCGAAACAGCTTCGGATGCGGGCGGTGTCGCGGGAAGGCGGGGGCAGAAGTTTCAGGACCACGTCGCAGCTAGCCTCGTCATCGACATGCTAGTCGAGCCGACGATAGTGCAGATAGAATGCGAAACAGCGGACGATGTTACCATCCGACGGATGGTGGACGCGGTGGAAGCCCATGAGTATGTGCAGGTCAAGACGACCGACGGTGAATCCAGATGGAGCATGCAGGAGCTTCTGCAACGCACCGACAGTCGGGAAGGCACGTCAATCGCGGAGCGTTCACTCGCCTGCGATGCCCATGACGCCGTTCCCAGCTTCCGCCTCGTCACTGTCCGCGAGCCCAGATCCCCTCTAATCCATTTCAAGATCCCGAGGGGCGAGCGATCTAGCCGCGCGTCCCTAATGGCGGCAGCAACCCGCCCATTCGAGAAGAAGTTTCCCAAGTTCAAGTCGCCGAAGGGGCAAACGCTCGCCGACTGGGCGAAGCAACTGCTCTGGCAGGTCGAACCCGATATGCAGAAGCTCGCGGGTCATAATCGGCTGCGACTGCTCAAACTCGCCGGCAATCATGGAGAGAGGCCCCACATCACCGAAATAGAGGCCAGCTACGCCGACCTACTTGAAATGGTCATCGACGCCGGTGACGCGTCGCGGGTTCGCACTCCTGAGAAGAAGTGCATCTCCCGCGCCACCGCCACCGGATGGTGGAGGAACCAAATCGCATTGTTCGCCGCGGAGACCCGACGAACCATCAAGGTCTACCGGGTCCGGTCCGAGGAGTTCTTCTCCGAATTCCACCGCGGGGCGGGCACATCGGACAATCGAACGGTTTCCGGCTGGGATGTGGAATTCGACGGCGGCGAATGGAGATGCCGCGAACTCGTCGACCACCTGCTCGACTGGATTCCCGAAGTCGTGCTCCCGCCTACGGTCCTCGCCAACCTAGACCAACTAAACGCACGAAGCCTGCTGACACGCGCAGTTGAGGCTTGCGAAGCGCATGGCGGCCTACATGCGAGGGAACTGCTTGCCGAGCTCATGCTGCACGCGCTGCTGAGACACCGTCACCGTTCGGAACCAATCGCCTGCAAGATCTTCCACATGAACGGCGGGCGCCTCGTTTTCGGAAGCGCCCACGTGGTGCTGGACGATGCCGGCGATCAGCTCTGGCTTGGCCAGAGCCGACTGACGACCGTAACGGATCGGGAGAGTATGCCCGCGGCGGTGGCACAAGCACTTAGGTCTGGCCTTAACCGCGAGATACTGCGGAGCGAAAGAAAGATAATTCTGCAGCTACGGCATCCGGCTCACCTCAGCGAGCACAACCTTGGCCGTTCGATGGCCGCCAACGGCAAGATAGACGACCTGCTGTCAGTTCTGCACATTCCACTGCTCATTGCGTATGACAGCGGCGTGCTCGCGGAAGGCTTCACGCACGACTATCTCGACGGCCTCAGACAGGAGGCCAACGAGGTGTCCGCCGCCATTCAGGCCGAACTGGACACCGATCTGCGCGACTTCAAAATCCACATCTTCCTGATACCGGTCGAATGCGTAGGCACGCTTTCCGGCCTGTTTGAAACGACCCTAAAGGCTGATCGGTGACCGAAGCGGAGATAAGATCGGCACTATCCTCGCGGACACTTCCTCCGGAAATGGCCTTCGACGCGCTTCAAACCATCAGCGCGCTCGCCAACGATGTCGCCACCCAGCCGGCCGCGCGGGAACTTGTGATCCGCATGCTTGCCGCAAAGGACCTGTTGCGGGACGACTTCCACCCGCTGCTGGATGGTCTGATCCGTTCCGTCGGCCTGATACCCTATGCCGATCCGGACAATGCCCGGTCATTGGACGATCACTATCTCATGGAAGCGCACCGGGCGCCGATTCCGGACGAGGAAGACTATTTTTTCCACACGCTGCAATTGCAGATCTACCGCGATCTCGTCGCCGGCAGAAACGTGGTGCTGAGCGCCACGACCAGCGTGGGCAAGAGCATGGTGGTGGACGCAGTCATCGCTTCCGATCTTTACAATGTAATTGCCATAATCGTCCCTACCATCGCCCTGATCGATGAGACCCGACGCCGGCTGGGTCGCCGCTTCGCCCCGACGCATGAGGTCGTCACGCACCCGACGCAGCAGACTGACTTCAGCAGACCGGTCATATTCGTCCTCACGCAGGAAAGGGCACTCGCGCGCAAGGATCTGGACAAGGTAGAGTTCTTTGTCATCGACGAATTCTACAAGCTGGAGATCGACGAGAAGGAGCCTGAGCGTTCTGTCGACCTCAATCTGGTCTTCGCGCGCCTCGCTGGTCAAGGTGCGAAATTCTACCTCATAGGGCCACATGTCAGCGGAGTGGCGGGCATCGCAGCCCGTTACAATCCGGTGTTCGTCCCGTCGGAATTCTCGACGGTGGCACTCGACATCGTTCAGTTCGACCTCCCCGAGAAAGGGGATGCGCGCAAGGAAAAGCTGGCCGAGCTATGCGGCGAACTCACCTCCCCCACGCTAGTCTATTGCCAGTCCCCCCCCCGCGCGACATCCTTGGCGGAGTATCTGCTTGAGCATGGCGATTTCGGAAAGGTCGCATCCACGCGCGCCGCAGTCGAATGGCTACGACGCGAGTATCCAGAGGAATGGATCCTTACGAAAGCGCTGGAGCATGGAATCGGGATACACCATGGCAACGTGCCACGGGCGATCCAACAATATATCATTCGCGCCTTCGACTCCGGCGAGATCAAGATAATCATCTGCACGACCACCCTCATCGAGGGCATCAACACGGTCGCGGAGAATGTCATCATCTACGATCGGCGGGTCGAGAACACAGGCTTCGACGCCTTCACCTTCCGCAACATCGCAGGCCGAGCCGGCCGCATGCGCAAGTATTTCATCGGCAAGGTCTTCGTCCTCGAAGCCGCACCGCCGGATGAGACGATGTCCGTGGAGATTGGCGTCGGCCTGCAGAACGAGAACACACCTGCCGCCCTACTGCTGGAGCTGGATGACGAGGACCTCGCGCCGATCTCAAGACAGCGCGTCCTGAACATCGAAAGGGAAAGCCCCCTTTCGATGGAGACCCTTCGATTGAATCGGCATGTACCCCTCGATCGACAATATGCTGTTCACACGCATATCGTCCGCGACCTACTCAATCTGGAGGACTCCCTCGTGTGGTCGGGCATGCCTAAGCCCTTCCAACTGCTGAAGGTGTGCGAGATGATTCACGATCATTTCGATGGTTACGCCCTGAGCCGTTACGGCGTCACGTCCGGAATGGGGTTGAAGGCCGAACTGGATCGATTGCGGCTTGCGAAGACGTTCAGGTCCTACATAGACCACAGGGTCGCAAACCGTGCCTTCTTTCAAACTGTGAGCGAATCGGTCGAACAGGCCCTCAAATTTATGCGGCGCTACGTCTCCTACACATTTCCTCGAAGCCTGTTGGCGATCAGTAACATCCAGGCCGAGGTTCTGACGCGGAACGGACGGGAGACGGTTGGCGACTATTCGACATTCGCATCCAGGGCAGCGAGCCTTTTTATGAACTCCAGTCTTTTCGCACTCGATGAATACGGAGTGCCCCCGGAAACCACCAAGCGGTTGAAATATGCAGGAGATGGTCCAACGACGCTCAGCGAGGCAGTCGATCTTCTTTTCCTGGCGGCTCAGGATCTGGACTCCGACCTTGATCCGTTCGAACGCTCCATTGTAGAAGACCTGATGAAGACGATGCCGCCAAGGCCGATGACCTCTTAGCAGAGTGTACACTATACGAATTTCTTAGCTAGGGTCCGCTTGCCCTTCGGCCCCTGGTAGGTGAGGCTGTCGTTTTCGTAAAAGCCTGATACGAAGAGGTCACAGTCGCCGATCATGACCCCACGGACAGTTCCGTGCCATCGTCCCATGTGCCCGGCGCTACGGCCTTGCAGACTTCGCCCCGCATCTCGAACTCGAACGTCTTAGCCTCCGGGTGGCAGACCTTCACAGCCGTCCGAATCGGATTTTCGCAGACCGAGTTGCGCTTCTTCGGGGAGAGCATATCGAGCGAGGACTCCTTGATAGGCCCGAGCATGCCGCCGGCGTTCTTGGCCTCGAGAATTTTGCGCATATGGACGCCCGCGTGCTGGTTCACAAACAGTGGATAGCGGAGCGGTATCCCGAAGCATAACTCTAGGAAAAGTCCGTCAGCAAACGACAACATCACGGGTAATACTTGCGCTGATTCCTTCGACGACAACGATCATGACAGCATCCTATCACCGGACGCGGCGACCGCTGCCAGGCGGTGATTTCCCAATTAAGCACCGGATCAGGACGGAGATTCGCCGGCCCTAGTTCAGCGTTCGCGACCGCGCGGAAGAGCATTGGGCGTCCGCCGCACAATCATAGTCTTCGTCTCTGTCCAGCAGCGGCGTTGCCGGATGCGACGTTGTGCGCAAAAGTACCTCATGATCGGATCGTCTGTCCCAACTCCGAAGGTCCACGGTTTGGCATCAGCCCATGCCGCCGCTGTTCTCGAACTCTACCGGGCGGCGGCCTCGGTCGAAGGCGCCGGCTTGGCGCGCGCGCCCGACGAGATGACCATCGGCTATGTCGAAGCCTTTCTGGATCGCGCCGTTCATGGTGGGATATCGGTCGGCGCCTTTATCGAGGAACGGCTCGTCGGCGAAGTGCATGCCGTCCGCCTGGGGCCGCGCCAGTTCGATCATGTCCTCGGCGATCTGACCATTGCCGTTCATCCCGCCGCACAGGGGCAAGGTATCGGATCGGCGTTGTTCGCGGCCCTCTTCGCACGCGCTTCGTCGCTGGTTCCAGCGGTCACGAGGATAGAATTGACTGCACGGTCCGGGAATGTGGGTGCGCTTCGGTTCTACGAGCGGCTCGGCTTCGTGGCGGAAGGCCGGTTGATCGGTCGCGTCCGGCGACCTGATGGCAGCGTCGAAGACGACATACCCATGGCGCGCAATTCCTCCTACGCGGGCCCTGCGGACCCGTGATACATCGAAACAGGCTGTCGATGGCGGCGTGATCGAAAGCCGAGTGTTCAGGGAGGCTTGATGTGGTCGAAATCGTCCTACCGATCGCTGTGCTGGCCATGCTGCTCGTGTTCGTTGCGCAGATCCGACGCCTGATTTCGCATGCGATCCTGAACCGTACCATTCGCAAAGCCCTTGAAACCGATCCCGCGAGCGCACGGCTCCTGATCGACAAGCTGGAACCACGGGCGCGGTGGCCGGATGGCCTGGTCGGGTGGATCATTCTCGTCGCCAGCGTCGCGCTGGGCTCGGCCGGGCTGTTCGCGGCGGCGGACGAGCGACACGACATGGTCCAGGTTGCGGTCATCGGCATGGCGATCGGCGCTGGCATCTTGCTGTACGCATGGTGGATGGAGCGGTCTACACCGACGGTCTGACCCGCTTTACCACCGCCGCTGTCGCGAAACGCCACAACGCTGCGAGCCGCCGGTGTCGGCCGTATCGGACCAGGGTTACGTATTTCTCTGAGAGGCGCGACCGGCGGTGCCGCAGGTGGAACGCCGCACTTGGTGGCGAGACGTTAGAGAAACACGCCCTATCAGGCGTCTCGGCCTGAGCAGATCCCTGCTCAGGAGATTGTTCTTGCCCGTTACCGTTACATGCTCTGATTCCCTTACCCTCACGCACGCCGCCATTGCCCAGCCGGACGCGCCGTGCGGTCAGAAGACACGCGGCCGAAAGCCACGCGCGATCGTCGCGTTTCCGCAGCCTCTCGCCCTTACATGGGTCGACCCGCCGACATTCCCCGAGGCGTTTGCCCTCCACCTCGAACGGCATGGCGACAGCTGTCACCATCTCCACCGCGCGGTCATCGCATCGGGCGAGCCCTTCGATCGCAAGACGTTCCAGGACTGGAAGTTCGGCCGCAAGCTGCCGGCGACGCTTCGCAGCTTCGAGGTCCTCGGGCGCGTCGAGCAGCGCTATCGTCTGCCCGCCGGCTATTTCCGCAAGAAGCTGACCGCGGCGGCAAAGGCGCCGCGGGGTCACAGGCTGGCTGACATCTCCGACTCAGAGCGGCGACGCATCGCTTGGCACCTGCCCGACGATCTCGACCAGCGCCCTCCTGTCGAGCGCGCCGAGATCATCGACTGGGTCAGGACCGTCATCGTGTCCGGTGCAACCGACTATCGCCGCTATCAAGCCGAAGCCATTAAGCATCGCTACGGTCTGCGGTTCCCGCCACTCGACAGCGTTGGCCGGGGGGCTTGGAACGATGCGGCTCAGCACCAGATGGTCGACGGCCTGCGCGCGCCGCCGCGGCTGATCCGCGAAGTGGCCGACCTGATCCTGTTCAAGACCGCCACCCTCACCGCGATCGGCAGCAAGCGGGCGGGCGTCTGGGGAGACGAGACGGTTGCGCAGAAGGTCGAGCATCTCGGTCTGCTGTTCGGCGCCATGGCCGCCGATCCCGCGTCACCGATCGGTGGTCTGGGCGTGCCGGCCGACCGGCTCACACTCGGGTTGCTGGCCATGCCGTCTGTCTGGGACTGGTATCTGACCTGGCGCGAGGCCAAGCGCGGTTTCTACACGAACTGGGAAGCCAACATGCTGGCGCTCGGCTTGGCGCTCACCCGCCGCGAAACCGGCTGGCTGCGGCAGCGCCCTGCGATCGCGGCCGACATTGCGGTGATCGACGGCCTGGTGACCGAGGATGATGTCGCGCACGCGCGGGCCGACTGGGACGGCCTGTGCGACGGGGCTCATGATCACTGCCTGCGGCGGGCAAAGGACATCCAGCGCGTGGTCCGTGTGCACCGCGACCCGTTCGAGCCGATCCTGGCCATCCTCGAGACGGACCGCCCGCTGGCGACCTACCGGCAGATCACCGCGGAGATCGCTGGTCGGATTCCGGACGCGCGCCGTTCTCCCAGAGCGGCCGCGGAGGTCGTGCGCGGCCTGCTCATGCTGCGACTGGGGCTCCATCTCGGCGTCCGCCAGAAGAACCTGCGGCAGCTGCTGTTCTGCCCGCGCGGCGCTACGCCGCGGTCCGATCGCCAGCTCGAGATGCTCAAGCGGGGCGAGCTGCGCTGGAACGTCCGCGAGGCGAAATGGGAAGTCCATATCCCGTCGAACGCCTTCAAGAATGCGAATTCGTCCTTCTTCGGTGGCCAGCCGTTCCGGCTGCTGCTGCCCGATCTCGATGCCCTGTACAGCCATATCGACGCGTATATCGCGCAGCATCGGCCGGTCTTGCTCGCGGCGGCCGACGATCCCAAAACCTTCTTCGTGAAGACCGTCAAGCGGACGTCGCGCGACGCCGCCTATGACTCGGCGACATTCTACGAAGCCTGGCGGCTGATCATCCAGCGATACGGCATCTACAATCCCTATACGAAGCGCGGGGCGATCGCAGGGCTGTTGCCGCATGGCCCGCACAATGTCCGCGATGTCCTCGCTACCCATGTCCTGAAGACGACCGGATCGTTCGAGCAGGCGAGCTACGCCATCCAGGATACCCCGGAGATGGTGGCACAGCATTATGGTCGGTTTCTTCCGCAGGATAAGGCCGCGCTGGCCGCACGGATCCTGAACGAGGTCTGGGCGTCGGACTGACCCGTTCGTGGCGATCCGGTGCGGCAGGCGGGTTTCGCATGATGTTGCGGCCGATCGTGAACCGCACCGGACCATGGGCAGAGACCGCGATGGCACCTTCGACGGCGTGAAGCTGCGTTGTCACGGTCCGTAGGACGGGCAGGTTGGCGTCGGCTTGGCCGGGGCGTCCCCGCGCTGGCGCGGGGGCGCGTTCTATTTCGCTGCCGCTCCACGAGCCGCCTGACGGTGTCTCGTCGTCAGGGCCGTGACGATCGCTAACGCTTGGTCGGGCGTTGCCCGACATGCGGACGGCCGCGCTGCGCACGGCCGGCGTCGCGCTACCGCGCGTCGGATAGCGGGGGTGGGCGTCGCTGCCCTCTAGTCCCGCCGCGGCGGGTCGCAACATCGGCTGCGCCGATGTCCTCCACTCCGTTTCGGCCCTTCGGGTGCAGCCCTCCGCTCCAGCGGGACTGCCGGTTCGCTCCTGCCGCCCACCCCCGCCATTCCGGCGCCGGTTGCGGTGATATCAAGGAGTGAGGACAATGGCAAAGGACATCACGACCAAAACCACCGGCACGCTCTACGCCGAGGTCACCGACCGCATCATCGCGCAGCTGGAGGCGGGGCGGGTGCCGTGGGTGCAGCCATGGGACGGATCGGAGCTGGAAAGCGGGCTACCGCGCAACGCCGGGACCGGGCGGCGCTATTCGGGGATCAACGTCCTGATCCTGTGGGCGACCGTTTTCGAGCGCGGATTCGGGACGCAGGGGTGGCTAACCTACAAACAGGCGCAGGCGCTGGGCGGCAATGTGCGGAAAGGCGAGACCGGCACGACCATCTGTTACGCCGACCGCTTCACACCCAAGGACGAGCGCGACAAACCCATCACCGCCGCAAGTGACGAGCATCGCCGGCAGGTGGCGTTCCTCAAGCGGTTCACCGTCTTCAATGTCGACCAGTGCGAGGGGCTGCCCGACGCGCTGTCGGTTGGCGGCGGGACGTTCCTCGGCGAGCGCGAGACCATCGAGTGTGCGGAGGCGCTGATGGCCGCGACCGGCGCGCAGATCGGCATCGGCGGCGACAAGGCGTTCTACATGCCGACCGCGGATCGCATCCAGCTGCCCCCACAGCAAACCTTCCACGATCAGGTGAATTTTTACCGGACCGCACTGCATGAGATGGGCCACTGGACCGGACACCCCACCCGGCTCGACCGCGACCAAAAGGGGGCGCCGCGCAGTGCCTCCTATGCCCGCGAGGAGCTGGTCGCCGAGATGTGCAGCGCGTTCACCTGCGCCGAACTCGGTATCGTGCCAACCGTGCGCCATGCCGACTATATCGGTGCATGGCTGGACGTGCTTCGCGAGGATTCCCGCGCGGTCTTTCGCGCCGCCAGTCAGGCGAGCAAGGCGGCGGACTATCTGCTGGCGTTCCGTGCGGAGGCGACGGGCGATGACCGGCATGACATGGCCGCATGATCGACAGGCCTATTAGCTGAAGGCGCGCGTGGCGCCTTCTTGCGTTCGGCGTGGCAGGCAATGCCTTGGTTTGGTGCGCCTTATCGGTATCATTCGAACAACGTGGCGGGCTCGCTGCGCTCGCCGCCGCAGGATGGGAGCTCGGTTCGGCGCGATCCGACAGCCGTTGCCCTAATCGCCCGCGTGCTCGTCGACGCTGTAGAACATCGGGTTGCGCATCCAGTCACTGACCGCGGACTCGCGCCACCCTGTGCAGCGTGTCGCGATGCGGACCTGCCTGGGAAACGTGCCGGTCTGAATTTTCCGGTACAATGTCGACCGGGTCAGACCGGTACGGTTGAGCACGGCGCCAAGACGAAGAATGCGGTCAGGTGCGTCAGTCTGCATGACAGTCTCCTGTACTTAGTGAGCCTAAACACTCACCGGCGGCAGATCTGAAATGTAAGATTGGAAGTGTCAATGATGGCAATATATGAACTCAGTGCCGATCTAGTGGCGCCAATATACCTCTTGAGGTCACGACGCTACTTTCTGGGGAATTGCGGCGGTCAATTTATTTTTCGGAATATTGCCGTGGCTATGTTTTGGAAGGCGCGTGCTTTTCTCTTCGTTCGGTTGTTTGTTTCGGGAAAGTTTTGGTCCGTGCGCGCGGGCTTGTATCGCAAGATGGCGATCGCCTCTCAGGCATCGGTTGCCATACAAGTACCAAACGCCGGGAACCCCGGCCTCGGCGTTGTATATGTCCGTACTAGATCGTCTAATTTGGATATCTCAATCGACGAGATCGGTCATCATTATCGCTCAGATCGGGCAATCTTCTCGACGATTTCGTCGAGCATAATTGATGGGCGAATGTCGAGGGCTTGGGCCAGTTTGATGAACTCCACCACATCCAGACGGCGCTGCGAGCCTTCCACGAGGCTGACCCAGCTTTGATCCTTATTAATGCGCTCGGCTAAATCGGTTTGCTTTAAGCCGGCTGCAATCCGCGCAGTTTTCACGACTTCTACGACCACCATGTTCTCGTCGCTGAAGATCGTCTTTGGCATCCAGCATTGATCTAAATGCCATTATGTCATATGCCGTTTTTCCATATCCTTTCCTGGCGGATGGGGATCAAGCGTGTCTGGATCGAACAGCGACATCCCGCTGACTGTAGGCGATGCGGCGCCGGGCTGGCGCGCGATCGAATTGCTCTACCGGGACCATGCGGAGTGGCTCCGTGCCCTGGTCACGCGCCGAATGCGCGGCCAGCCGACCGATGTCGACGATATCGTCCAGGATACTTGGATCCGCGCCGCTGGACATAAGGCGGACGACATCCAGCATCCCAAAGCCTTCCTGTCACAGACTGCCCTCAACCTGTTTCGGGATCGTAAGCGGCGCGAGGCGGTTCGCGAGCAGCATTCCAGGACCACCACCGCCAGCCAAGGTTGTGGTGACAGTCATGGCATGAACGAGCAGGAGGCGGTTCTCGAACTGGAGCGCATCGTGCTCGACCTGCCCGACAAACTGCGTGACGTCTTCGTCCTGAGCCGTTTCCGGCATATGACCAACGCTGAGATCGCAGCGACCCTCGGTATATCGGTCAAGACCGTCGAATGGCGGATGGGCAAAGCGTTGGCATATTGCATGAGCAGACTGCGCGACTAGGCGGCGGCACAGATACATGAATGACAATGGCGTGAGCGGCGACGACGCGCGGGCGCAGGCGGCGCACTGGTATGCGCGGCTCCAGACGCTGCCCGTGTCCGCGCGGACGCTCGAAGAGTTCTTCGCGTGGCGGCGGATCGAGGGGAACCGCGACGCGTACATCGCCGTCGATCGTTTCTACAATCAGGTCGGCAGCCTCGCCGATCGCCCGGCCATCCTGGCGGCAACCGCGCAGGCCATGAACCGTCCAGCGCATCGCTCCAGCAATCGCGGCATTTCGATTGGCACTTTGGCCGCAGCCGCGGTTGGGCTCCTCGTCGTGGGCGTCACCCTGATCGCTGAATGGCCTGCGGGGGGCGATCGATACGCGACCCGGATCGGCGAACAGCGCAAGCTGATGCTGGCCGATGGATCACGCGTGATGCTTGATACCGATACAGCCATGACGGTGAAGTTCGTCGATGGTGCGCGCCGCGTTTCGCTCGACCACGGGCAAGCCTATTTCACCGTCGCCCATGATGCCGCGCGCCCCTTTAGCGTCGATGCTGGCGGCGCGCGGGTACTGGCGACGGGCACGCAATTCGATGTGCATCGCAACGGTGACACGGTCGACGTCACGCTGGTCGAGGGCAGTGTGCGCGTCAGTGCGGATGACCGCCCGGTCGCGCGCTTACGCGCCGGGCAGGCGCTGTCGCTGAACGGCGGGCGCATCAGCCCCATCAAGGCTGTCGATACGGAGCCCGCGACAGCATGGACACGCGGCCGGATCGTGCTCGACGGGATGACGCTTCAGGACGCTATCACTGCCGTCAATCGCTACGTCGATACGCCCGTTCGGCTCGATGCATCGGGGTTCGCCGACGCGCGCATCAGCGGCACCGTCGATACGGGCGACGCCCGAAGCTTTGCCGCCGCGGTCACCGCCGTGCTGCCGCTGAAAGCGCAGACCGACGCCGACGGATCGATCAGTCTGCGGCAGTGAAACGGAATGCCGTGGCTGCGCTCCAGCCACGGCATCCGGATCAGGCGAGTTTGAGCCGCTTGCGCGGTGCAGGCTTTGCCTCCGTCGTCGTGTCTGCCGGGGCGGCGTCCGGCGCTGGTTTGCGGCCCAGGCCGATCTTCTTCGCCATCGCGCGGCGGCTTTCCGAATAGCTTTCCGCGACCATCGGATAGTCGGATTTCAGATTGTAGCGCGCACGATACTCTTCGGGCGTCAGGCCGTTGGTCGACAGGTGGCGGCGCAGTGCCTTGTACGGCTTGCCGTCGATCATCGAGATGATGTGGTCTTTCGACGCCAGCGACTTGCGCACCGATACCGCGGGCTCGAATGCCGGTGCGGGTGCATCGCCGGGTGCTTCCGCCGACGTATCGCTACCAAGCGCGGTGACGGTATCATGCATCGCCTGAAGAAACGCCGGCACATCATCCGCCGAGATGCGCGTGTTCGGATTGCCGAGCCACGCGATCGTCAGGTCGGTGGCCAGTTCGACGGCACTCAGCGTGTATGTGGTTGCGGGTAGAGCGTCGTCAGACATCATATTTCCTGGATTCGGCGCGTACTGGCGCTGCATTGGTCTAGAACATCCATAATCGATCTATCGGTGCTGTCGATCAGGAGCGCGCGCCAGTCTCGCTTCTTGCTTGTGCCATATCGGTAAAGGCACGCTGTCCCCGTCGACGCCAGAGCAGGATCAGCTGTGCAGCATCGTCAGATCGCAGGCGTGCGGCGATGTCGACAAGCGCACCGAAGATGACCGCACGATCGTCATCGGTGGCCTCGATCAGTCCGGCTGTTGCAACCAGGCCGCCCAGTTCGATCAGTTGGTGCGTGCGCTCGCGGCGCTTCACCTGCCAGTCGCGCAGGTCACGGCGTGCCTGCCTCGCTGCCAGTCGGTTTCGTGCTGTTGCCGTTCGGCGAAGGACCGCGCGTGTGGTCCCGATTGCCGCGCGCAGTGCGCCGTGTCCTCGATCGAAAGAACGCATCGCCGCGCTCTTCCCATCCCTTCAGGACAACCGCGTCTTTTATGTCGACTGCGGCAAGCAGGGCACCGGCGAGCTGTTCGATCGGCAGGGCATCGGCGCCGGTCGCGATCACCAGCTCGCCAAGCTGCTGCACCTTGCGGGCTTTCAGCAACTGGGCGCGTTCGCGTAACGCCTTCATGTCCGAATCATAGTCACGGGGTTTACGCATTGAACCGTCCTCAATGGTATATCGAGGACGGCTCAGTTAGAGAGGCAGTCGATCAGCGTAAATAGCCTGAAATGCAGTGGGACGAAGTCGTCCCGAGATAGATGAAATCTTCGAAGGGCGCGCTTATACGTCGTGCCGACGTCGCT
>JAYVRZ010000057.1:0-14877 GCA_043775965.1 Sphingomonas sp.
CTTGCCGGCGTGCTGACCTGGCTTTCGGTGCCGGTCGCATTGGTCATCGGCGGGATCGGCGGGGTGTCGGTGTTCAAGGCGGTGTATATCGACAAGCGCGATCTCAAATGCGCGTGCGTCGGCGGCGGCAGCAACGTGCCGCTCGGCTTCGTGTCGCTGACCGAGAACGTGATGATGGTCGCGATGGCACTCGCGATGGGGGCAACGGCGTTGGCAGCGTAGGTTTACCGTTCCCCGAACAGGTCGCGTTGCGCCTTTTCGAGTTCTTCGGCGTAGCGCCGTCTCACGAAGGATTCCGACAAGATACCCAGCACGTGGCGATCCTCGTCGAGGACGGCGAGTTCGTCGGCGTTCGAGGCGTCGAAGCGGCGCATGACCTCTGCGATGTCCATCATCGGCGTCAGCGCGGCGTCGCCATTGATCGCGACCGCGCCGACCGACGATTGCGGATCAAGACCCTCGGCATAGGCGGTCGGGGTCTGGACGATGCCGGCATAGCGATCGTCCGCATCGACCAGCACCGTCCGGCTGGTCGCCCCGAGCGGCACGCGGCGGCGGAATTCGGCGATCGTCGTCGCGGCCGAAATCGCCTTCGCGTCGCGGCGCATCATCCGCCCGGCGGTCAGCGTCTTCACCCAGCCGACGTCGCGCGCGCTCTTAATCGTCTCGCCGCGCAAGTGGAGGCGCCACGTCGAGAAGCTGTAGCCGAACGTCTCGCGGACGATCGTCGACGACACCAGCGCGGCCGCCAGTACCGCCCCGGTCAACGCGAAGTCGTGCGTCGCCTCCAACACGAGCATCGCCATCGTCATCGGCCCGCCGACTACCGCGACCGCGAGCGCCGCCATGCCGACCAGGGCGGCGTTGCGCGGATCGACCACGTCGTGACCGATCGCCAGCGCCAAGCTGCCCGCGAACAGGTGACCGACCAGCGTCCCCAGGAACAGCGATGCAAAGAACAACCCGCCGCGAAAGCCAAAGCCGAGCGATACGATCGATGCCGCGCATTTCGCCAGGAAGATCGTGGCGATAAACGCCAGCGGCGCGCCGATTGCGAGATCGGCATGGAGCGCGCCGTGGCCCGCCGACAGCACCTGCGGCGAGACCAGGGCGACGGGGATAAGGACCAGCCCGCCGATTGCCGGACGCGCCCATTCCGGCAGCTTCGCGCGCCGTGTCGCGCTTTCGACCAGCGCCACCGCGCGCATCAGAACGATGCCGATCCCGGCACACAGCGCGCCGAGGCCCGCATAGATCAGGTAATGATGCGTCTCGGTCGGCATCGTCGCGACCGAGTCGATCACATAGGGCTGGATGCCGAGCAGGTGCGCGACCAGCGTGCCGGCCAGCGCCGCCGCGACCACGGGAGCGAGCGCGGTCGGGGTATAGGCGCCGATGACGATCTCGAACGCGTAGAACGCACCGGCGAGCGGTGCGCCGAACGCCGCCGCGATCGCCGCCCCGGTGCCGGCGCCGACGAGATTGCGCAGGTCGGCCCGGCGCAGGTTGAACACGCGGCCGGCAACCGAGCCGAGCGCGCCGCCGAGCTGTGCATAGGCCGCCTCGAGCCCGACCGAAGCGCCGAAGCCGTTGGACAGCATCGTCTGCCCGGAGATCACCAGGCTGTCGGGCACCGACATGCGGCCGCCGTGGAGCGCATTGGCCTCGACCGCATCGACCATGCGACGTTTGCGCGACTGCGTCGCCCAGGAGAAGGCGGCGAGCACGCCGCCGCCGATCGGCAGCACGACGAGCGTGGCGAGCGGCAAGGCCGGCAATGCGCTCAGTCGTCCGGCCGACGACAGGCCGAACAGGACATGCTGCAGCGTTCGGGCGATCGCCCCCTGCAGCACGCTGAACAGCCCTGCCCCCGCCCCGACGAGCGTCGCCAGCACGATGAACGCGGCCTCGCTCGCGCGGACGCGGCGGCGGATCCATTTGAGAAACGAGATTGCGTTCAGGGTCTGCCGCCTGGCCGGGGATTCGGACGCGGTCATCTACGTCCTAGTGCGGCGGTCCGAACAGGGGTTTATCGGCCCGACCCACGCGAAAGTCCGGTGCAGCCTTAGGGGCGGTATCCTGCGCCCTGCCCTTCGCGGCGCCCGGCAGCTTCGCAGTGGCACGCTCGCTTTTCGGACGCCCGAAACTGCTACTCGCTCATGCTCGCAAGCAGACCGTCGAGCTGTTCCAGCTGCTCGGGCAGTCCGGACGCCGGGCCCCGTAGCGCTTCCTCGAGCGCCTCCTCGGACGGATATATTTCGTGGAAAGTCAGCAGCGTCCCGCCGCCCTGGTCTCCGAAGGTCACGGTCGTGACGGCACCCTCTTCGCCCTGACCGCCTTCTTCACCCTCATCGTTCGTCCAGACGATGCGTTCGTTCGGCACCACCTCGAGATACTTGCCATAAAAGGCCATGGTATCCGATCCACCGGTGCCGAACTCCAGCCGGTATGTCCCTCCGGTTCGGACGTCCATCTCGCACGATACGAGCGACACGCCAGCTGCCGAGCGGGGCACCCACCAGCGCCGGAACAGTTCCGATTGGCTCCAGGCGCGGTACACGGTGCCGGGCGGCGCGTTGAACGTCCGCGTTACGACGAGTTCGCGATTCCCTCGGCGCTCGACCGAGGTGGGATACTGCACATTGCCGAGACTGCCGGCTTTTTCACGCATCGCGATCGTCCCTGATGGTTTCGCTCAAGACTTCGGAATACGTCCTAAACTGTCTGCCGAGCAATCTCGATCCACTCCACGCCTACCCAAGGCCGGGATTGCCGTCGCAGATGCGTTTCTCGGCCCTATAGACCTATCGCGAACCTTAGCGTGGCGGTTCTTGGCCGGATCGGCACGGTCTGCGTGCCGGCGGCCAGGGTGAACGGATTGCCGAACCCGAAGCTGTTGCCACGACTGTCGAGCAGGTTGGTGATGTCGAGCGACCACCGCCCTGCGCCCTTGTTGACCGCCACGCCGGTGTCGATCGTCGCGTAGTCGCCGGCCGGTCGATCGAGCAGCGGATCGAAGCTCAGCCGCGTCCGTCCGGTATAGCGCGCGGTTGCGTAGACCGACGCCGGCAGCCGGAAAGCATCGAAGCTTTTCGACGCCGTGAGACGCGACGAGATGTCCGGCACCACCGGCAGGCGTCGGTCGTCGCGATCCAGGCCCGCGGTCGCCGACGACGACGTCAGGCGGGCGCGTTGCAGTGTGGCGCCGAAATCGAGCGTCACCGGCGCCAGCATCATCTGGCCGCCGAGTTCGACCCCACAATTGACCGCGTTGCCCGCATCGACAGTACCGAGCAGGCCGTCGGCGCCGACGGTATCGCTCCGCAGATGCTCCCAGGTCGATCCGAACACCGCGCCGTGGAAGTCGAGGCGATCCTGCAGGAACCGGACACGCCAGCCGAGTTCGAGGCTCTGCAGTTCGTCGCCCGGTATGCGTCGATCGGTCGGCTCGGCGGTTCGACTGACCCCGGCCGGGCGTAACGCGCTGGCGTAGCGCAGCCAGACCAGCCCGAGATCGTCGCGGTGCCAGCTGAGGGTCCCGCTGGGTGTCACCCCGAGCCGAGTGGCATTTTCGCGCTCGCGGTCCGGACCGCGTTGTTCGAGATGGCTGACGGTCGAGAAGCCGCGGAGGCCCAGCTTGAAATCGAACGCCTCGCTCAGTCGCTGCGTCCCCTCGGCGAACAGGGCGATGTCCGTCACGTCCTCTTCGTCGCGGCGCGCGGCGATCGTCGACGTCCCGCCAACGGGAATGAAACGGCCGTCGAGGCGGCTCGTCGAATGCAGGATCGTCGCGCCCAATATCCACGGGTGCCGCGCGGTGGGGTCGCTGACTCGCACTTCCTGCGACAACAGGGTGGCCGACCGATCCTCGACATAGGCCAGCGGGGCGGACACGCCGAGCGACGGCGCCAAGATACTGGCGTCATAGGTGCTGCCGAATTGCTGATCGATATAGGCCGTTGTAGCCTGCACATCGAGCTTGCCGATCGGGCCTCTGATGGTCAGCGTTCCGGAGGTGAAGTCGTTATCCTGCGGCTCGGCGATTAGGGTCGACCGGGACAAGCCGCTGGTCGCATATTGGCTGTCGCGCGCATCGATCCGTTGCGCGACGCCGCTGAGGGTCGCGCTCCAGCCCCCACCGATCGCCCAGCGCAGCGCGGCACGTCCGCCGATCCGTCGCGTCCGGTTGACGTCGCGCCGGTCGCGGCCGGTGTCGTCGATCCAGCCGGGCATCGTCTCGGTCCATCCCGACGCACGCAGCGCGAGCGTATCCGTGACGATCGGCAGGTTGAGAATGCCCTCGACGGCGCCTCCCAATGCGCCGTTCGTGATCCCGGTCCCCTCGACCGCGACTGTGCCGGACAGGCGATCGAGATCGGGCGCGACCGTGACGATACGCACCACGCCACCCAGCGCGCCGGTGCCGTAGAGCGTACCCTGCGGCCCGCGCAGAACCTCGACGCGGTCGACATCCACCAGGCGTAGGTCCGGATCGGGCGAGGCGTAGCCGATCCGCGCATCGTCGAGATACAGGCTGACGAGCGACTGGCTGGTCCCGTTGAACGCGCTGTCCGCGACGCCGCGCAGGAAGATGCGGTCGCGGCCCGGGCCGAGGTTGGTCGAGAATGCGCTGTCGGTGCTTGCCATCACATCGACCAGGCCGCGCCGTCCGGCCAGCCTGCCGAGCGCGGTGCCGCCGGCTATGCTGATCGATGCGGGCAGGTCGGACAGGCGTTCGTCGCGCTTGCTGGCGATGACGATGATGTCCCCCGAGGCGAGCGTTGGTGCTGGTGAACTGGTTCTGCGGGATGCGGATGCTTGGGCGGCGTCCGGTTCGATACGCCAAGTGCGCGCATCGACTCGGACGGCGTGCAGGCGACTGCCCGACAGGATCCGTTGCAGTGCCTGCGCGACATCGCCGGCATGATCGATCCTGCGAACGCGAAGCTCGGGCAATGCGCCTGCCATGCCGATCGAGATGCCCGTCTGGCGCGCCAACGCGTCGAGTGCGCTCCGCAATGTCCCGGCCGGGATCGTTATGACCTGGCCGGCGGACGCCGGTCGCTCAGCGCGTGCCGGTGCTGCCCAGATGAACGACGCCACCGACGCGGCGAACGCGTATCGGCAGGACTGCCCGAAGCTGATCGACGAGCCGCGATCCGTCACCAATCGTCAATACCCCGGAAAAGCGCAGGTTCGCCGCGGATGGGTCGACCACCAGCGGGGCGTCGGCATACCGCGAGATGTCGGCGGCAACCAGTCCCAACGGCGCACCGTCGTAATCGAGCCGACCATCGCTCCAGTCTGCGACATGGCCGGGATCGATGTTGCGGCGCTGGGCGATCTGCTTGTCGGGCACGATGTCGAGCCCCTGCCCCGCTTTCAGCACGGTCGCATTGGCCGCCGCGCCGCCGCTGGGCGTCACGCTGACCATGCCCTCCGCCACGGTCACCGCGACGCGGCCTCGCGCGCTGACGACGTCGAACCGCGTGCCGAGGTCGCGTATCTCGTATCCGCCAGCACGCACCATCAGCACCCGCGACGGATCGTGCCGCACGGAAAAGCTTGCGGCGCCCTGCGCGATCTCGACCAGCGGTGCGCGCCCGCCCGACACCGCCACGCGCGACCCACGGTCGATCTGCATCCGGCTGCCGTCGGCAAGGCGCACCGAACGGGTCTCGCCGCGCCCCGTGACATAGACCTGCGCCACACTTTCGGTGGACGGCGCGACGATCAGCACCGCAAGCGACGCTGCCAGCGCACCACCGATTCCGAGACCGGCCCAGCGCCACCTCGCGTTCGGCGGCGATGCGATCGCGGTCGGATCCGAGATATCATCATTGGCCGGAAGCAGTGTCGCGAGCGCCGGAGCGGCCGCGCCGATCTCGGCATCGAGCAGCGCTATCGCATCATAGGCGTCGCGGTGCGACGCGTCCGCGGCGAGCCAGTCGCCGAACGCCTCCCATGCCATGTCAGGCGAGTCGAGCTGCGCGTGCCAGGCGGCAGCGGCATCGATCGTCGTGCGTGCGTGCGTCATGATGCCCTCCCTTCCGGCGGATCCCCCCCACCTGCTTGATAGACGCCACCGCCGATGACGAACCGCAGTTCGGCTATGCGATCAATCATCGAGCGCCTTTCGAAGATGCTTCAGCGCGACCGCGATGTGCTTTTCGACCGCGCTGCGCGTGATCCCCAGTTCCGCGGCGATCTCCGCGTGCGACGCGCCGTCGATCCGATGCCGCCGAAAGACCCGCATCGCACCTTCAGGCGGCCCCGCCAGCACGCCAGCCAAGCGCGCCACCCGTTCCCGTCCGACGACCGCATCGAATGCCGAGGGCGAATCGTCGATCGCCTCGACCCCCATGACCGCGGTCGTGGTTTCGACATACCCTGCGTCACGACGCTCGCGACGGCCGCGGGCGCGCACCCGGTCGAGCACGATGTTCATGCCGATACGGTGCAGATAGGCGAGCGGATTGGCGATCGGTCCGGTCGCCAGGCCCGTGGAAGGACCTGCCGTCGAGCCCCCGGAAAGCTGGGCGATATGCAGCCAGATTTCCTGGACGACGTCTTCGGCTTCCGCGGCGCTTCCCGTCCGCCCGGTGAAGAACCGGACGAGCTGCGCGCGGTTTGCCGCGAGGACCGCCGACAGGCCGGCGGGATGGGTCGTGTCGGCGTCGGCTACGGCACTGCTCCAAGGTGGGGCGCCGCGCATCGCGCACGGCCATCCGGTCCTAGTGCCTTGCCGCGATCAGGTCGCGCGAGAAATGGCGCGCTTCGATCCGCCCGACGGGTAAAGCGGCCAGACCAGCACGAGCACGACGATCGCAGCGACCAGCACGCCCGAGGCATGCGGGCGGCTGAACGCGAATCCGCCGCGATCGATCGGCTTGTCGAGCAGGTCGCCGACCGCCGCGCCGAGCGGTCGCGTCAGGATGAACGCGCTCCAGAACAGCAGCACCCGGTCGACCGCCGTCCAGAGATAGAGCACGGCGATGAAGGCCAGCAACGCCCCGAATATGATCGCCGCCCCGCCATAGCCGAGCCCGCCGGTATCCGCGGTCCAGTCGCCGAGCGCAGTGCCCAGCGTCTGCGAGAAGGTGATCGTGACCCAGTAGAACAGTTCGGCGCGCGGCTCGTGAACGGTCGCGACCGACACCGATCCGAGCGTGCGGTGCCACAGCCACAATGATGCGGCGACGCAGGCGAGCAGGATCAGCGAACCGCCGGGGTAGCCGATCCCAAGCGAGCGGGTGGCAAAGTCGGCCAGCGTGGTCCCCGCGGTCGTCGATGCGATGATCGTCGCCCAGTACAGGAACGGGCGGTACCGCTCGGCGGCAATTTGGCGCCAGACCAGCACGATCAGGATCGCTACGAAAATCGCGGTGCCGGTGAGGTAGCCGAGGTTCATCGACATGCTCACGGTATCGCCCGCCGTTTCGCCCAGCGTCGTCGCGAGGATCTTGATGATCCAGAATATCGCCGTGACCGCCGGGATCTTCGCGAGGGCGTCGCGGTCGGCCACGGTCATGATCGGCGCCCCCAAGGTTCGGCGATCAGACGGAACAGCCGGATGACTGCGACCGCGACGAACAGCACCGGGCTGGCCAGCACGGCGGCATAGAAGAGCGGACAGGCGAACGCCGATCGACCGCTCGCCAGGCCATCGACGATGCGCCCGTCGCCACCGAAGTCGCAGGCGCCGCGCGGCACCGAGTGTACCGTCGGCGTCTCGGTCGGCATATCGACGACGACATGGTCTGCAAGCGCGAGGCTGGACGCGGTCATCGCCAGGATCCTTCTCTGCTGGTGGGGACGTCCTGCGCATACAGCGCGAGCAGGTCGTCGAAATGATGATCCATCGTCCGGACCGGTCGCACGGCGCGGGGAGCGGAACGGGTGCGGGCGGCAGTCAGGATCGCGTCCGCCGCGGACTGCGCGTTGCCCGACTGGTACACTATCCCCCCGCTCCCCCCCCAGCCGGCTTCCCCGCCGGCGCGCGCGAGGTCGGCCGCGCCACCGCGATCGGGCGCAATCAGCGGCACGCCGGACGCCAGCGCCTCGGCCGCGACGAAACAGAAGGTCTCGGCCTCGCAGCCGTGGATCAGCGCGTCGGCGCTGGCCATCATCCGCGCCAGCGCAGGCCGATCGGTGGTCGGTTCGAGCAGCCGGACATGCGGATTGCCGGCGATCGCGTCGATCACCGGGCGCTGCCGCGATCCGCCGCCGACAATCACCAGCCCGACCGGCGTGTGCGTGCCGGCGATCGTCGCCGCCTGCGCCACCATCGGCCAGCGCTTCTCGGGCGCATGGCGGCCGACGCCGATCAACAGCAGCGCGTCCTCCGACAGCCCGCACAAGGCCAGCATGTCGCGGCGCACCGTCGCATCGCGGAGTGCCGGCGAGAACTGGCCGGGCTCGACGCCCATCGGATCGGTCAGCACCTTGCGCAGACCGCCGCCGCGCAACCGCCCGGTCAGGCTGTCGCTTGCGCTGACCACAAGATCGAACCGTCGGTCCAGGCGGCGCAGGTGCCGCCAATACCAGTCGAACGCGCGATCGACCGTCTGCGTCGAGGCGACCCCTTCGAACCAGCGATAGGCATAGGCCGAGAGCGGATCGGCATGTGCGATCAGCGACAGCCGCGCCCGCGCCCGCCGCTCGCTGCGCCAGTCCGCGACGATCGACGCGCTGCGCCACGGCGACGAGACCTCGACCAGATCGGGGTCCTCCTCGTCGAGCACGCGGTGCAACGCCGCACGATCGGAGAAATACCGGTAGGAGCGGTCGAGCGGGAACCGCGGCGACCGCACCCAGCGGATCGTCGCATTCGGCCCCCGGTGCTCCAGCCCGTCGCGCTCGCCCGGCGCGACCACGACCATCTCGTGCCCGCGCTCGGCGAATGCCACCAGCTTGCGGTCGACATAGGTCCTGACGCCGCCGCCGCCGGGCGTGTAGAAAGCGCAGACATCGACGATCTTCATGACGATGCCCCCTCGTTCGGCAGTAGATCGGCCCCTGTAGCCAGTAAGTCAGCCGCTTCCGGTAGCAGATCCGCGTAACGCGCCACCGTGCGACGCGCCGACAGCGACCGGATCGTCCGATCGATACTCGTCATCAACGACTCCTTCGTGACGTCGCCGGGGTGCACCGCGACCCGCAGCGTCGGCAGCCAGTCCGGCAGCACGCGCGCGGCCGCGGCGACCGCGAGCGAACTTGCGGTGCGCGCGGTCGACCGGCTGGCCCAGGTGACGACCGGCCCGCGCGCGACGACCGCATCGGTTGCCGGCCGCCAAACCCTGAAATGATCCTCCGCCAGCGCGAAGTCGCACGTCTTGAGTGCCGCCATCGCACCGGCGCCGTAGAGCCAGGCAGGGGCGATGAAGCCCGCGACCGGCCGGCCGATCGCAGCCTCGACCATATCGCGACCGCGCCGCATCCTGTGTTCGGCCTCGTCCTCGCTCAATCCCAGGAATTCGCCTTCGCCCGCGGTCATGTAGCGCGCCTTCAAGCCGGCGGCGGCGCTCCGGTGGTCGCTGGTGTCGCGGTGGACCCAGCCATGCAGGAACATCTCGACGCCCGCATCCGCCCATGCGCGCAGCCGCCGCGCGAAGGCCGGCGCTCGGTCGAGCGGCGCGGCGCCCCAGTGATCGGGGACGACCAGCATCGCGAAACGCGGGCCGCCCAATATCCCGCCGATTGTTTCGGCGAGCCGCTCGATCGGGTCCGCGAACATCGGCGACACGTCGTGGATCGACACCACCAGTCGACGATCGGCGGGGCGCCGATCGAGGGCGGGAGCGGGGTAACCGGTCACCGTCATATCACTCCCAGGGCGTAGCTGCATGCCCGGGAGACGGCACCGCTCCTGCCGAACCGCAGCCCATCTCCGATTTTTTCCGCGCGTTCCCGTTTTTTTTGGAGCGGCTCGCCAATCGCGGCTGCGGATGATGCGATCGGGTGGCGTCCCACAGCCATGACAGACCCCGGCTCCCCCGCCGTCACGGCAATGCCGTGCCCACCAAGCAGGACTTCGACCCGGAGCGGGGCCGCATGAGCGACGCGCTCCAGCGAACCGCTTCGCCCGTACCAATGGTCCAGTTGAAGCCGATCGCAGTGACCAGGGGGTTCGCGTCGCGCGCCCTGACCCCGCTGCTATCGGCGGCGATCCTGGTCGCGGCCCTGTGGCAATTGCGTCACCTCGACGTGCGCGCGGTGATCGGCATGGTGCCGCGGTCGCCGCTGTTCTGGCTGTTGTTCGCGGTCGGCTACCTCGCGATGCCCGCCAGCGAATGGATCATCTACCGCCGCCTATGGGCGCTGCCGCCACGCGGCTTCCTCGCGCTGCTGCGCAAGCGGATCAGCAACGAGATCGTCGCGGGCTATTCGGGCGAGCTGTATTTCTATGCCTGGGCGCGCAAGCACGCGTCGCTGGTCGGCAGCCCGTTCGGAACGATCAAGGACGTGTCGATCCTGTCGGCAGTCGTCGCCAACGCCTGTACGCTCGCGCTCGCGCTGGTCAGCTGGCAGTCGCTCGCCGCGCTGCACCTGGGCACCGACGCCAAGATGATGATCGTTTCGGCCGCCAGCATCGCGATCCCGTCGATCGTCGCGCTGGTCATGCGCAAACGGCTGTTCACGCTGCCGCGTCCGGAACTGAGCCGGATCGCGGTGATCCACCTGCTCCGCATCGTTGCGACGACGGTCCTGTCGGCGGCGTTGTGGGCGGTCGCATTGCCCGCCGCGCCGCTCGCCTGGTGGCTGGTACTCGCCACGCTGCGGCTGCTCGTGTCGCGCCTGCCGCTGCTGCCCAACAAGGACATCGTGTTCGCGGGGCTGGTCGCCTTCACCGTGGGCAGCGCGTTCCACATGGCCGCGCTGCTGACGATGATCGCCGCACTGTGGCTGGTCACGCACCTCCTGCTCGGCGCGGTGCTGACCGCCGTCGAACTCCTGAACCCGGAGCCCGTCCAGTGATCCTGCCGCTCATACTGGTCGCGGCCATCCCGCCGTCCACCCCTGCGCTCGGGACCGACGCGGCGCGGTGCCGCCCGCACGAGCCGGGCCCCGCGATCCTGGTGACCGTGGACGGCTTGAAGGATCGCGCGGGCAATTTGCGCGCGGAAGTCTATCCCGCGATCGAGGGCGAGTTCCTCGCCGACGACAATGTCCTCGTGGCACAGGGCAAGACGTTCCGCCGCGCGGTGATCCCGGTCCCGCCGTCCGGTCCTGCGCAGCTGTGCCTGCGTGTCCCTGCCGCGGGAACCTATGCGCTCAGCGTCGTCCACGCGCGCAGCGGCGGCCACGGCTTCAGCCTGCTCCACGACGGTATCGGCTTCGGCAGCAATCCGCGGCTGGGCCATTCCAAGCCCGCCGCCGATCAGGCGCGGGTCGTCGCGCATGCCGGGATCACGCCGACGACGGTAGTGATGAACTACCGCAGCGGCCTGTTCTCGTTCGCGCCGCTCAAGCGCTGACCCGGACACGCCGCGGAAAAATACAGGATCTGCGAATACGACCTGCGGTTCCTTCCGAGCGGTGACGTCGCACTTCGAACACTTCCGGAAACAGGATGAACCCGATGCCGAGACCCACCGCCAATGCCGTCGCCTGCCTGGCAGCGCTCGTGGGGTCCGCAACGTCGGTTCCCTCCACGGCGACCGCGGTTCGCGCGGCGGCGACGCTCTCGGTCATGACCTACAACGTCCACGGCGTGCCGTGGCCGGTCGCCGAGGATCGCTCCGCATCGCTGTCGGCGATCGCAACGCAATTGCGCGCGATGCGAAGCGCCGGGCGCCAGCCCGGTATCGTCGCGTTGCAGGAGGCGTTCGTGCCCGATGCCAAGGCGATCGGCGCGGCGGCAGGCTATCGCTATGTCGCGCTCGGTGCGCCGGCCGACGCCGCGGCGCCCGCCGAGACGTCCGACGACCGTCGGTTCGTGGCGGCCGGCAGCATGCGGTACGGCGAGGGGATCGGCAAACATGTCGGCAGCGGCCTCGCGATCTTCTCCGACTATCCGATTCTCGCCGTCCGCCGGATCAGCTATCCGGTCTGCGCAGGCTATGACTGCCTTGCCAACAAGGGCGCGATGGCGGCGCTGATCGCGGTCCCCGGCGTCATGGGTCCGGTCACGGTGATCGACACGCATCTGAACTCGAACGGGGCCACCGGGGTCGCGGAGCCACGCGCGCTCTATGCCTACAAGCGGCAGATCGACCTGTTGAGCGATTTCGTCGGCGCGGTGTCGCGGCTCGGCGGGACGATGCTCGTCGCGGGCGATTTCAACGTCGGCCGCGATGTCGAACGCCGAGCCTATTTTGCGCAGCACATGTTCGGCCGATCGCTGACACTGACGGGTGGATCGCTGCAGTGCCGCACGTCGCCCGCCTGCCGCGTGACGCAGCGCGCCGACATCGCGCTGTCGACAGGCCGCGCCAAGGACTGGCTGATGTATCACCCCGCGGACGCCGTGATGATCCGTCCGCTGAGCCTGAGCGCACCGTTCGGCCACGATGGCGGGAATGCCATGCTCTCGGATCATGTCGGCGTCATGATCGACTATCAGCTGGTCGGATCACGGCTTCGGCAAACACCGTCGGCGATGTTGACGATGCGGTAGGCATCAATACGTCGGGCGCAGAGCCATGCACGCCCCTCATTCCGCCACGGATCGTTTCGGAGGAAACGCAGCGTGGGTTTGCACACATATTCGGCGATACCAGCGGGCCACCGACCGGCCTGCTGCTAAATCTACCCGGTTAGGTGGTCCTTTCGGATCACGCGCCGACGACCCTTTACCGGTAGGGACCCGTCGATAGGAGATGGCCGCGATGAGCGACGAAGACCGAATGACGGGATCGGACGAGGGCACAGACGACCGTGCCTATTTCGCGGATCGTGCGGAATGGCACCGGCGCCGCGCGGCCATCGCGACCGACGGCATTACCCGGTCGCTGCACGACAAGTTCGTCGTCCTGTATCATCGGCGCGCAACCTCCGGTCATGAATGACCGCGGCGGCCTTGTCGTGATCGTGCCATCCGGGAAGCCGGGCTCGCGGCATCCGGCGCAAGGTGAGACCATGACAGGTCACGGTCGGCCGAACTGAATGGACGCTACGAACGCCCGAGCCACCGCGCTCAAGGACGCCATTCTCACCGCGCTGCATCTTGCAGACATCGACGGCGAGCATCTCGTCGGCGCATTTCTGGCCAGCGCGCTCGACGCGCTTGACGGCGATACCGACAACTTGACTCTGAACGTGCCCGCCAAGTCCAAGGACTGACGTCGGCCCAGGCGGCCGGACATCCAGAGCGCCCGACCTTGCAGGGATGACGGGTTAGCGCTGCCCCGATAATCGACTGGCAAGTACCGCCGCCGACATCCTGCGCAACCTAACGCATTATGCAGTCGGTCGGAGCCGGCCGTGGCACTGCAACTCAGGCCGGGTTGCCGCGTTATCGACCGCCAATATCTTTCACGGACGGATAGGGCGGACAACGAGAAAGGGAGGGACTGCCATCGGCACCCCCTCCCCATCCAGCCCAGGTCTTGAACGACGCCACGGTGCCGTCGCAACCCTAGGGGCTGCAAGCCGGCTTATTTCTTGCCGTTTTCACCCGACGCGCTCGACACCGCCGTGCCTGCCGACTTCACGTCCTTGCCGACGCCGTTGACGGTGTGGCATCCTGCCAGCGCAAGTCCGGTGGCCAGGATTGCGACGATCATTACAGGCTTCATGAGTATTCCTTCCGGTCGTTGAGTTGGGATCAGGCGTTATGATCGGGTCGGCGACGAATACGCCGCCGACCCGGACCTGACTTTGTCGATCGCTTAGGCGCGGACGACTGCGCGGCGACGCGTTGCTGCGATGCCGCCGAACGCGGACGCTGCGGCACCGATCAGCAGGGCGACAACGACCATGAACGAGGTACCCGCGGCACCACCGGCTGCGCTGTCGGCAACCGACTTCGCGGTCTGGATCGTGTCGTTCTTCGCCTTGACGAAGCGTGCCTTTGCGGCATCGACCTTCTGCTGTGCTTCCGGACGGCTGATCTTCTGCTGGGCAGCGACGATCGTCACGATGCGGTCCTCGGCCTGCTGGCCCTTGGCACCACCGGCGGCAAGATCAGGCAACTGCTTGGCGACTTCCTTCTGCGCTTCCTGCGGGGTCATGGCCGCCGGATCGGTCGGGGCGGTATCCAGATAGGCCGAGGCCTGGTCCTGAAGATCGTCGGTGCTGACGCCTGCTGCCTTGGCGATCGTCGGCGCCGTCGCACCAACGCCCTGGCCCGCTGCGCTGGCGACCGAACCGACCGTGCGAAACGCACCGCCGATGATGCCACCGACTGCGGACGTCACCAGGTACAGCGTCAGGATGAGCGTCACGCCCCAGATCGTCAGGCCGTGGACCACGCCGTCGAAACGGTCATGGACGCCTGCGACCCGTGCTGCGGCATAGCTGCCCGCGCCGAGCGCGATGACCGTGCTGACGATCCAGTAGAGACCGGCGCCAATCCCGAAGCCGCCGGCGCTGGGCGTCGAACCCTGCACCGGGTCGACCATGCTGAAACCGATGCCGGCACCCAGCAATGCCAGGACGAGCTGGATGGCGATCGCGATGACCACGCCGGCGAAAATCGCAGGCCAGGATATGCGCGAGCGAAGGGGAACGGCAATAGCTGCCCCCGGCTGCGCGACGGCAGCGTCGTAGTTGGTAGACATGTAGTTGCTCCTGTTGAAATCTTGATAGCCGGAGGCACGATCCTGCAAATGCAGAGCCTCGTACGGCTGGTCGATGCGCTAGTCCTTCAGCGCAGTCTTGACAGTATCATTCGCCTTGCCGGCAGCAGCCTGCGCCTTGCCGGCAGTCTTCTCG
>JAYVRZ010000058.1:0-1986 GCA_043775965.1 Sphingomonas sp.
TAATAGCTGTCGCAGATCGCGAAATAGTCCTTGATCGGCCGGCGGAACCGCCCGAGCGCGAGCACCAGCGTCTCGAGATGCGTGTCGTCCTCGCGGTGGATATGGATGCCGAGGCGTCCTTCCTCCGACTGGAGCTTGATCTTGTACGGCCCCGCATAGCCGTCAGCATAGGCGCGCTGCGGTGCGAAGTGATTGCCCTCGATCAGGTCGAAGATCGCGATCCGCCGCTCCTGCTCGACGTCGGGCGAGCGCCAGCCGAGACTGGTTTCGTCGAGTTGCACGTCGATGATCCGCGGGTCGGCCATCATCGTTCGATAGCGGCGGTCGTATCGCCTGTCACTTGATCCGTACGCCGACTTATCCCCATCATTCCACCGCATCCCGTCAGGATCGCGCTTGGTGCGGCGCGCGCGCATCGCGTAGGTGCGGGGCATGGCAACTCTCGCATTCCCCATTCCCGCTGTGGCCGAGCCGCAGCAGCTTCCCCGCAACGTCGAGGCCGAAGCGGCGATGCTCGGCGCGATGATGATCGACAACCGACTCGCCGACGATCTGGTCGACAAGCTGGAGCCCGGGCATTTCTTCGAGCCCGTCCACGGCCGGATCTTCGCGGCGATCAAGACACTGCGCGGCAACGACATGCTGGTGACCCCGGTGACGCTGCGGCCGATGTTCGATGCGGACGAGGGCATGCGCGAGCTTGGCGGGCCAGCGTATCTTGCTGGGCTGACCGGCAGCGGCGCCGGTCTGATCGGCGCGCGCCAGTTCGCGCAGCAGATCTACGACCTGGCGATGCTGCGCGCGCTCGTCTCGGTCGGCCGCACGCTCGTCGACCGCGCGATGGATACCTCGGAAGAGGTCAATCCGCGCGCGCAGATCGAGCTCGCCGAGGAAGAGCTGTTCAAGGTCGCGGCGGATGGCGGCGCCGAGAACACCGTGAAGTCGTTCGCACAGGCGACGACCGCGGCGGTCAAGATGGCCGAGCGCGCGCTGAACTCGGGCGGCAATCTGTCGGGCGTCACCACCGGCATCGATTCGATCAACGCGAAGATCGGCGGCATGCATCACAGCGATCTGATGATCCTCGCCGGACGTCCCGGCATGGGCAAGACCTCGCTCGCCACCAACATCGCGTTCAACGCCGCGCGGCGCTGGATGCGCGACATGGCCGACGGGATCGCACCGAAGGACTCGGTCGGCGCCAAGGTCGCATTCTTCTCACTGGAAATGTCCGCGGACCAGCTCGCGACACGTATCCTCGCCGAGCAGTCGGGGATCAGTTCCGAAGCGCTCCGCATGGGCAAGATCAGCCGCACCGAGTTCGCGCAGTTGGCGGCGGCGGCGGCGGAGCTGGAGAATCTGCCGCTGTTCATCGACGATACCGGCGGTCTCTCGATCGGTGCGTTGCATACGCGGGTGCGCCGGTTGCAGCGTCGGCATAACAACGAGATCGGGCTGGTGGTCGTCGATTACCTCCAGCTGCTGTCGGGCTCCGGCAAGGCCAAGGACGGCAACCGCGTCCAGGAAATCTCCGAGATTTCGCGCGGATTGAAGACACTGGCGAAGGACCTCAACGTGCCGGTGCTGGCACTGTCGCAGCTGTCGCGCGCGGTCGAAAGCCGCGAGGACAAGACGCCGATGCTGTCGGATCTTCGCGAGTCCGGCTCGATCGAGCAGGACGCCGACATGGTCTGGTTCGTGTACCGCGAGGATTATTACGTGGCGTCGAAGGAGCCCAAGCGCCCTGCCGAGGGGGACAGCTCGAAGATCTTCGAGGATCACGCGTCCTGGGCGGCGGAGATGGAGCGGGTCTACGGCCTGGCCGAGCTGATCATCGCCAAGCAGCGCCACGGTGCGACCGGCAAGGTGCGAATGAAGTTCGATCCAACGATCACCAAGTTCTCGGATCTCGCCGACTATTGATACGTCTCCCTCGCCCCTCCGGGGAGAGGGAAGGGGCCCTCGGCCGCTTGGCCGTGGGAAGGG
>JAYVRZ010000059.1:0-32996 GCA_043775965.1 Sphingomonas sp.
CCATGGCGGTTGCCACCATAGTCGATGAAGGCAGCCTGCAACGACGGTTCGACCCGCGTCACTTTGGCCAGATAGATGTTTCCTTTGAGCTGTTTGTGCTCGGCAGATTCGAAATCGAATTCCTCGATCCGGTTACCCTTGACGACTGCGATCCGGGTTTCTTCCCGGTGGCGTGCGTCGATCAGCATGCGCGTTGACATAATAGATTCTCCGCGCGCGCGCCGGGCCTGTCGGCAGCCGTCGCGCGCTTGATGGTGGTGCGGTCGGGCACGGACGCCCGGACTCGCGGATGGTGTGCGAAACTGCCTCTGCGCGAAGTGCATGCCGCGGGAACTCTCCCTGCGGCGCCCGCACGACCGCGAGTCCGTCGGCGAAGGCCGGTCGGAGTGCGGGGCGGGGGGAATGCGTCATTCGAGCGTCAACCTGAAGTGCCGCGCCGGCGAAGGATCCGCAGGCGGGCGTTAAGACCGGCGCGTCGCTGGTAAAATCCAGGCGACACACGGCTGTACGACAGGACTAGCACTGCATACCCGATCCCGCAATGCGCCACATAATGTCGGCAAACCGCCCGCAAACGCGCGCGCTTCGGCCCGAAAGCAGGGCAGCAAGGCGCGAAATTGCCGGGGCGGCAGAGCCTTGCCGGCAAATTGATGGCAAACGGCAAATTAACCCCACACCGCAACGCGCTCTTGGGACGTGGGGGCTTACCTATCGCTTCAGTGATCGGATGTATCGATCGAAGGGGTGTAGCATGGCTTTTCGCTGGACCGGCGGGCGTTCCGCACGGCATGGACGCGGGGTGTTCGCGGTAATCGCCCTCATGGCCGGCTGGCTGACGAGCGTCCCCGCCTGGGCGGCGACCGTGCAGAGCGTGTCGATCAAGGGCGGACAGATCGTCATTCGGTTCGACGAGGCGGTCGGCAATGCCGCGAGCCAGGTGCTGACCGGGCCACAGCAGATCGCGGTCGACGTGTCCGGGCTGACTGCAGGACGCGATTTCGCGGGGCGCGGCGTGGTGACCAGCGTGACGCAGATGCGGCGCGGCGGGGGCGCGCGGATCGTGTTCGATCTCGCCGCGCCGGCGATCGTGACCGATGGCGGGTTCGATTCCGAGGGCCGCGAACTGACGCTGGCGCTGCGCACGGTCGACGACGACCAGTTCGTGCAGGCCGGGATTGCGGGGCCGCTGAACTTTTTTCCATTCAATTTCGGCGCTGCGTCGCGGCCGAAATACAAGGTGTCGATCGCGGTGCCGCCCAAGGCGCGCGGGATGCGACTGCCGCGCGTGCAGGGCGATGACACGCGGCCGCTGGTGGTGATCGATGCGGGGCATGGCGGCGTCGATCCGGGTGCGATCGGACCGAACGGGCTGCGCGAGAAGGACGTGACGTTGAAGGTGGCGAAGGCCATTCGCGACGAATTGCTGGCGTCGGGGCGCGTGCGCGTGGCGCTGACGCGGGACGACGATCGGTATCTGGTGCTGCGCGAGCGCTACGGCATCGCGCGGCGGCTGAAGGGCGATCTGTTCATCTCTATCCACTGCGACAGCACCGGGTCCGAGGATGCGACGGGAGCGACCGCGTACACCTTGTCCGAGGTGGCGTCGGACAAGGAGGCGGCACGGCTGGCGGCGCGCGAGAACAAGGCGGACGTGATCTCGGGAGTGAACCTCGGCGAGGCGCCTGCGGACGTGTCGTCGATCCTGATCGACCTGACGCAGCGCGAGACGATGAACGCCTCGGCGACGTTCGCACGGTTGCTCGGGCGTGAGGCCAAGCCGTTGATGCCGCTGAAGGCGAACTTCCACCGGATGGCGTCGCTGATGGTGCTGAAAGCGCCGGACATGCCGTCCATCCTGTTCGAGACGGGGTATATCTCGAACCCGCAGGACGCGGCGTTCCTCGACAGCGCGGAGGGGCGGCACCGGATCGCGGAGAGCGTGACGCGCGCGGTCGAGGTGAATTTCGCGCGGCGGATGGCGGCGAGGTAGGGTTGGGGCGCTTTTAAAAGACGCGACTGGTTCCCATCCGGCATTCCGTATCGATTCGGTCAGTATCTCTTGCCGACAAATATCCTCCCCGACAATTATTCTCCCCGGCGAAGGCCGGGGTCCAAGCGGACAGGCCGATATGATCAGGGACTGTCCTTCGTTACCTCCGTCTCCCAATTGGGCCCCGGCCTCCGCCGGGGAGGTGGTTGGTCTAGTTGAATACGTTCCCCCACTCGTTCGGACATGACGGAGGCGAGCGTGGCGCTCCCTTGTTCTCCCGCGAAGGCGGGAGCCCAGACTGGGCTCCCGCCTTCGCGGGAGAACAAGCTGGTAACGGTCGATACGGTTTCCTCGCGCGCTGCATCATGCCACAAGCTCTCGAAATTGTTTTGAGGCTGACTGAATGACCGACGCGACGCGGGGCGTACCCGAGACGGGGCCCGAAACCAGCATGCGCGAGCTCACGTTCCGCGGGATCGTGCTCGGCGGGATCATCACGCTGCTGTTCACGGCGGCCAACGTCTATCTCGGGCTCAAGATCGGGCTGACGTTCGCGACCTCGATCCCGGCCGCGGTGATATCGATGGCGGTGCTGCGGTTGTTCAAGGATTCGACGATCCTCGAGAACAACATCGTCCAGACGATCGCGTCCGCCGCAGGCACGCTGGCGGCGATCATCTTCGTGCTGCCGGGGCTGGTGATGATCGGCTGGTGGCAGGGCTTTCCGTTCTTCACGACCGCGGCGATCACGATGTTCGGCGGCGTGCTCGGCGTGTTGTTCTCGGTACCGCTGCGCCGTGCGTTGGTCGTCGATACCGTGCTGCCATATCCTGAGGGCCGTGCCGCTGCCGAGGTGCTGAAGGTCGGCGCGGGTAGTCGCGAGGGCGGCGAGGAGAGCGCGCGCGGGCTCGGCATCATCGTCGTCAACGCGGTCGTCTCGGCCGGGTTCGCGATCCTGACGCAGACCAAGCTCGCCGCCGCCGAGGCCGCGACGTGGTTCCGCGTCGGCGCGGGCGCGACCGGGATCTCGGGCGGGCTGTCGTTCGCGCTGCTCGGCGCGGGGCATCTGGTCGGCATCTCGGTCGGCATGGCGATGTTTGCCGGCGTCATCATCGGCTGGTGGATATTGCTGCCGATCCTGACGTCTGGCGGGAGCGTTACCGGCACCGCGGAAGTGATCGCGACCACCGTGTTCCGCTCGGACGTGCGCTTTTTCGGCGCGGGCGTGATCGGCGTCGCGGCGATCTGGACGTTGCTCAAGATCGCCGGGCCCGTCGTGGGCGGCGTGCGCTCGGCGCTGGCGGCGTCGGCGGCCAAGCGCGGCGGCGAAGTGCTTGCGCTGGAGGAGCGCGACATTCCGATCGGGATCGTCGGGATCGGCTCGCTGGCGATGCTGGTGCCGATCGGCATCCTGCTCTGGACCGTCTTGCAGGGCGGGCCGCTGGAAGCGTCGGCGATCGGGCTGATCGCGGGCAGCCTTGTGTTCATCCTCGTCATCGGCCTCGTGATCGCGGCGGTCTGCGGGTACATGGCGGGGCTGATCGGCGCGTCGAACTCGCCGGTGTCGGGGATCGGTATCCTCGCGATCCTCGCGGCATCGATCCTGCTGGTGTCGTGGTTCGGCCGTGCGATCGCGCCGGGGACGACGCAGGCGCTGGTCGCCTACGGGTTGATCGTGACGGGCATCGTGTTCGGCATCGCGACGATCTCGAACGACAATCTCCAGGATCTGAAGACGGGCCAGCTGGTCGGCGCGACGCCGTGGAAACAGCAGGTCGCGTTGTTGATCGGCGTGGTGTTCGGATCGATCGTGGTGCCGCCGGTGCTGAACCTGCTGGGGAGCACGCTCGGGTTTGCGGGCGCGCCGGGGGCGGGGCCGAATGCTTTGGCCGCGCCTCAGGCCGCGTTGATCTCGGCGCTCGCCAAGGGGGTGCTGGGGGGGAACCTCAATTGGGCGATGATCGGGTATGGGGCACTTACCGGTGTTGCCGTGATCGCGGTCGACGAGTTGCTCGGCAAGGCGGGGAAGCTGCGGTTGCCGCCTCTGGGGGTCGGGCTCGGTGTGTATCTGCCGATGTCGGTGACGTTGCCGGTTACGATCGGGGCTGTCGTGGGGTTTGCGTATGATCGATGGGCGGACCGGGCTCGGGATCCTGAGTTGGCCAAGCGTATGGGCGTGCTCACCGCTACCGGGATGATCGTCGGGGAGTCGCTCTGGGGGGTTGGCTTTGCGGGGATCGTGTATTTGACCAACAAGGAGACGCCGTTGGCGTTGGTTGGGGATGGGTTTGCGGGTGTGGCGCTGGTCGGCGGGACGGTGCTGTTCGCGGTGCTGACCTGGGTGATGTACCGGCGGACTATGGTGGCTTCGCGGTAGCGCGCGTGCCCTCACCCTTCCCACCCGGCAAGTGCCGGGCGGGCCCCTTCCCTCTCCCCCGAGGGGAGAGGGAGTAGGTGAGCGTGTTTCCTCGCGAGGGCGGGGATCCAGACTGGGCTCCCGCCTTTGAGGGAGAACAAGACCCCCTCCCGTTCGTACTGAGTAGAGACCGAGTAGCTGCACTTGCAGCGTATCGAGGGCTCGTATCGAAGCATGGGTTCCGCGCGCCAACCTGTCCTTCGATACGCCCTCTCGATACGCTGCAAGCGCAGCTACTCGATGGCTACTCAGGACGAACGGATTGGGAGCGGGCCAACGCTCAGGCTCAGGCGCAGGCTCACGGTTACGCTGAGACTAGGGCACAAACTCGGCACTTGCCCGAGGTCCTGAGTCCAAGCCCAAACCCTAAACCGCCTCCCCCGCGGCCCTCGCCCGCTCCTCCCGCGTCGCCTCGGCCCGCGGCGCCAACCGATACGCCGCAACCGCGCACGACAGCGTGATCGGCGTCACCACCAGCAGCGACAGCATCCCGATCGACAGGCTCCCGGTCAGCGTCGACACCCGCCCCGCCATATACGGCCCGAGCGCCAGCCCGATCAGCGTCGTTCCGATGAAGAACGTCGCGGTCGCGGTGCCGCGCATTCGTGGCAACACCATATCCTGCGTGGTCGCCGCCGCCGCGCCCAGCGCACACGACGCCGTCAACTGCGCGAGGAAAATCCCCGTATAGAAAGCAGCCGGCGACGACGCGGTGAAGGCGAGGATCAGGAACGGCACCGGTACCACCGCACCAAAGATCACCACCCACAGCCGCCCCGCCGGATTCCTCTGCCGCAACCGATCCGACACAACGCCGCCGATCGTCAGCCCGAGGAACCCCGCAGTCGCGCCGAGGCTGCCGATCATGAACCCCGCCGACGCGGGCGTCGCACCAAGCTCGCGCAACGCATACGGCGCCGCCCAGAAACTCGCCGCATAGCTGAGGAACGCATTCAGCCCGTACGCCACGACCGTGCACAGGAACGCCGGCGTACCGACGATCAGTGCGAAGGTCGGAGGATCGCGGCGCTTCAGCGCCGACGCCCACGAGAACACCGCGTACACGCCGATCCCGATAGCGACCCATTGCGGCCACGGCTCGCCGATCGCGATCAACCCCGACACCGCGGCGATCACCACCGCCAGCGCGAGCAGGTTATACCCGAGCGCTCGCGCGCCACCCATCGCCGCGCCGATCAGCGTCAGCGGCGGCACGATCGTCACCAGCTCGGCGCCGAACGCCCGGAATGGCGTGGGGTGCTTCTCCGGCTCGGGCAAACCCTCGACCAGGCCGCGGATCGGCTCCTTCAGCGTCGCGATCCACAGCGCGAGCAACAGCCCCGGCACGCCGACCGCCATGAACGCCGCCTGCCAGCCGACCAGCCCGAGCGGTCCGCCGCCGGGATAGGCCTTGTTCCAGCCCTGCACGATCAGCCCGCCGATGAACAACGAACAGCCACCGCCGACGTAGAGACCCGCGGAATAGATCGACAGCGCGGTGGCACGCAGCCGCTTGGGGAAATAGTCGGAGATGATCGAATACGCCGACGGGCTGGCTGTCGCCTCGCCGATCCCGACCCCGATCCGCGCGGCGGCCAAGTGCCCGCCGGTCTTCGAGAAGCCCGATAGCGCGGTCATCACCGACCATAGCGACAGCCCGATCGTCATCAACCGCACGCGGTGCCAATTGTCCGCCAGCCGCCCGAGCGGGATCCCGAACAGCGAATAGAACACGCCGAACGCCGTACCGTACAGGAAGCCGAGATCCTGGTCCTTGAGCCCGAGATCGCGCTTGATGTCCTCCGCCAGGATCGAAATGATCTGCCGGTCGACGAAGTTCAGGACATAGACGAGAAACAGGATCGACAGCACGTACCAGGCGTAGCGCGACGCGCCTTTCTCCGGCTCGCCCGCGATGGTTTCGGCACCCGCCATGATCCCTCCTCGATGTTTTTCGAGGTCTGGGTATCATAGCCGATAAGAGAGAAACAGCGGTTTAGACCGTATCCGGTACGCTGAAGCGGGGTCGCCTAGTGCGTGCCGCTTCGACCGCGGCGCAGCGCGCCCTTTTCGAGCCGTTGCAACAGCGTCTCGATCGTCGGCGGCGTGGTCGGGTCGCTCGGCGCGCGCGGTGGTCGGACGATAGGCGTCGGCGCGGCAAGTTCGATGCTCGACGCCCCGGACGGCTCGACGGGCCGTGCGTCGGGCCGTTCGACAGGTTTGGGCGCGGGGGCGGTCACGAACGTCTCCGGCTCGGCCACCGACGACGCCGCGATCACCGGCGCGAACACGCTGGTCTGCGCGAGCGCCGAGACCGGGCGGACCGGCTCCATCGGCACCGGCAGGATCGCGGTCGGATCGAACGCGGCGAGAGGCTGGTCGAGATCCGCGGGGATCGTCGTTTCGTCGCGCGCGGCACCGACCCCCACTTCCATCATCGGCGTGCCGAGATCGGCGGCCGACATCGGCTTGCGCGGCGGCGCGTCGGGATGTGCGTCGGCGCGGCGGATCACGGGGACGCCGTCCTCGCGCGGGGCCCGCTTGGCGAACACCCCGCCCGGCCCGAACAGCAGGAACAGCGACGACCAGAGCAACGCCGCGACCAGCACGCCGCTGCCCAGCGCCAGCAGCACGCGCGCCGTCATCCCCAATGGCGGCGACGCGACCGGCACCAGAGCGGCGACGCCGGTGGTCCACACCAAAGTCTCCATGGTGTCGGTCGGCATCAACAGGAAGACGACGACCGCGATCAAGCCGCCGGCGACCGCGCCGTACAAAGGCAGCTTGCGGATCAGGCCTTGGCGAACGTTCGCGATCATGAGTTTTCCCGTCCCGCGGCTGCGATCAACCGCTGGTATACCGGCTTATACCGCAGAATGTTTGACGACCAGTTACGCTCCTCCTGGACGAAGGCACGCCCGCGCGCACGCCGCTCGTCCCAGCCGGAGCGATCCGCGAACATCGCCGCCAGCGCGGTCGCGATCGCCTGCGGATCGTCGGGCGGAAACAGCGTGCCCGTATCGCCGTCGCGGATCAGTTCGCGGTGGCCGCCGACGTCCGATGCCGCCACCAGCCGCCCCTGCGCCATCGCCTCCAGCGGCTTCAGCGGCGTGACCAGATCAGTCAGCCGCATCCGCTTGCGGGGATAGGCGAGAATGTCGACGAGCCCGTAATAGCGCTCGACCTCCTGGTGCGGCACGCGCCCGACGAAGCGGATCGCATCGGCCACCGGCGACGCCGCCGCCTGCGCGCGCAACACGGCCTCCATCGGTCCGCCGCCGACCATCAGCAGCCGCGCCTTTGGACGCATGGCCACCAGCGCCGGCATCGCCGCGATCAGGTCGTCGAGCCCCTCGTAATCGTAAAAGCTGCCGATGAACCCAATTACGTCCGCGCCGTCGAGGCCCAGTGCCGCGCCAAGCGCATCGTCGCGTGGCGGGGCGGTCCCGAACAGGTCGAGGTCGACGCCGTTGGGCGACACCATGATCTTGTCGCCGGCGATGCCGCGCGCGATCAGGTCGCCGCGCAGTCCCTCGCAGATCACCGCCACCGCATCCGCGCGCCGTACCGCCCACGTCTCGAGCATCCGCGTCGCACGGTAGCGGAGCGACGTGTCGGTCCCGGTCCCGTTGCCGACCGCGGCATCCTCCCAGAAGGCGCGGATCTCGTAAACCAGCGGCAACTTGCGTTTGCGCGCCACGATCAGCGCGGCGAGCGCATCGATCACCGGCGAATGCGCGTGGATGATGTCCGGTTTGAAGGCATCGACCGCCGCCGCGATCCGTTTCGCGAACGCGGCGATACCCGCGACTTCGCCGACCGGCCCCGGTTTGACGCCGGCGACGGTACGGTGGAAGGTCAGCCCGTCGACCGATTCGACCGAGGCCGGCGCGACCCCGTGCCGTGGCCCCGTCACCGCGGCGACGGTCCATCCCAGCCCCTCCTGCGCCTTCAGAATCGCACGCGTGCGAAAGGTGTAGCCGCTCTGCAACGGCAGGCCATGATCGAGAATATGAAGGATACGCATCGTCGACCGCGTCTGCCACAGATCGCTTAACGGCGCGTCAACCGACTATACCTAAAGACGATTCCCGAGCCACTCGCCAACCCCCGTCTCGACCCCCCCGCCTGCAAGCCCGTTACGACCAAGGAGGACGCTGCCATGATCAACAATCTCGCGCTCGGCCTCAGCCACGGGCTGATGATGCTGGCAGCGTATCTCCTGCTCCGCCGCCCCGATCTCGATCGCGAGCCGAGCCCGCACGACGCGGCCGAAGAAAAGCCCCGCCGCGGTGCGTGATCTCGCGCTCATCGGCTTCCTGCTCGCGTTCTTCGGGATGGGCTTCAAACGCCCGTTCCTGCTGGTGCTCGTCTATGTCTATATCGACATCGTCTCGCCCCAGCGGCTGACATACCTGCTGCTGAACTCGGTTCCGGTATCGCTGATCGCGTTCGCGCTGGCGGTCGGCGGCTGGATCCTGGCGGACGACAAGCGCGATACGCGGGTCGGCGCGCGGCAGGTGCTGATCGTGCTGCTGATGCTCTATTGCTGGACGACCACGATCGGTGCCGACTTCCCCGCCGAGGCGCAGGAGAAATGGGGCTGGGTATGGAAGGCGCTGATCTTCGCCGCGTTCCTGCCGCTGACGCTGCGCACCCGCCTGCGGATCGAGGCGCTGTTGCTGTTCATGATCCTCTCGGCCTCGTCCATCATCATCGTCGGCGGTATCAAGACGATCGCCAGCGGCGGCGGCGGCTACGGCCAGCTGAACCTGATGGTCGACAATAATTCGGGCCTGTACGAGGGCAGCACGATCAGCACGGTGGCGATCGCGATCGTCCCGATCATCATCTGGTTCATGGGCCACGGCACGATCTTCACGCCGGACCGGCGCGTGAAGATCTTTTCGCTGGGGCTGATATTCGCCTGCCTGCTGATCCCGGTCGGCACCTCGACGCGCACCGGGCTGATGTGCATCGGCCTGCTCGCGATCGTCTCGATCCGCAACGTGAAGCGCAAGCTGCTGTATCTCGGCATGCTCGGCGCGCTGGGCGTCGCCGCAATCCCGTTCCTGCCCGCCAGCTTCACCGACCGGATGAGCACGATCAAGTCGTATGACGCCGACCAGTCCGCCTCGACTCGGCTGGCGGTGTGGCAATGGACGATCGAATACGCCAAGACGCATCCGTTCGGCGGCGGGTTCGACGCGTATCGCGGCAACCATATCCGCATGGACCTGAAGGCGTCGGAAGGCGCCGGCGCGCCCGGCGCCCGGATCGAAACCGACAAGGGCCGCGCCTATCACAGCGCCTATTTCGAGATGCTCGGCGAACAGGGCTATTTCGGGCTCGCGCTGTGGCTGTCGATCAACCTGATCGGCATCGTCCGCATGGAGATCCTGCGGCATCGCTACCGTGATCCCGACGGCGAGTTCGGCTGGGCATCGCCGCTCGCCGCCGCGCTGCAGAACGCGCAGCTCGTCTACCTGCTCGGTGCCGCGTTCATCGCGATCGCGTTCCAGCCCTTCATCTACATGCTGATCGGCGCGCAGATCGGGCTCGACACCTATCTGACGCGCAAGCAGGGCGAACAGACGTTCCGACCGATGAGCCGTCGCAAGTCAGTGCCGAAATCCGCATGACGGATCGTATTTCGGTAAACGACCCGGCCCCCATAAACGACCGCACCCCCGTCGATGAACTGCGCGCGCTGACCGGCGTTCGCGGGGTCGCGGCATGGTTCGTCGTGTTCTACCATATCAGGCTGTCAATCGCCGGACTGCCGATCGGCGTGCGCGACGTGTTCGCCAAGGGGTATCTGGCGGTCGATTTCTTTTTCCTGCTGTCCGGTTTCGTCATCTGGCTGACCTGGAACGACCGTATCCGCTTAGGTGGAATGGCGAGCGTGCCGCGCTTCCTGCAAAAGCGTATCGCGCGGATCTGGCCGCTGCATCTCGTCACCCTCGCCGGTGCCGTATCGCTTGCCCTGCTGTTACGGGCGACCGGCCGCGACGATCCGCAATTCGTGTTTTCCGAACTGCCGCTGCACGTGGTGCTGCTTCAGAACTGGGGCTTTACGCGGCATCTTGCCTGGAACGATCCATCCTGGTCGATCAGCGCGGAACTCGGCGCGTACCTGCTGTTCCCGTTGCTGGTGATGGCGGTGGACTGGCGACGGTTACCGAGCGTCTTGCTGCTGACGATTGCGGGCGGGCTTCTCTTTGCGATGCATGTGACGATCGGCGCGCCCTCGCTCGGTGCCGACATCCCACGGTTCGGCCTGCTCCGCTGCCTGGTCGAGTTCACCACCGGCAGCATCGTCTGTGCGCTCTGGCTGCGCTGGCGTGGTGCTCCACGCGCGGTACTACATGCCGCCGCGTCGACCGCGGTGCTGGCCGTGCTCTGGGTCGTCGGCATGCCCGAGACGATCGTCGTTCCTGCGCTCTTCGCTACCCTGCTGCTTCTGCTCGCGCTTACCGCGGGGCAACTGCACAACCCGTTCGAGACGCGCGTCGTCCACTATCTCGGCGAGATCAGCTACGCGACGTATCTCGGCCATTTCCTGCTGTGGAAAGCGTTCAAGCTGGTATTCGTAAGCAGCGACGTTCCCGTCTCGCCGGCATGGATCGCGCTTTACGTGCTGATGGTCTTGCTGGCCTCGGTAACGCTGTACCATCTCGTGGAACGTCCCGCGCAGCGCTGGCTCAACAGGTCCCCCTCCCGCGACCGGGAGGGGGCTCGAGAAGATTAGTCGACCGGCTCGTCGGCCAGTTCCTCCTCCAGCGCGGCAATGATCGCCTTGTTGAACGCGGGAATATCGTCCGGCTTGCGGCTGGTGATCAGGTTGCCGTCGACCACGACCTCCTCGTCCACCACGTCCGCGCCGGCATTCTCCAGATCGGTGCGGATCGAGGGGAAGCTCGTCAGGCGGCGGCCGTCGATCACGTCCGCTTCGGCCAGCAGCCACGGCGCATGGCAGATCGCGGCGACGATCTTGCCGTCCTCCATGAACTCGGTGATGATCTCGATCGCCCGCTCCTGGACGCGCATCGCGTCGGGGTTGGCGACACCACCCGGCAGGATCAGCGCATCGTAATCGTCGGTATCGACCTCTTCGAGCGTCAGTTCGGGCGTAATCGTCTCGGCTTTGTCGATGTCGCCCTTCATGCCTTGGATCGGATCGGTCTTGATCGAGGCGAGCGTCACTTTCGCGCCCGCCGCCTCGAGCGCCTTCTTCGGTTCGAACAGCTCGACAGTCTCGAAACCATCGGTCGCGAGGATCAGTACCCGTGCCTGTGAAAGGTCGGCCATGTGCAGTCTCCAATGAAATCCCGTGTCCCCTCAACACCGCCCGGCCCGCGTCGTTCCGGAACGATGCGCCCTCCCGAACATTTCCCAAGATAGCGCGACCGAGCCCCGGGCCTGCGCTGACGCACCACCGCCCAAGGACCCCCGATTTGCCCACCAAGATCGTGTATTCCGACGATACGAAGCCCGGCATCACGCGCAAGAAGATGCGCAACGGCTGGGGCTATTGGGATGCCAAGGGCGAACGTATCACCGACCGCGACGAAATCGACCGCCTGAACGCGATCGCCCTGCCGCCCGCCTACCGCGACGCATGGTTCTGCCCGAAGCCGAACGGCCACATCCAGGCGGTCGGCTGGGACGAGAAGGGCCGCAAGCAATATCGCTATCACCTCGGCTTCCGCGAGGCGCAGGAGGCGGCGAAGTACGAGCGCTGTGCCGATTTCGGCCACGCGCTCCCCAAGCTGCGCAAGGCGGTCGAGTCCGACCTGCGCAAACGGTCGCTGACCCGTGAACGCGCGGTCGCCGCCGTCCTTCGGCTGCTCGACGGCGGCCATATCCGTATCGGTAACGAAGCCTATGCCGACGCGAACGAGAGCTTCGGGGCGACCACGCTGCGCAAGCGCCACGGCGAAGTGAAAGGCGCGACGCTGAAACTCCAGTACAAGGGCAAGTCCGGCAAGCTGCGGACGCTCAGGATCACCGACCGGTCGCTCAGCAGCTTCGTCAAGAAGTGCCAGGACCTCGACGAACAGCATCTGTTCGCATGGCTCGACGACGCCGGGGTCGCGCATCCGGTCACCTCGACCGACGTGAACTGCTACATCCGCGACGTCACCGGCACCGACTTCACCGCGAAGAACTTCCGCACCTGGGCCGCCAGTGTCGCAGCGTTCGAGGCACTAGCCTCCGCCGAGCGCGACCTCAGCCTCAAGGCGATGCTCGAGCCGGTCGTGCTGCGGCTCGGGAACACCGCGGCGATCGCGCGGAAGAGCTATGTTCACCCGTCGCTCATCGCGCTGGTGAAACAGGGACAATCGACCTTCCGCAAGGCACTCCGCCTTCCGCGCGCCAAGCGCTATCTCAGCCGGGAGGAATGCGGCCTGATCGCGTTCCTCGAAGCCGGCACGCCCGCGACAGCAACCATCGCCAAAGCGGCCTGACGAGTATTTCCATGTCCAATATTACTGCCGCCAAACAGCCGATCTTCGACGCCGGTGACGTCGGGGCGCAGGCGCGAGGCTTCGTCAACGCCAGCGTCGCCTGGGTCCAGGCCTATTGGCTCCAGATCCTCATCGCCGCCGCGGTCGGCACCGCGATCGTGCTCGTCCTCCATACCGCGCGCCGGTTCGGCCGAAAATTGTGCAACCGCCCGCAGGCGCTCGGCGGCTGGGGGATCGTCGTCGGCAAGGCGATCGGCCGCACCAGCAACTTCTTCATCGTCATGCTCGCCGCCAAGCTCGTCGCGGGCTATGCGGCGACACCCGGCGAGGTCGCGACGACGATCAACTTCCTGTTCACCGTCGCCGCGGTGTTCCAGGCGGCAATCTGGGCGCGCGAGATCATCCTCGGCGCGATCGAGCATCGCACCGCGTCCGAGCATTATTCGGGCGAGGCATTGCTCAGCGCGATGGGCCTGATTCGCCTGCTCGTGACGCTCGCACTGTTCGCAGTCGCGCTAGTCGTGGTGCTCGACAATCTCGGCGTCAACGTTACCGGCCTCGTCGCAGGGCTGGGCGTCGGCGGCATCGCGATCGGTCTGGCCGCGCAGGGCATCTTCGCCGACTTGTTCGCGGCGCTCGCGATCATCTTCGACCGCCCGTTCCGGCGCGGCGACTCGATCACCTACGACAACAACTCGGGCAGCGTGGAGGGCATCGGCCTGAAATCGACGCGCATCCGCGGCGTCGACGGCGAGGAGCGCGTGATCTCGAACAAGAACCTCCTCAACAAGGAGATCCTCAACAACACGCAGCGCAACCACCGCCGCGCGAAGTTCGTGATAGGCGTCACCTATTCGACGCCACCCGAGGTGTGTTCGCGGATCCCCGACATGCTGAAGGAAATCGTCGAGGCGAACGACAAGATCTTCATCCGCGCGGGCTTTGTCGGCTTCGGCGCGTCGAGCCTCGATTTCGAACTACAGTTCGACAGCGATGGCCCGGATTACGCGAGCTTCTACAACGGCCGCACAGCGGTCGGCATCGCCATCCTGAAGCGCTTCAACGACGAGAAGATCGAGATCGCCTTCCCCACCCAGGTCAACATGACCGCAGCGCCCGATGGCTCGGTGGTGATGCCGTATCCCGAACTTAAACCGGCTCGCGCTGCGGTTTAGAAGATCGGGTTCGCGCGTGTACCTTAGCGAATACGGGTTTTTCCTCTTTTAGGTTGGTCGAGGCTTGCAGTAGCCTTGCCGACGCGCCTAGAGACGCACCAGCGTTCAGCGCCAACTATGAGGGGAAAGCCGTGGCGACGATCACCACCGCCGAGATGCAGCAGCGGGTCGGCACCGAGACGGTCTCCGACTGGGTCGAGGTGACGCAAAGCATGATCGACAAGTTCGCCGACGCGACAGGGGATCATCAGTTCATCCACATCGATCCGGTCCGCGCGGCGGAAACCCCGTTCGGCGGCACGATCGCGCATGGCTTCCTGACGCTGTCGCTGATGCCGCTGCTGTCGTCGAAGGTCCCTGACGCGCCGACCATCGAGGGCGCCAAGATGGGCGTGAATTACGGCGGCAACTCAGTGCGGTTCCTGACCCCCGTCAGGTCGGGTTCGAAGGTACGCGGCCGGTTCAAGCTGCTCTCGTTCGACGAGAAGCGTCCCGGTCAGTGGCAGCAGACAAATGCCTTCTCCGTCGAGATCGAGGGCCAGGAGAAGCCCGCCCTGATCGCCGAATGGATCAGCCAGGTCTTCGTTTAACCAGTAATTCCCCTCCCGCTCGCGGGAGGGGTCAGGGGAGGGTCCGAGATAGCCGCGATTGCTCCGGCTGCTTTGGCCACCCCCTCCCCCAACCCCTCCCGCAAGCGGGAAGGGAGCAGATAAGGATATCGACCATGCGTTCAGCCGTCATCGTTTCCACCGCCCGCACACCGATCGGCCGCGCCTATCGCGGCGGGTTCAACAATACCCCCGCCCCCACGCTCGCCGCGCATTCGATCAAGGCCGCGGTCGAACGGGCCGGGATCGACGGGGCGGAAGTCGACGACGTCGTGTTCGGCTGCGCGCTCCAGCAGGGCCACCAGGCCGGCAACATCGCCCGCACCTCGTTGCTGCGCGCCGGTCTCCCCGTCACCGTCTCGGGCATGTCGGTCGATCGCCAGTGCGCATCCGGGCTCATGGCGATCGCCACCGCGGCCAAGCAGATCATCACCGACAACATGGACATCACGATCGGTGGCGGCGTCGAGAGCATCAGCCTCGTCCAGACCCCGCAGATGCGCGTCGCGCCCGATCCCCAGCTGATCGCGATGCACAAGGACGTCTACATGCCGATGCTGCAGACCGCCGAGGTGGTCGCCAAGCGCTACGGCATCGGCCGCGACGCGATGGACGCCTACGCGCTACAGTCGCAACAGCGCACCGCCGCCGCGCAGGCCGCGGGCTATTTCGACGCCGAGATCGTGCCCGTCGATGCGAACATGGCCATCGTCGACAAGGCGACCAAGGAGGTCACCTACAAGGACGTGACGATCACCAAGGACGAGGGCAACCGCGCCGACACCACGCTGGAAGGCCTGCAGTCGCTAAAGGCCGTGATGGGCCCCGACTTCACGATCACCGCGGGCAACGCGTCGCAGCTGTCGGACGGGTCCTCGTCATCGGTGTTGATGGAAGAGAAGATCGCATCGCAGCGCGGGCTCCAGCCGCTCGGTCGCTATGTCGGCATGGCGGTCGGCGGCACCGAGCCCGACGAGATGGGCATCGGGCCTGTCGTGGCGATCCCCAAGCTGCTCAAGCGCTTCGGGCTGAATATGGACGATATCGGCCTGTGGGAGCTTAACGAGGCGTTCGCGGTGCAGGTGCTCTATTGCCGCGACCATCTCGGCATCCCCGACGAGCTGCTCAACGTCAGTGGCGGCGCGATCTCGATCGGCCATCCCTACGGCATGACCGGAGCGCGTGCGACCGGGCACGCGCTGATCGAAGGCAAGCGTCGCGGTGCGAAGTATGTCGTCGTGACGATGTGCGTCGGCGGCGGGATGGGCGCGGCCGGGTTGTTCGAGGTTCTGTGATCTTGAAAGATATCCCGCACAGGGATATCTAGTACTCGGCGAAGGACATTCTCGCCTTTCTGGAGGCCTCGGCTGTGCTAGCGGCCGGGGCTTCATTGCGTTTGGGGCCCGACTGCTAGATCGAACCCCGCCCGTGTGCTTATCCTCTACGTGCCACTTCGATGATCTTCACGACCAGGGTCGCGAAGGCGAAGAGTACGCCTAGTATCAGACACAGATCGGTGAGAGACATTCTCGGTCCTTTCTGGTTGGCAGCCGAGTTGCTGCCGCCGTCACCATGACGCGCCGAATGGTCTTTCACCAAGCACCATCGCTTATCGGGATTGCGCGAAGGGCCGCAACCAACCCCCGCCCCGCCCGTTCTCACTGGGAAACCAAGCCCCCAGGAGAATGATGATGGCTGACAAGGATACCCCGCAGGAAGTCGCAACCGCGTTCCTCGAAAGGCTGAAGGCCAGCCCGTTCGTGATGATCGGTCTCGACGACGGCCAGCATTCCGAGCCGATGACCGCGCAGCTCGACGACGACCAGCCCAACACGCTGTTCTTCTTCGCCGGCCGCGACAATCGCATCGCCAAGGGCGGGTCGGCGATGGCGCAGTTCGTCGGCAAGGGGCACGATTTCTTTGCGTGCCTGTCGGGCACGGTCTCGACGTCGAACGATCGTGCGCAAATCGACAAGCTCTGGAATAACCAGGTCGAGGCATGGTTTCCGGGCGGCAAGGAGGATCCGAGCCTGACACTGCTCCGCTTCGACATCAACGGTGCAGAGCTTTGGGAGACCGACATCTCGATCGGCGGGCGTCTGAAGATGCTGTTTGGCGGCACGATTCGCTCGGACGAGTCGAGCAGCCACGCGGTGGTCGGCTCGATCGCCTAAGTAACTCCGTCACTGCGGAAATACGCAGTCCCACCTTACCCCGTCATACCAGCGAAAGCTGGTATCTTCCTGTTCAGGCCTCGACGCAACGCAACGGGAAGACCCCAGCTTTCGCTGGGGTGACGGATGAGGCGGGTTATGTGCGCAGTGACACCCTGCCCTCACCCGTTCGCGGTGATGAACTCTTCCACGACTGGCGCGATTGTTTCGCGCCAGCGGGTGCCGTTGAAGATGCCGTAATGGCCGGCACCCTCGGCCATGAAATAGCGTTTCTTCTCGTCGGGCAGCGCGGTCGCCAGCGTCAGCGCTGCCTTGGTCTGCCCCAGTCCGGAAATGTCGTCGCGCTCACCCTCGATTGCCAGCAAGCCGATGTCGGTGATAGCCGCCGGATCGACCAGCCGCCCACGATGCGTCATGATCCCCCGCGGCAGCGCATGGCTCTGGAACACGACGTCGATCGTCTGCAGATAGAATTCGGCGGTCATGTCGCAGACCGAGCGGTATTCCTCATAGAAATCCTGGCTTTGCGACGCGCTCTCCCCGTCGCCTTGGACGAGATGCTTATACATCTCCCAATGCGAAACCATGTGGTTGCCGAGGTTCATCGACATGAACCCGGCGAGTTGCAGGAAGCCGGGATACACCTTCCGCCCGGCGCCCGGATAATTGCCCGGCACCGTCGCGATCACGTTCTGCTCGAACCACGAGTGCGGCCGTTCGGTCGCCAGCGTGTTGACCGATGTCGGGGCTTCGCGCGTGTCGACGGGGCCGCCCATCATCGTCAACGTCTTCGGGCGACATGGGTTCTTGTCCGCACTCATCAGCGCCGCCGCAGCATAGCACGGTACCGAGGGCTGGCAGACCGCCAGCATGTGCGTGCCGCCATGGCCTTCATTGGCGCCGATCGTCTCCAGATATTCGATCAGATAGTCGATGTAATCGTCGAGATCGAACCGCCCTGCCGACAGCGGCACGCTTCGCGCATCGCGCCAGTCGGTGACATAGACGTCGGCGAACGAAAGCATCCGCTCGACCGTTCCGCGTAGCAAAGTCGCGTAATGGCCCGACATCGGCGCCACGATCAGCAGTTTCGGACCGTTTTCGACACCTTCGCGCACGAACCGCTTCAGTTGCCCGAAGTCCTTCCGCAACACGATCTCCTCGCGCACCGCGACTTCGCGCCCGTCGACGATAGTCCGGTCGAGCCCGAACGCCGGCTTTCCCCGAGTCGCATTCGCGTGTGCGAACACTTCGAGCGCCGACGATACGACCGAGCCGCCACCCAAATAGGAGAACGGGTTTGCCGGGTTGTTGAGCATTTCCGCGCCGAAACTCGCCATTTTGCTGGCACCGGCCATCATCGAGCGTTGGAATTCGTAAGCATCGTAGAGCATGCGGTATCCTTTGCCCCAATATGGGCTTGCAAATCCGTAACGCAAATCTGCCGCAGCGCAATGCGACTTCGCAATGCGCAACCCAGGCGATCACCCGGCTAGAACCCTGCATCGTGATGATTGAGTGCCCCTCGCAGCACTGCTAGGCCGCGCGCATGGCCAAGCCGATACCCGAAGAGAAGACGTCCCGCCGCATCGGCGACCTCGCAATGGTATGGGAGCACGCCTCGAATTATCCGCGACAGATCGCGTTCGCGGGGCTCGCGCTGCTGACCACGTCGGCGGCGACGATCGGCATCCCGTACGGGTTCAAGCGGGTGATCGATCGCGGCTTCGGGCCGGGCGCGAACGGGTCGGTCAGCGCCTCGTTCCATTACCTGCTGATGATCGTCGTGGTGCTCGCGCTGGCGACCGCGGTGCGCTTCTATTACGTCTCGTGGCTCGGCGAGAGCGTCGTCGCCGACATCCGGACCAACGTGCAGCGCCATCTGATGCGCCTCACGCCGCGCTTCTTCGAGGAGAACCGCCCGTCCGAGATCGCCTCACGCCTCACCTCGGACACGGCGCTGATCGAACAGGTCGTCGGCAGCACGGCGTCGATCGCACTGCGCAACACCTTCACGGGCATCGGCGGGCTGATCTACCTGTTCGCGATCTCGCCCAAGCTCGCCGGCATGCTGATGATCGGTATCCCGCTGATCATCCTGCCGATCACGCTACTCGGCAAACGCGTGCGCAATTATTCGCGCACGTCACAGGACCGCGTCGCCGATGTAGGATCGATCGCGACCGAGACCCTCGGCGCGATGAAGGTCGTGCAGGCATTCGGGCAGGAGGACCGCGAGGCCACGCGCTTTGCGGACGCGGTCGAGGCGACGTTCTCGGCGGCACGCGCGCGGATCATGCTGCGCGCGGTGATGACCGCAATCGTCATCGGGTTGGTCTTCGGGTCGATCACGCTCGTCCTTTGGGAGGGCGCGATTGACGTCGCTGCCGGCCGCATCAGCGGGGGCGCGATCGCAGCCTTCGTACTGACCGGCGGGATCGTCGCAGGTGCGTTCGGGTCGCTGACGGAGGTCTATGGCGACCTGCTGCGCGGTGCGGGCGCGGCCGGACGCCTGTCCGAACTGCTGCGTGAGAAACCCGAGATTGCGCCGCCGGCCAGTCCGGTCGCGTTGCCGCAGCCGCCCCGCGGCGCGCTCGCGTTCGAGGGCGTGCAGTTCCATTACCCGACGCGCCGCGACGTCGCCGCGCTCAACGGTTTCTCGCTCGAGGTGAAGCCGGGCGAGACGGTCGCGATCGTTGGCCCTTCCGGCGCGGGCAAGACCACCTTGTTCCAGCTGGTGCAGCGTTTCTACGATCCCGACGCCGGCCGCGTCACGATCGACGGCATCGACCTACGCGACGCCGATCCTGCCGACGTTCGCGCGCGCATCGCGATGGTCCCGCAGGAGACGATCATCTTCGGCGCGTCGGCGCGCGACAATCTTCGCTACGGCGACTGGACCGCGACCGACGAACAGCTCTGGGCCGCCGCCGAAGCCGCCAACGCCGCCGAATTCCTGCGCAAGCTGCCCGAGGGGCTCGACACGTTCCTCGGCGAAGGCGGCGCACGCCTGTCCGGCGGCCAGCGCCAGCGTGTGACGATCGCGCGCGCGCTGCTCCGCGATGCCCCTATCCTCCTGCTAGACGAGGCGACGAGTGCTCTCGATGCCGAGAGCGAGCGGCTCGTGCAGGAAGCGCTCGAACGACTGATGGCGAACCGCACCACGCTCGTCATCGCGCATCGCCTCGCCACTGTGCGTGCAGCCGAACGGATCATCGTGATGAACGACGGCCGGATCGTCGAGGAGGGCTCGCACGGGTCGTTGATGACCAACAGCGGGCTTTATGCGCGACTGGCGAGCCTGCAGTTCAACGAGGCGGCCTAGGCTTTCTTGACCTTGGGCTTTTTGGGCTTGGGCAGCGGTAGTTCGGCGGTCGAGATGCGGACGAGTTCAGCGAGCCAGTCGGCCTCGTCCCAGCGATCCGCATCGACGAGCAGGCACGGTTTCGCGCCGGGAAAGGGCGGTGCCTCGTCGATAGCGCCCGAGAATGCGCGCGCGCCCGGGGTCGGCTTCACGAACAGCTGGTCGTCGCAGATCATCGCGACCATTTTCCCATCGCAATAGACGCCGTATTCCCCGAACATTGGCTTGGCGGAAATCTCGCCCGCCGCGGCGAGCTGATCGACGATGAACGCGACGGTCTTGCGATCGGATGCCATTGGCCGACAGTCGCAGATCGAGGCTTACTTGGCGAGGTGCGTTCGGCGAGGCGCGCTGCACGATGACGCGTCGCTTGCGATGATGCCCGCCTGCGCGCAGAACCGCGACAGGACAGGAGACGGATATGCGCGACTTCGACATCATCGTGTACGGGGCGACCGGGTTCACGGGGCGGCTGGTCGCCGAATATCTCGTCGAAACCTACCCGACCGGCGTGGCTTGGGCGATGGCGGGGCGCTCGCTGTCGAAGCTGCAGGAGGTCCGCGACCTGATCGGTGCACCCGCCGACACGCCGCTGATCACCGCCGATGCCGACGATCCGGCCAGCCTGCGCGCGATGGCCGAGCGCGGCACGGTCGTCATCTCGACGGTCGGCCCATACCAGCTCTACGGCTCGGACCTGGTCGGCGCCTGCGCCGCGACCGGCACCGGCTATGTCGACCTGTGCGGCGAGCCCGCCTGGATGCGCCACATGATCGACGCGCACGAAGGCGAGGCCACGCGGACCGGCGCCCGGATCGTCTTCTCCTGCGGGTTCGACAGCATTCCCTTCGACCTCGGCGTGCTGGTGCTGCAGGACGCGGCCAAGGCGAGATACGGCATCCCCGCCCCCCGCGTGAAAGGTCGCGTGCGGAAGATGCAGGGAACGTTCTCCGGCGGCACCGCGGCCAGCCTCAAGGCGACGCTCGCCGCCGCCGCACGCGATCCCGGCATCGTCAAGCTGCTGACCAGCCCGTTCGCGCTGACCCCCGGCTTCAGCGGACCGCACCAGCCGACCGGCCTGATCCCCGAATACGACACGACGATCAGCGCCTGGGTCGCGCCGTTCGTGATGGCGCCGATCAACACCAAGAACGTCCACCGCACCAATTTCCTGCTCGGCGAAGCCTATGGCGCGGACTTCGTCTATGACGAGATGATGGTCGCGGGGCTCGGCGATCTCGGCAAGGTGGCCGCCGAGGCGATCGCGAAGTTCAATCCGTTCGCCGGCGACAAGAGCCCCAAGCCCGGCGAAGGGCCGTCGAAGGCGGAACGCGACGCAGGCCATTACGACCTGCTGTTCGTCGGTATCATGCCGGATGGCGAACGGATCGATGCGGTCGTCACCGGAGACCGCGATCCGGGTTACGGCTCGACCAGCAAGATGATCGCGGAGGCCGCCTTGTGCCTGGTGCAGGACGTCCAGGGCGACGGCGGCATCTGGACTCCGGGCGCGCTGATGGGGACGAAACTGCGCGACCGGTTGGTGGCGAAGGCGGGCCTCACTTTCACCGTGGGCTGATCAACCGCGAAAGAACAGCGTCGCGATCCAGGCGATCAGCACCGACGCCAGGATCAGGATCGGCACCGCGAACCGGCGGCGGCGATCGGCTGCCGCGTAATGCGCGTCGAGGCAGAAATAATAGCGGCCGGGCGAGGCCTCGCGGACGATGCCGTTCGCGCGCAACCGGTCGAAGGCCGATCGCTCGGCGGCATCGCGCGGGGCGAGTGCGATCGCGTCGCCCGGGCCGATCGCGTGGCGGGCGAGGAACAACGCGGCGATGGTGCCGCGGATACGATGCGGTCGCATCGCCATCGGCGGCCCGGCGACGGGACTGCTCCTGACCTCGGGGACAAGCCTATTCGGCAAGCGCGAACACCGTCATTGCCGCCGCAGCGCTGGCGACCACGCCCGACGTTGCGGCGATCGCGGCGGCGCGTCGGCGCACGGCGCTCCGAAACGCACCCAGCCGGCGTGCATCGAGATAATACCGCCCCACCCCGTCTTCGACGATCGCGCCATAGCCGCACAAGCGGCGGAACGTCCGCGGATCGGCCGCGTCATAGGCGATCGCCTGCTCCGACGCGGTAGCCCCAGCGGCGACGAAATCGTTGACGATCCGCCGCCGCGACCGGCCTAGAATGAAACCCCGCATGCCAACTCCCCCGCCGCGTGCTCGCATAACCGGGGACGCTTGCGCAAATCCTAACGCCGTTTGCCCTGGTGGCGGATATTCGCCGGGCGTCCGCGTCGCTTGATCTCGCGCACTGGTTTGCGGCCATCGCGCGGCGGTCGCGCGGCACCCTTCCCCTCGGCCATCTCGAACCGCAGCGCGCCCGACACCGGGTTCGCCTCCGCCAGCCGGAGCTGCAACGTCTGGCCTTGCGCAAAGACGTCGCCGCTCTGCTCGCCGGTCAGCGTGCGTGCGCCCTCGTCGAAGCGGAAATATTCGCCGCCCAGATCGCGCACCGGCATCAGCCCGTCGCCGCCGATCCCCTCGACGGTCGCGAAGAACCCGAAATTGGTCACGCCGGTGATCCGCACGTCCATCACCTGGCCGACCCGCTCCGACAGGAACGCCGCGACGTAGCGATCGGTGGTGTCGCGCTCCGCTTCCATCGCGCGGCGTTCGAGCCTGCTGATGATCTCGCCGACCGCCTCCATGTTGGCGGCGTCATCCGCCGGCAAGCCGCCCTCGCCGAGCCCGTAAGCGGAGACCAGCGAGCGGTGGACGAGCAGATCGGCATAGCGTCGGATCGGCGAGGTGAAGTGCGCGTAACTGCCGAGGCTGAGCCCGAAATGCCCGTGGTTGCCGGGCGCGTAATAGGCCTGGGTCTGGGTACGGAGGATCTGCTCCATCACCTGCGGGCGGAAATCGGCGTCGCCGATCCGCTCGATGATGTGGTTGAACGTCGCGGGCCGGACGACCTGGCCGAGCGCGAACGGCACGTCGAACGTCTCGAGATATTCCTTCAGCGCCGCCAACTTCTCGCGGCTGGGCGGCTCGTGGATCCGGTACATCACCGGCGCCTTCTTCGCCTCCAGCGCCTTGGCGGCGGCGACGTTGGCGGCGATCATGTAGTCCTCGATCAACCGGTGCGCGTCGAGCCGTTCGCGGGGGGAAACGGACATGATACGCCCCTTCTCGTCCAGCACGACGCGGCGCTCGGGAAGATCGAGATCGAGCGGCGCGCGGGCGTCCCGCGCCTTGGCGAGCGCGTGCCAGCAGGCCCAGAGGGGCTGGAGCACCGCCAGCATGTCTCCCCTCCCGTCTACGGGAGGGGTCGGGGGAGGGGTTGGCTGACTCGCAATCGGATCGAGTGCAGCACCGCCCTCCCCCGCCCCCTCCCGCAAGTCGGGAGGGGAGGAGGCGTCGATAATCGCCTGCGCCTCCTCATACGCCAGATTCGCCGCGATCCGCACCACCGCGCGCGTGAAGCGCCACGACTTCAACTCCCCGTCCTTGCCGATCCGCAAGTGACACGCGAGCGCCGCACGGTCCGCGCCTTCCTTCAGCGAGCACACCTCCGCCGACAGGATCTCGGGGAGCATCGGCACCACCCGGTCGGGGAAATACACCGAATTCCCGCGCCGCCGCGCCTCGCGGTCGACCTCCGACTTCGGCCGCACATAGAAGCTAACATCGGCGATCGCGACGATCGCCTTCCACCCGCCCACGTTCGCAAGATCGTCGTCCGCCTCCGCCCAGACCGCGTCGTCGTGATCGCGCGCATCCTCAGGATCGATCGCGACGATCGGCAGGTCGCGCAGATCCTCGCGGCCCTCCCCCAAAGGCAAGCTCGCGACCCGTTCAGCCTCGTCGAGCGCTTCCTGCGAGAACACGTCCGGGATACCCAGCTTGTGGATCGCGATCAGCGAGAAGCTGCGGGCCGCAAATGGATCGCCGAGCTTCGACACGACGCGCGCGGCGATCTTCGGCGGCTTGCCCGCAAGTTCCGCCAGCACGAGATCGCCCGGCGCAGCACCGCCGGCATCCGCCACGGCGAACTCACGTCGCTCGCGTTTGTCGACCCCGGTCAACCACAGCCGCCCCGCCTCCTCGCGCAATACGCCCAGCACCTGTTCGGACGCTGGCGCGAGCACCTTCATCGGATGCGCGATCCAGCCGTTCCCGGCCTCCTCGGTGCGCGCGAGGATCCGCTCGCCGACCCCCAGCGCGCCACGTTTCCGCTCGCGCACGCGCAGTCGCGGCGGCGGGATGCCCTCCGCTTCCCAGCGCTCGGGCACTGCCCAGACGTTGCCGCCGTCGTCGACATCGGCGACCCGCAGCACCGTCACCTTGGGGATGCCGCCCATCTTGTGGAACGCGCGACCGGGAGCGCTGTCGATCAGCCCCTCGTCGGCCATGTCCTTTAACAGCGCCTTGAGCCCGATCTTGTCCTGTGCGCTGAGCCCGAAGCCCTTGGCGATCTCGCGCTTGCCCGCGGGGACGTCGGAGGTGGCGATGAAGTCGAGGATCTGCTCGCGCGTGGGAAGACCGGCTTTTGGTTTGTACATGACGCCAAGATAGTCGGTAGGCCCGCCATTACCAAACGGCTAAGCTCCGCAGATGATGCAAAGTTACGACCTCCTGATCGTCGGCGGCGGGATCAACGGGGCCGCGATCGCCCGCGAGGCGGCGCTGAACGGCCTCTCCGTCCTGCTGGTGGAGAAAGGCGACCTCGCCGGCGCGACCTCGTCCGCCTCGACCAAGCTGATCCATGGCGGGCTTCGCTACCTCGAATATTACGACTTCAAGCTGGTCGCCGAAGCACTCCGGGAACGCGAACGCGTGGTAAAGGCCGCGCCGCACATCATCCGGCCAATGCGCTTCGTCCTGCCGCACGAGAATGCGGTTCGGCCCTGGTGGATGGTCCGGCTTGGGCTGTATCTCTACGACTGGCTCGGCGGGCGTACGACCCTGAAGCGGTCGCGCGGCCTGCGGGCCACCGACATCGCCTACACGGCACCGTTGAAAGGCGGCGCGCGCGGGTTCGTCTATTCCGACGCGTTCGTCGACGATTCCCGGCTGACCGTCCTCAACGCGGTGGACGCGCACGATAACGGCGCGGAGATCGCCGTCCGCACCGAGTTGCTCAGCGCTCGCCGCGAAGGCGGTCTGTGGCGCGCGGCGTTGTCGGACGGGCGCGAGGTCACGGCCCGCGCCCTCGTCAACGCCGCCGGACCATGGGTCGCACAACTGCTCGCCCGGCTATGCGTCAACGCGAGCGCGGGCGTGCGTCTGGTCAAGGGCAGCCACATCGTCGTGCCCAAGCTCTACGACGGCGACCACGCCTATATCCTGCAGCTCGTCGACCGCCGTATCGTCTTCGCGATCCCCTACCAGGGCCAGACCGAGATCGGCACCACCGACATCCCCGTCGAGCGCCCCGAGGACGCGGTCATCGATGCCGTTGAAATCGCGTATCTCTGCGACGCGGCGAACCAGCATTTCACGCGTCAGATCACGCCGGCCGACGTCACCTCGACCTGGTCCGGCGTGCGCCCGCTGTACGACGACGGCGCGAGCGAGGCGAAGGCGGTGACCCGCGATTACGTGCTGGAGCTCGACACGCGAGGAGACGCGGAGGGCGCGCCGCTGCTGTCGGTGTTCGGCGGCAAGATCACGACCGCGCGGCACCTAGCCGAGGAAGCACTCTCCAAGCTCGCCCCAGCGATGAATGTCACGGTCCGCCTAGTGACCCGCGAGCGCGATTTCCCCGGCGGATCGATCCCGGCATTCGCGACCTACCTCGCCCAGATCCGCGCGCGCTGGCCGTTCCTGGGCGACGCTCGCAGCGAACGGATGGCGCACGCTTACGGCGCACTGCTGTCCGAGATGCTGGCCGAAGTCACGGAAATCGGCGGGCTTGGCCCCGATCTTGGAGGAGGTCTTACCGAAATCGAGGTGCGCTGGATGCGAAACCGCGAATGGGCCAGAATACCCGAAGATGCACTCATGCGTCGCAGCAAGATCGGACTTTGCCTGACAGGCGAACAGAAAGCCGCGTTCGATATCTGGTGGACCACGTCGTTTCCCTCGTGAGTCTTACCGCTTGCATGTTCTTTCGTTAGGCATATCCTCGGCTGCGACAGATCGAGGACGCGCACCATGGCTACATACCCGGAACTCCAAACCGACCCCGAGGACAAGAACCTCGTGATCCTGCAGAGCCTGATATGCCTGTTGCGCGAAAAGAACGTCCTTTCGCGCGCGGATATCGAGGAGCTTTGCGACACGGTGAAGCGCCGCGCGAGCGATCATGCGGTAGATCCCCTCCCCTGTCAGAAAAGCGGCGCCCGTGCCGCTGCCGCCGACGTCGCGCAGATCGGCGATTATATCGGCCGGAAATACGGCGGGAAACATCGCCGCACGCTCTAGGGTCACAATGAGGGCGGAGGCGGCTCGACCCAAGACGATCCGTCGCGCCGGACTCGTTCGGTTGCTATTCCTTTTCGGAGATGTAACGCCACCTCATCTCCGTGGAGGCCGGGGATCCATATATTCAGGCACTGGCGCTTCCACTGCGAGATCACCGCCCGGGCGGTCCCGCAACAAGTCCGGGTTGACGATGTCCCCGGTACGTCTTCGTTCGAAATTTCAACGTCGACAATCCCATCGACGGTCAACCGACGCCAACCCAACCATTCCCACGCTTCACCACCGCATTTCGTAACGAAGGCTCGTAACGAGCCCTTAACGTAACGAAGCTTGGTCGTAACGAAGCCTCGTCGTAACGAAGCCTTGTCTATTGCCCACTACCCGGTCTTTGATGCGACACCGCTCTCTTCAAGGCCCTGGTGCATGTTCGCGATCTTCCTGACGCCTGCCTACATGCCGTTCGCGATCGCGTTCGTCGTGATGATCGGTATCGGCCTCATCGAGGGGATCGGCCTCGGCCTCGGCCATCTCGATCTACAGGCCGATCTGCACGCCGATCTGCACGCCGATCTGCATGGGGAGGCGGACGGTGGCGGATTGCTCGACTGGCTCGGGCTCGGTCATGAACTGCCGATCCTGATCTGGCTGACGTCGCTGCTCGGATGCTTCACGCTCGCCGGCATCGCCATCCAGCAGGGCGCGACCGCGTTCACGGGCGGCCCGCTGCACTGGGGGCTGGCATCGGGCGGCGCACTCGTCGCCGGCGCGATGCTCAACACCCTTGCCGCCAACGGGCTCGCGCGGATCATGCCGGGGTTCGAGAGCAGCGTGATCTCGACCGACGACCTGCTCCGCCGCCGCGGCACGATCCTGGAGGGCACCGCACGCCGGGGATCGCCAGCCCGTGCGAAAATCGTCGACCAGCACGGCCAGGCGCATTTCATCATGGTCGAGCCGCACGACGACAGCGACACGATCGTCACCGGCGAGACCGCGCTGATCGTCCGCCGTGACGGCAAATTGTTCTTCGCCCTGCCCGAGGCCAACGCGCTTCTGCAATCGATCTGAATCAACGTAACACCGGGGGAGGGTTTCATGCCCGCACAGCTCATCAACGTCCTGATCTACGCCGGAATCATATTGTTCGCGCTCGTCGTGATCGGCCTCATCCTGACTCGTCTCTATCGCCGCGCGACCAAGGACGTCGCGCTGATCCGTACCGGCTTCGGCGGCGAGAAGGTCGTGCTGAACGGCGGCATCATGGTGATCCCGGTCCTCCACGAACTGATGCAGGTCCGCCTGACGACGGTGAAGCTGGAGGTGTCGCGCCTCAACAAGGATGCGCTGATCACGCTCGACAAGTTGCGCGTCGATGTCGTCGGGCTGTTCCACATCAAGGTGAAGCCCGACGCGGAATCGATCGCGGCGGCCGCGCAGACGCTCGGCGATTCGGTCAACAGCCCCGACGCGGTGAAGTCGCTGCTCGACGGCAAGCTGGTGTCCGCGCTCCGGTCGGTGGCCGCGACGATGACAATGGAGCATCTGCACGCCAACCGCGCCGACTTCATCCAGAAGGTCCAGGAGGCGCTGATGACCGATCTGGACATGAACGGTTTCCAGCTCGAGTCCGTCAGCATTACCCATTTCGACCAAGCGCGTTCGAGCATTTCAACGAGAACAACGCGTTCGATGCCGAGGGGCTGACCGTGCTCACGCGGACGATCGAGGAGCGCAAGAAGATCCGCAACGACATCGTGGCGACCAACCGCGTCGAGATCGAGCAGCGCAACCTCGAGGCGAACAACCAGTCGCTCGAAATCGCGCAGGCCGCCGAACAGGCGCGCCTGACGCAGGAGCAGACGCTCGCCGCACGTCGCGCGGAACAGGCGACCGCGATCGCCACCGCCGAGTCCGAACAGACCCGCCTGTCGGAGATCGCCCGCATCACCGCGAGCCAGGCCCGCGCGGTCGCGCAGACCGAGGCGGACAAGGTCATGCAGACTGCGACCATCGCGCGCGACGGCGCCATCCAGACCGCGACGATCGAGCGCGATCGGACGATCGAGATCGCGCGCATCACCACCGCGGTGCAGACCGCGCAGAAGTCCGAGGAGGAATCGACCGCCACCGCAGCCGCCAACGAGGCACGTGCGCTCGCCGTCCGCGCCGAGGAAAGCGTCGCCACCGCCAAGGCGACCGAGATCGCCAACCGCAACAAGAACGTCGCGGTGATCGCCGCCACCCAGCGCGCGCAGGAAGAGGCCGTCGGCATCACCGTCGCCGCGACCGCCGAGAAGGAAGCCGCCGAAGCCCGCGCGAGCGCCTTGCGCACCGAGGCGACCGCCGAGGCCGATGCGGAGAAGGCCCGTGCAGAAGGTCGCGAGGCGGCGTTCAAGGTCGACGCGGCAGGCCAGGCCTCGCTCAACGAAGCGACCAACCTGCTGAGCGAGGGACAGACCGCGTTGCTGATCCGCCGCGCGATGCTCGACGCCCTCCCCGCGATCATCGCCGCGGCGAGCAAGCCGATGGAGAATATCGACCGGATCAGCATTCTCGACGCGCGGGGGCTGCACGGCGATGGCGGGAGCGATGGCGGCTCGGCCACGAACGGCCAGGGCAACCTCGCCGACGCTGCCGTCGCCGCGGCGATGCGCTACCGCGTCGGCGGCCCGCTGATCGACGGCCTCATGGCGGAACTCGGCATGACCGGCACCTCGCTCAACGGCATGCTCGCGGGCAGTGGTGCCGAGGCCACACCGGCACGAACCTCGCCGGTCGGCGATAGCCGCAAAGTATCCGGAGCGCTCAACGGCGGTTCGGAGAGCAAGCCGGCCTGACGCACGACCGACCGTCCTGGCCGGGCGGCATCGTCAGACGAGGATGCCGCCTTCGCTGTCATGGACCAGCAGCGCCTTGGGGAAGCACAGGCTGAACCGCGCGCCCCTCACCGCGCCGTCCCCCTCGGCATCCCCGTCGGCATCGCGGTTCGCCGCCTCGACGGTCATTCCCATCGCCTCGGCGAACGCCTTCACGATCGCGAGCCCCAGGCCGGTCCCGCCGACCGCGCGATCCGATCCTTCGAGCCGGCGGAACGTCTCGAATACCTCCTTCTCGTGGCCGGGCGGCAGGCCCAGTCCCTCGTCGATCACCGACAGCGTCACCACGCCGTAGCGGTGGTCGGCGCGGACGACGATCGGCGTGCCGGGATCTGCATAGCGACCGGCGTTGTCGAGCAGGTTCAGCAGGCAGTGATGGAGCAACTGCGGATCGACGCGCACCAGCGGCAGGTTCGGCGGCACGTCGAGCCGGATCGCATGGCCCTCCAGTACGCGCTTGGTATCGTGCACCGCGCCCGCCACCGCGTCGGTCAGGTCCGTAGCCTCAAGCCGCAGCCGCAACGCCCCCGCCTCGACCCGCGCCATGTCGAGCAGGTTGCCGACGAAGCGGTTGAGCCGTGCCGCCTCGGTCTCGATCGTGTCGATCAGTTCGGGCGTGACGCCGCGGTGCAATTCGGCAGCCGCCGCCATTACCGACGTCAGCGGCGTGCGCAGGTCGTGGCTGACCGACGACAGCAGCGCCTGCCGCAACCGATCGCGCTCGCGCACCGCATCGACATCGCGCATCTCGACCTCGAGCCGCGCGCGTTCGAGCACCAGCGACGCCTGGTCGACGAGACTCATCAGCAGCGGCAACTGGTCCGACCGCACCGGCTCGCCACCCGCCTCGCGCGCTAGCCCGAGCACGGCCAGCGTCCGCTCTCCCGAGCGCAGCGGCTGGAAGAACCACTCCGACGCCGCCAGCGTGCTCGACCCGCGACCCGCCGGCGCGCCGGTGTCGTAGGCCCATTGCGCCGCGGCCATCTCCATCGTCTCGAGCCGGTAATCCACACCGTTTGCGGCCTGGACCGCGAGCCCCGGGTCCTCCGCGACGAGGATCACCGCCCGCACGCCGAACAGCCGACCGATTTCCTCGCAGATCGCGCGGGCCAGCGCGACCGGCTCGTTGAGCGACGTCAGCTGCCGCAGGAACCCCGCGAGCGCGGCGTTCGTGCGAGCACTCGCGGCGGCGATATCCGCCTGGGCGCGGACCCGCGACGTGAGCTGGCTGGTGACGAAGGCGATCCCGAGCAGGACGAGGATCGAGATCACGTTCTCGGGATTGTTGATCGTCAGCGTGCCGGTCGGCGGCAGGAAGAAGAAATTGTACGCGACCGACGAGGCGATTCCCGCGAACAGTCCGGTGCGCAGCCCGAACAGGCTCGCCGCCGCCATCACCGGCAGCAGGTACAGCAGCGCGACGTTGCCGAGGTTGAGGATGTGGAACAGCGTGCTGGCGATCCCGGTGACGCCCGCGACCATCGCCGTCGTCCAGGCGTAGCCGGCCTTGCTGCCCCAGCTGCCGGTGCGCTTCCGGCTGTTCGGCGCGGCGGTGCCCGTCTCCATCGGCAGGACATGGACCGCGATCCCCGGCGTCTCGCGGACGATCCGGTCGACGACCGAGCCGTGGCGCAGTTCGAACAGCCGCGAGCGGCTCGACTTGCCGACCACGAGCTGCGTCGCGCGCGCCTCGGTGGTGAAGGTCTTGAGGCCCTCGACCACCGAGGTCGCGGGGACGGTCGCGACGTCGCCGCCGAGCTGCGTCGCGAGGTTGAAGACGGCGGCGAGCTGGCGGTGCTCGGCCTCGCCGAAGGTCTGCGCGCGCGGCGTCTCGATATACACCGCGGTCCACGGCGCGTGCATCGCGTCGGCGATCCGCTTGGTCGCGCGGACGAGGCCGAGCGCGGCGGGCAGTTCGCTGATCGCGACGACGATCCGCTCGCCGCCCGCCCAGGTGCCGCCGACGCCGAGCGCACGGACATGCTCGAGCATCTGCGCATCCACGGCTTGCGCAGCGCGGCGGAGCGCGAGTTCGCGCAGGGCGGACAGGTTCGACTTGGAGAAGAAATGCGCGAGCGCCCGCGTGGCTTCGTGGGGGAGGTAGACCTTGCCCGCCTTCAGCCGCTCGATGAGTTCATCCGGAGGGATGTCGACGACTTCGATCTCAGCCATCTCGACGATGCTGTCGGGCACCGTCTCGCGCACCCGGACGCGCGTGAACGAGGCGACGACGTCGTTGAGGCTCTCGATATGCTGGATGTTGATCGTCGAGTAGACGTCGATCCCGGCGGCGAGCAGCTCCTCGACGTCCTGGTAGCGTTTCGGATGGCGGCTGCCGGGCGCGTTGGTGTGGGCGAGTTCGTCGACCAGGACGAGCGTTGGGGCGCGTTCGATGATCGCGTCGAGATCCATCTCGTCTAGCGTGCGGCCTTCGTAGGGGATCGCCTTGCGCGCGACGATCTCGTGACCCCGGGTGAGCGCCTCGGTTTCGACGCGGCCGTGCGTCTCGACCACGCCGATGACGACGTCGACACCGGCGCGGCGACGTTCCGCGCCTTCGGAGAGCATCTCGTAGGTTTTCCCGACACCGGGGGCGGCGCCGAGAAAGATCTTCAGACGGCCGCGACCCTCCTGCGACGCCTGTCGCAGAAGGGCCTCGGGGGACGGTCGTCCGTCGTCGTTCAACGGCCCGCTTGCCGACCTAGGGCGTCTAGGGCGCGGTTGAGGGCGAACACGTTCACGCGCGGCTCACCGAGAATGCCGAGCAGCGGGCCGTCGACGTTGGCCGTCACCAGAGCGCGGACGCGGTCGGTCGGCAGGTTACGAATGCGCGCGACGCGAGCGACCTGCGCATAGGCCGAGGCGGGCGACAGGTCGGGATCGAGACCCGAGCCCGAGGCGGTGGCGAGATCGGCGGGGAGTGGCCCGGTCACGCCTTCTGCGCGACGCTTGGCGACGTCGGCCTTGGTGCGATCGACCAGCGCCTGGCTGGTCGGGCCGAGGTTCGAACCCGAGGAGGCCAGGCCGTCATAGCCTTTGCCCGCGGCCGAGGGGCGCGTCTGGAAATAGCGGTCGGTGGTGAAGGCCTGGCCGACCACGGTCGAGCCGATCGCCTTGCCGTTGGCCATCACGAGGCTGCCATTGGCTTGGCTGGGGAAGATGGCCTGTCCGATCCCGGTCATCGCGAGAGGATAGACGATCCCGAGCAGTAGCGCGAACAGGATCGTCATGACGAACGCGGGACGGAGCGCGGAGGTGAAATCGTTGGTCATTCTGTCGTCTCCATGTGTCCCCGCGAAGGCGGGAACCCAGTCTGGGCACCCGCCTTCGCGGGTGAACATTTCTTCGGGGTATGGTCGGCGAACGTCGCATCTGCCCCGCCGCCGCCCCCGCCAAGTACCTCCCCGGCGAAGGCCGGGGTCCAGTTGGGGGACGTTGTTAATTGCGGGGGCGCTTCGTTACCGCGACCTCTCCACCTGGGC
>JAYVRZ010000060.1:0-4742 GCA_043775965.1 Sphingomonas sp.
GCATCTCTTGTAATCCTGGGCTCCTGCGTTCGCAGGAGAACGGCCCACTTAGCGACCATCCGAGGCGTTGCCGACTCACCCCATGTTCCCCATATTCCCCCTCGATGGCCATTCAGATCCGCACCAGTCTCGCCGAGCCCGAAACCGGCGAAAGCTTCGTCCCGCACCGCCCGACCGCGCGTCCCGACAAGGTCGAGGGGGGTAAGCCGTTCAAGCTCGTCAGCGAGTATGAACCCGCAGGCGACCAGCCGACCGCGATCGCCGAGCTCGTCTCCGCGATCGGCGACGGTGAGAAGGACCAGGTGCTGCTCGGCGTTACCGGCTCGGGCAAGACCTTTACGATGGCCAGCGTCATCAACCGCGTCCAGCGCCCCGCGTTGATCCTCGCGCCGAACAAGATCCTCGCCGCCCAGCTATACGGCGAGATGAAGTCCTTTTTCCCCGAGAATGCGGTCGAATATTTCGTCAGCTATTACGATTATTACCAGCCCGAGGCCTATGTCGCGCGGTCCGACACGTACATCGAGAAGGAATCGTCGACCAACGAGTCGATCGACCGGATGCGGCATTCCGCCACCCGCGCGTTGCTCGAACGCGACGACGTCATCATCGTGGCATCGGTGTCGTGCCTGTACGGCATCGGCTCGGTCGAGACCTATTCGGCGATGATCTTCGACCTGAAAAAGGGCACGACGGTCGACCAGCGCGAGATCGTGCGGAAGCTCGTCGCGCTCCAGTACAAGCGCAACGACGCGGCGTTCCAGCGCGGCAATTTCCGCGTGAAGGGCGACACGCTCGAGATCTTCCCGTCGCATTACGAGGACAGCGCGTGGCGCATCTCGTTCTTCGGCGACGATATCGAGGAGATCATCGAGTTCGATCCGCTGACCGGCAAGAAGGTCGCGTCGCTGAACTCGGTGCGCGTGTATGCGAACTCGCATTACGTGACGCCCGGCCCGACGCTGAAACAGGCGGGCGAGGCGATCAAGCACGAGCTGGCCGAGCGGCTGAAGGAGCTGGTGCTGGAGGGCAAGCTGCTGGAGGCGCAACGTCTCGAGCAACGGACCAACTTTGACCTGGAGATGATCGCGGCGACCGGGTCCTGCGCAGGGATCGAGAATTACTCGCGCTTCCTCACTGGCCGGATGCCGGGCGAGCCGCCACCCACGCTGTTTGAATATCTCCCCGACAACGCGTTGCTGTTCGTCGACGAGAGCCACGTCACGATCGGCCAGATCAACGGCATGTCGCGCGGCGATCATCGTCGGAAACTGACGCTCGCCGAATATGGCTTCCGCCTGCCGAGCGCGATCGACAACCGGCCGTTGCGGTTCAACGAATGGGACGCGATGCGCCCGCCGACGACCTATGTCTCGGCGACCCCCGGCAGCTGGGAGATGGAGCAGACCGGCGGCGTGTTCGCCGAGCAGGTCATCCGTCCGACCGGGCTGATCGATCCGCCGGTCGAGATCAAACCGGTCGAGGAACAGGTCCAGGACCTCATCGTCGAGGTGGGGAAGACAACGGCGCTCGGCTATCGCACGCTCGTCACCACGCTGACCAAGCGGATGGCGGAGGATCTTACCGAGTACATGCACGAGGCGGGAATCAAGGTCCGCTACATGCACAGCGACGTCGAGACGCTGGAGCGCATCGAGCTGATCCGCGACCTCCGGCTCGGCGTGTACGACGTGCTGATCGGCATCAACCTGTTGCGCGAGGGGTTGGACATTCCCGAATGCGGGCTGGTCGCGATCCTGGATGCGGACAAAGAGGGCTTCCTGCGCTCCGAGACATCGCTGATCCAGACGATCGGGCGCGCCGCGCGCAACGTCGACGGCCGCGTGATCCTGTACGCAGACCGGGTCACCGGATCGATGGAGCGCGCGATGAACGAAACCTCGCGCCGCCGCGAGAAGCAGGTCGCGTACAACACCGAGCACGGCATCACCCCGACCACGATCCGCCGCAACATCGGCGACATCATCGCGCATGTCGCGAGCCAGGATCAGGTGACGATCCCGATCGACGAGGACCGCCCGCACATGGTCGGCCACAACCTACGCGCGTACATCGAGGATCTCGAAAAGCAGATGCGCAAGGCCGCGAGCGACCTCGAATTCGAGACTGCCGGGCGTTTGCGCGACGAGATCCGCCAGTTGGAAAACGAAGAGCTGGGACTGCCAGTCGATCAGCAGAAGGCGCCGGTTATGGGACGGTCTAACGAGGGCAAGCCGGGCACGCGGAAGACACGTTATGGTAAGAGCCAGAAGATGCGCATGGGGGGCTCGCGGTCGCGTTGACGTAGTTAGCGGTGGTCATTTGACGGGTTTGCAATGGCGTCGGATCATAGTCTTCACACTATGCCTGAACGAAAGCTCGTCGGATGACGCGAACCTCGAAATTATACGCTTGGTTGCTGGACAACAGAAGCGGATCTCTGCCGTTTCGCGATTTCGAGCGCCTGCTTGCCGCGTTTGGATTTCGGCACGCTCGAACCGTTGGCAGCCATCGGCACTATGCTCACGCATTAGTGCCGAGACCGTTTCCGATCCAGCCGACTAGCAAGGACGCCAAGCGCTACCAAGTCGACCAGTTTCTTGATATGATCGAGGAATATGATTTGAGGATCGGCGAATGAGCGACCCGCATTATCACATCAATGTATTCTGGTCGGCAGACGATGCCTGCTGGATAGCAGACGTGCCCGATCTTCGCCCCTGCTCGGCGCATGGGGATACGCCCGACGAAGCCATTTTGAACATTCGAGATGCGGTGACGGGATGGCTGGAAACCGCGCGGGAAAACGGCTTTCAAATTCCCGAACCTCGATATCGACCCGCGATATACGCGGCCAAATTCGCGGCGTGAGGCTTCAATGTCGCATATTCAAAAAGGCCAGCTAACCGCGTCCTTGGAATGGCGTAAGCACTTGCGGACATTCAAACGGGTTTTCTGGAAGGCCGAGAGGAAATCTCAGCGCCGCGCGGCTCGCGACCGCGCGACGACCGAAATTTAGCCGACAACCAGATTTTCGCTGCTCGACCCGTAATAGCTCGCGACACGGTCGGCATAGGCTTGGTCGAAGACTGGTGCGTTGTTCGCCCAGCTTGGGCCGCCTTCGAGGACGCGCTTGTCGATCGTGACGACGTAGAGGTCGCGGACTGCGTCGAACTGGAGCAGCGAAAACGGCAGCGGGTAGAAGCTCTTGCCCATGCCGAGGAAGCCGCCGAGGCTGAGTACGGCGTGCGTGACGCGACCAGTGCCCTTGTGGACCATGAACGCGTGTACCGACCCGACATTGTCGCCGTCGCGGCTCTCGACCTTCATCGTGCCGGAGATATTCGACTGGACGAGCAGCTGGGTGGGCGTCTGGGCGGCGGTATCGGTCACGGGCATTCTCCAAAATCGAACGATGTTCGGACGCTGAACCGGTAGCAGCGCGCGCCGGTTCCCCCACCGGTACGCGGTCGCGTCTTGAGCGTGCGTCGGTGCTGCCCCATACGAAGCGGATGCGCGTCTTTTCTCTTCCCGTTCCCAGCGGACGATCGCTCGTCGGCCTTACCCTGATCGTATCGATCACAGGCTGCGTCGCACCGCCACGGGCGGAGGCGCCACCGCCGCCGCAGCGCATAGCGGCTCCAACTCCCGCGCCTCGGCCTGCGCCTATCGCGGCGGACTGGCGCAACTGGTCGTATTCGTCCGGGACGTGGGTGTATCGCCGCGATGCGCGCGGATCGATGGCGCTGTTCGGTCCGGCCAATGCCGACGCGTCGCTGACGCTGCGCTGCGATACGGCGACGCGGCAAGTGTATCTGTCGCGCGCCGGCAGCATCACGACCCCGCTGACGATCCGTACGTCCAGCGCGACGCGCGCGGTGCCGGTCCAGCCGACCGGTGGGACGCCGTCCTATGTCGCGGCGGCGTTTATGCCGAACGATTCGCTGCTCGAGGCGATGGGGTTCAGTCGTGGGCGGTTCGTGGTCCAGCAGGCCGGATCGGCGCCGCTGGTGGTACCGGCCTGGGCCGAGATCGAGCGCGTGACCGAGGATTGTCGCGGCTGATTTCGACAGGACCACAGCCGCGCAGGATTGCCTGAAAACTTCCGTAAAACAAGGCTTGTATCGCGACCGCAATCGACACACATTGGCAGTGCGGTCAGGCTTGGCCGCGTTGTTTCAACAAGCGAAAGGAGGTGATCCGATGTCTCATGGTTCAGCAGTGAGTTCGGTTCGGTTCGTTCGGGGGACGCACCGCTAACGCCGCCGGCATGCGTGGGGAGTATCCTCTCCCAGTCAACGCGTGTGTCATAGGCTAAGCGGTACGCATGGTCCTCCGGGCTGGAGCTCTCCGGCCGCTGACCATGTCTGGAGGCTGTCGGGTCGTCGGGAGACGATCCGGCGGCCTCTTTTCATTTGTGAATGGGGTGATCGCCCTGGGTTGTTCTCGTTATCGACCGGACAATGTGTCGAATAGTCACGCATCCCTGTCGAGACGCGGCTTCCCAAGTCGCAGCCGAGCATCCTCCCGTTTCGCCAGCAACTTGGTTGTCATCCCCGCGGAGGCAGAGATTCATAAACGCAAATGTCCCGGTTTGCGCCGTGATGCTAGCCAATCTGAGTTCCCGCCTCCGCGGGAATGACAAAGCAGCAGGAACGGCCCGTCTCCCTCAACCTCCCCGGCGAAGGCCGGGGTCCAATTGGGATTGCTCCTGAGGCGGAAGACGTTTCTCGGTTATTCTC
>JAYVRZ010000061.1:0-5443 GCA_043775965.1 Sphingomonas sp.
TCCCCTTCAGGGGAGGGGTTGGGGGTGGGGCCTCGCTGCGAACGCCACATTTGGTGCACGCCCCACCCCAACCCTCCCCGGAAGGGGAGGGAGCAAGGCGTCCGAAGGAACCGACCGATGACCACCCAGATCACCGCCGCAATCCTCGCGCAAAGCGGCGACAACCCTCGCCCCTATGCCGACACGCCGCCGTTGGTCCTCAAGACGCTGACGCTCGACGATCCGAAGCCGGGCGAACTGCTGGTTCGGATCGACGCCGCCGGGATCTGCCATTCCGACCTGTCGGTGGTGAACGGCGACCGGCCTCGCCCAATGCCGATGGCACTGGGTCACGAAGCCGCCGGCACAATCGTCGCGCTCGGTGATCCGACGGATGTGCAGTTCCCGGTCGGCGATCAGGTCGTGCTGATGTTCCTGCCGTCGTGTGGCGAATGCGTCGCTTGCGCGTCGGGCGAGGGGTATCTTTGTCCCAATGCCGCAGCAGCGAACGGCGCCGGCAAGCTCATGCGCGGCGGTTACCGTCTCTCGGATTGCGGCGAGGCCGTGCACCATCACCTCGGCGTGTCGGCGTTCGCGACGCACGCGGTCGTCGATCGCCGCTCAGCCGTGAAGGTCGACCGCGACATCCCGGCGGAAACCGCGGCGCTGTTCGGCTGCGCAGTGCTCACTGGGGTCGGTGCGGTGATGAACACCGCGCAGGTGCGTCCGGGCGAGAGCGTGCTGATCTACGGGCTGGGCGGAGTCGGGCTCGCCGCGTTGCTGGGTGCGTTGGCCGCTGGCGCGCAACCCGTCACCGCGGTCGATCCTTCGCCCGAAAAGCGCGCGCTCGCGCTCGACCTGGGCGCGGCGCAGGCAGTAGCGCCCGACGAAGCCGCGGCGTTGCCGAAAACCGATGTCGTGATCGAGACCGTCGGCAAGGCCGCGGTGCTCGCCCAAGCTTACACCGCGGCGCGTCGCGGCGGGCGGGTCGTCACGGTTGGGCTGCCCAATGCAACCGAAATGCTGTCGATCCCCGCGCTGTCGCTGGTCGCCGAGGGCAAGACGCTGATGGGAAGTTACATGGGCTCGTCGATTCCGTCGCGTGACATCCCGCGCTACGTCGCGCTGTGGCGGGCGGGACGGCTTCCGGTCGAGCGGCTGCTGACGTCGATCAGCCCGCTGTCGTAGATCAACGGACTGCTGGACAAGCTCGCGGCGGGCGACGCAATTCGGCAGGTGGTCAAACCCTGAACTTCGCGCTTTATCCGCCAGGCGGATAAATATTGTCACGTAGCGGTCAGCGGCGCATTCCCTGTCATGTTGGTGCAACCAAACTGACTTCGGGGATTCGCGAGCATGGAAAAGGGTGTGCCCATCCGGTCGATCAGCCGGTCGATCGCCGCGCTGAAGGCGATCAACCGCCACGGCTCGCTGTCGATGATGGAGATCTCGAAAGCCTCCGAGGTCCCGTACCCCACCGCCTGTCGCATCGTACAAACGCTGCTGTACGAGGGACTTATCGAGCAGGAGCCCGCGCGCAAACGCTATCGCCCGACGGCGATGGTGCAGACGCTGGCGCATGGTTTCCAGCAGGACGACCGGCTCGTGAAGGCGGCGCGGCCGCATATCGTCGAACTCACGCGGCGGTTCGGCTGGCCGGTCTCGATCGCGACCAGGGTCGGTCGCAACATGATGCTGCGCGATTCGACGCACGCGAACACGTCGCTGACGTTCGAGCAATATTATCCCGGCTTCACGCTGCCGATCCTCGACAGCGCCTCGGGCAAGCTGTCGATGGCGTTCGCGCCGGAGGAGGAGCGGCTGATGATCCTCAAATGGATGCGCGTCTCGCAGGAGATCGACCTGCAATATCTCGCCACCGCGCAGGCGAGCCTCGACGTCGACCGCATCCGCCGCCAGGGCTATGCGGTGCAGGGCCGCAACCACTTCAACCTGACGCCGGGCAAAACGTCCTCGATCGCCGTACCGATCTTCATGAACGGCACCTTCGAAGCGGCAATGACGATGGTGTTCTTCGTGACCGCGATGAAGCTGGAGGTGGCGCTGGAAACGTATCTTGAGGAGCTGAAGGCGGCGGCGATCCTGATCAGCCACGACCTGAGTGAAGGAGTGGCCGGCTAGCCCCGGATCCGCGATCGCCACCACCCCGGCGAAGGCCGGGGCCCAGTTGGAAAGGTGGCAATAATTACGCTCCGTCCTTCGTTACCGACGTCCCCCAATTGGGCCCCGGCCTCCGCCGGGGTGGTGGTCGGGGACTACAACCGCGCGGTCACCGCCTTCGTCTCCAGATACGCATCCAGCCCCTCGCGCCCGAACTCACGGCCCCAACCCGACTGGCCATAGCCGCCGAACGGAATGTTCGTCCCCACCGCGCCGTGGCAGTTGATCGAAACCTGGCCCGCACGAATCCGCGATACCAGCCGGTGCGCCGACGACAGGCTCTGCGTCCAGACGCTCCCCGACAGCCCGAACGGCGTATCGTTCGCCAGCCGTGCGATCGCGTCGAGATCGTCGGTCGCGAATTTCGTCACCGCCATCACCGGCCCGAAAATCTCCTCGCGCACCACCGCCATTTCGGGCCGCGTATCGGTGAAGATCGTCGGCTGGATGAAATTGCCCGGCCGATCAAGCCGCTTGCCCCCGGTGACGAGCGTCGCACCCTCCGCGACAGCGCCCTCGATATATCCCATCACCTTGGCGGTATGCGCGTCCGAGATCATCGGCCCGAGCATGGTCGAGGGATCGAGCCCGTGCCCCAGCGTCATGCTTCGAGCGAACTCTGCCACCCCCTCGACCAACCGGTCGTGGATACTCTCGTGGACGAAGATCCGCGTACCGGCCATGCAGTTCTGGCCCTGCAGGAAGAACGTCGCCATCGCCACGCCGGGGATCGCGAGCGCGAGATCGGCATCGGCGAGCACCACCACCGGGGACTTGCCACCAAGCTCCAGCGACACCTTTTTGAGGTTGCCGATCGCCGCCTGGACGATCCGCTTGCCCGTCGCGGTCGAGCCGGTGAACGAGATCTTGTCGACGTCGGGATGCTCGGCGAGCGCCGCGCCTACGCTGGCGCCGAGCCCGTTGACGATGTTGACCACGCCGGCGGGAAATCCTGCGTCGAGGATGAGTTGCCCGAGCCGCAGCATCGACAGCGGTGTTTCTTCGGAGGGCTTGATCACCACCGTACACCCTGCCGCCAGCGCCGGCGCCAGTTTCAGGATCGCGGTCGACAGGGGTACGTTCCACGGCACGATCTGCCCGACCACACCGACTGGTTCGCGCAGCGTATAGGTCAGGGCCTCCGCTTCGGCCGAGACATGACGGGGCGGGGCGGTCGTCGTGCCCTCGATCCGCATGATCCCGCCGGCATAATAGTCGACCATCTCGACGCAGTTCGCGACGGTGAGGCCGGCGATGAACATCGGCATGCCGTTGTCGATCACGTCGAGCTCGGCGAGCACCTGCGCGTCGTCGTTCATTGCCCGCGCGAGCCGCATCAGCAGCGCGGTGCGCTCGGCGACGGTCAGCCGCGACCACGGCCCCTCGAATGCCCGCCGCGCCGCCGCTACGGCCCGGTCGATGTCGCCCGCGTCACCGATGGCGAACCGCGCGAGGATCAGCCCGGTCGCCGGATCGCGCGTCGCCATCGTCTCGCCGGTCTCGCCATCGATCCACGCGCCATCGATCAGCAGCTTGTGCGGCTGGTCGAGGAACGCCTGCGTCTCGGACGCGATCGGGTGGCCATCGAAGGGAGTCATACGCGCACCGTCCTGCAATCATAGTCGAACAGGCCGAGGCTTTCCTCGTCCTTCATCGCGCCCAGCCCGAACAGCGCGGCGTCGTCGGCCTGCATGCGATCGGCATTGGCGTTGGACTCGGCCTGGATGAAGCTCGCACGGTCATGGCGTGCCGCGACGTAGCGGCGCAGGCCTTCGTCGGTCGTCTCCGACGCAGCGAGCGCGCGCGACAGGACCACCGCATCCTCCAGAGCGCAGGCCGCGCCGTGGCCGAGGAACGGCGTCATCGCGTGCGCAGCGTCGCCGAGCAGCGCGACGTTGCCGTCGACCGTCCAGTCAGGGAGTGCCGCGCGCGCGTTGATCGCCCATTTGAACAGCGGCACCGTCGATGCCGCCGCGATCATCGCCTGCACCTCGTCGGACCAGCCGGCATAGGTGGCGGCAAGGTCGCCGGGATCGGCGGGCAGCGTCCAGCCGTCCTCGGTCCAGCCGTCCTGGCGCGCGAAGAACACCATGTTGAGTAGACTGCCGCCCCGCACGGGGTAGCGCGTGATCATCTTGCCGGGGCCGATATGGATCCCCGGCCATTCGGTAACCGAGCGGATTGCGTCGTCGACAGGCACCAGCGCGCGCCAGGCAACATGGCCCGTGAATTTCGCAGGCAAGGTCTCGAACCGCTGGCGGACGACCGACTTCACGCCGTCCGCGCCGATGAGCACGTCGCCTTCGACACGGCTATCGTCGGCGAGGATCACGGTCGTGTTCTCGGTCGACGCGGCCGGCGCACTGGTGCGCAGGTCGACACCGGCGTCGCGGGCGGCGCGCACCAGTTCGGCGTGCAGGTCGGCGCGGTGGATCGTTACATAGGGCGCGCCGTATTTCGCGCGCGCGTCCGCCCGTTCCATCGGCACCAGAACGCGGTCGTCCTGCCAGTGCTGGATACGCTGGCGGGTGGGCTCGACGCCGGCCGCTGCGACCGCCTCCATCACGCCGATATGATCGAGCGCCTTCATGGCGTTTGGCGACAGCGTGACGCCCGCGCCGATGTCGCCGAACTGCGGAGCCGCTTCCAGCAATGTCACCGGGAAGCCGGCCTGCGCGATCGCGGCGGCGGCGGTCATCCCGCCGATACCGCCGCCGACGATCGTTATCCGTTCGCTGCGACTCACCCGAGCTGGCCCGGGATATGTGACTCGTGGTTTTGAAGATACCAGTCGGCGATCTCTTCGCGCGTCGCCCACCAGACGCCCGGCAGCGACTTGGCGTGCTCGATGAACTCGCGCAGCGCGCGGATGCGGTGCGCGCGGCCCGAGACGTGCGGGTGGAGACCGACGTTCATGATCCGTCCGGTGGTCGCGCCTTCCTCGTACAGCACGTCGAGTTCCTCGATCAGCGCCTGCGAGAACTGGTCGGTGGTGAAATTCTTGCGCGTGATGAACGTGAAGTCGTTGATCTCGTTGGAATAGGGCACCGACACGATCGGCCCGTTCGGCGTCTTCAGCAGATAGGGCTGATCGTCGTTCATGATGTCGCAGTAGAAGGTGCAGCCATATTCCGCGAGAATGTCCGCGGTCTGCATCGTCCCGCGAAGGCTCGACGACAGCCACCCCTTCGACTTCCGCCCGGTGAATTTCTCGAACTGGTCGAGCGTCCGGAGCACGATCTCGCGCTCCTTCTCGGGGTCGCCGGCGAAGTTGGTCAGCAGT
>JAYVRZ010000062.1:0-19819 GCA_043775965.1 Sphingomonas sp.
TTCCACAACCGCCGCTGGGATGCCGACTTCCTGACGTTGCGAGACCTGATCGCGGACGGCCGGCTGGGCGAGATCGTCCACTTCGAGAGCCATTTCGACCGTTGGCGCCCCGTCCCCGCCGACACCTGGAAGGAAGCGCGCGAGGGCGGGTCGTGGCTGGATCTGGGGCCGCATCTCGTTGATCAGGCGCTGGTGCTGTTCGGCCGGCCCGAGGCGATCGTCGCCGATCTGGCGACGTTGCGTACCGGTGCCGTCGCCCCCGATTATTTCCATGTCGTCCTGCGCTACCCCGACCGCCGCGTCGTCCTCCATTCGAGCAAGCTCGCCGCCGCGCATACGCTGCGCTTCGTGGTGCACGGCACGCGAGGCAGCTGGATCAAGCACGGCATCGACACACAGGAAGCCGCCACTGTCGCGGGCAAGCCTCCCGGCGGCGCGGATTGGGGCCTCGACCCGGAAGACGGCGACCTCACGACCGGCGACACGATGCGAACCGTGCGAAACCGGCGCGGCGACTATCGCCTCTTCTGGCAGGCGCTGGCGGCGGCGATCCGCGGCGAGGGTCCGAACCCGGTCGGTGCCGCGGAGGCGATGATGGTGATGGAAGTCCTCGACGCCGGCCTTCGCAGCAGCGCCGAGCGGCGGGAAATCGCCCTATGAAACCGGCTGCGAAACCGGCTGCGAATTTCCCCGTGACAGCGCACCGTACGTGCGTGTTAGGGATACGCCTCTTTGCAATGGCCTAGCGCCCGAATATCGGAATTCTCCATGCTCATTCGTGCGGGCTACACCATCACCGTCGAGACGGCACAGCGCGTACCGATGCTCGCCAATCTCAGCGTGCATCCGTCGCGCAACCGCGACCTGCGCACCGCGCAGCGGATCATGACGACCCCCGACGTGCCGATCTACGACTATCTGGATTCGTTCGGGAACGTCTGCACGCGTCTGACGATACCCGCGGGCGGCATCACCATCTCGACCGGCTTCGTGATCGAGGATCCGTTCGCACCCGATCTCGTCGCACCCGACGCGCGTGCGACGCCGGTCGAGCAATTGCCCGACGAGGTGCTGATCTACCTGCTCGGCAGCCGCTATTGCGAAACCGATCGCCTGTCCGATCTCGCCTGGTCGCTGTTCGGTCATCTCGAACCCGGCTGGAGCATGGTCCAGGCGATCTGCACCTATGTCCACGAGCGGATCCGCTTCGACTATCAATGCGCCCGCCCGACCAAGACCGCGTTCGACGCGCACGAGGAGCAGGTCGGGGTGTGCCGCGACTACGCGCATCTTGCGCTCACCTTGTGTCGCTGCATGAACATCCCGGCGCGCTATTGCACCGGCTATATGGGTGACATGGACCTGCCCGCGCTGGTCGGCGACATGGATTTCTCCGCTTGGTTCGAAGTGTATCTGGGCGGCATCTGGTACGTGTTCGACGCGCGCCACAATTATCCGCGGCGCGGACGAATCCTGATGGCACGCGGACGCGATGCGACCGACGTGGCACTGACCAACACGTTCGGACCGACGACGCTCACCCGCTTCGAGGTCTATACCGACGAGAACCGCGTACCGTTCGGGGCGTGATCGCAACCGCCGTAGGATAGGCCGCCGCAGGATAGCGTCGCCCGATCGCAACGTCGCGACCACGCGGTTGCGATCGGCGTCTGCGGCCACGACCTGTGGCCGCGACATTCTCATCTCACGCCAAGTTCAGCCATTCACGGAGACGATCGATGACGACCGCTTACGACACCAAGCTCGGGCTCTACATCGATGGCGAATGGCTGAGCGGCGAAGGCCGCGAGACGCGCGACGTGCTCAATCCCGCGACCGGTGCCGGCCAGGCCGCGCTGCCGCTCGCGACCGCGGCCGATCTCGATCGGGCGCTAGAGGCGACGCAGCGCGGCTTCGTGTCCTGGCGCTCGACCCCGCCCGAAAAGCGCGCCGCGATCCTGACGCGTACCGCGCAAATGCTGCGCGAGCGGGCCGACCACCTCGCGCGCATCGCCACGCTCGAGCAGGGCAAGATCCAGGCCGAGGCCAAGGGTGAAGTCACGTTCGCCGCCGCATTGCTCGATTTCCACGCCGCCGAGGCGCAGCGCATCTACGGTCGGGTCCTGCCCCGCCCCGCCGGCAGCCGCAGCCTGGTCCTGCACCAGCCGGTCGGCCCGGTCGCCGCGTTCTGCGCCTGGAACTTCCCGATCATGAACGTGGTGCGCAAGCTCGCGCCGGCACTCGCCGCAGGATGCTCGATCATCATCAAGCCCTCCGAGGAAACCGCCGGCAGCGCGGTCGAAGTGCTCAAATGCTTCCAGGATGCCGGCCTTCCCGGCGATGCCGCGCAGTGCGTGTTCGGCGTGCCCGACATGGTCTCGCGCCAGCTGCTCGCCTCGCCGATCACGCGCAAGCTGAGCTTCACCGGGTCGGTGCCGGTCGGCAAGGCGCTCATGAAGCTGGCTGCGGACACGATGATGCGGACGACGATGGAGCTCGGTGGTCACGGCCCCGTGCTCGTGTTCGACGACTGCGACCTGGAAAAGACGCTCGACACGCTGGTCGCGCACAAATTCCGCAACGCCGGCCAGGTCTGCGTCGCACCGACCCGCTTCCACGTGCAGGACGGCATCTATGACCGGTTCGCGGCGGGGTTCGCCGAGCGCACGCGCGCGCTGAAGGTCGGTGACGGCATGGACGCATCGAGCCAGATGGGCCCGATGGCGAATGCCCGCCGGCCCGAGGCAATCGCCGAGCTGGTGGGCGATGCCACCACGCACGGCGCGACGTTGCTCGCGGGCGGCGGCTATGGCGGCTCGGGCGGGTTCTTCTTCCAGCCGACCGTGCTGGGCGACGTGCCGCTGTCGGCACGCGCGATGAACGAGGAGCCGTTCGGCCCGATCGCGCTGCTCAGCCGGTTCGAGACCGACGAGGATGCGATCGCCGAGGCCAACCGCCTGCCATTCGGCCTCGCCGCCTATTGCTTCACCGAAAACGGTCGCCGCCAGAACATTCTCGGCGACGGGATCGAGGCCGGCATGATCGCGATCAACACTGTCCGCGTCAGCTATCCCGACAGCCCGTTCGGCGGCGTGAAGGAAAGCGGCCACGGGTCCGAGGACGGTCCCGAGGGCATCGCCGCGCATCTCGTCACCAAGACCGTCCACATCAGCTGACGGCAGGACTGCAAAGGCCCCGGCTACACGCAGCCGGGGCCGCCCCTGAGGCGCACAATCGATCGCCCGACACGGAACCGTCACCGATCCGTCGCGGTGGCGTAACGACTTTCCGCGATGGCCCTTGGCGAAGCTGCACACAAGCGGCTCCAGGGGACCATCATGAACCGTCTTTCCGGCCTGCTCGCAGGCGTCGCCATGTTCGCCATTTCCGCGTCCGTCGCTTCCGCGCAGTCGGAGCCGGTGCCGCCGACCGACAGCCTGATCCAGGATGCTGAACCGCAGGGCGGGGCCGACACCGGCGAGATCGTCGTGCTCGGCTTCGGCCAGAGCCGCCAGGTGCAGAGCGTCAACGCCGCCGACCTCGCGCGCCTGACGCCCGGCTCCAGCCCGCTCAAGGCGATCGAGAAGCTTCCGGGCGTCAATTTTCAGGCGGCCGATCCGTTCGGCGCGTATGAATGGGCGGTCCGCATCTCGCTGCGCGGGTTCAACCAGAACCAGCTCGGCTTCACGCTGGACGGCGTACCGCTCGGCGACATGAGCTACGGCAACGTCAACGGCCTGCACATCAGCCGCGCGATCCTCTCCGAGAACGTCGCGCGCACCGACGTCGCGCAGGGTGCAGGTGCGCTCGGCACCGCCTCCACGAGCAACCTCGGCGGCACGATCGAGTTCTTCAGCGACAAGCCGCGCGACACCGCCAACGTCACCGGCGGCGGCACCTATGGTTCGGACAACACCTACCGCGCCTTCGCCCGGATCGACAGCGGCGACCTCGGCGGCGGCCTCAAGGGCTATCTCAGCTACGGCTTTCTCACCACCGACAAGTGGAAGGGCGACGGCGTCCAGCGCCAGCACCAGGCGAACGCGAAGATCGTCAAGGATCTGGGCACGCTCGGCAGCCTGTCGGCGTTCCTGAACTTCTCCGATCGCCGCGAGCAGGATTACCAGGATCTCAGCCTCGACATCATCAACCGCCGTGGCCTGCGCAACGACAACATTGCCGACAACTACCCGCTCGCGCTGCAGATCGGCAAGATCTACCAGAATCAGGCGGCGGTCGCGGCCGGCAAGGCACAGCCCTGGGCCGGCGCGGGCACGACCTTCCCCACCGGCTTCGGCACGGTCGACGACGCCTATTTCGACGCCGGCGGCGTGCGACGCGACTACCTCGGCGGGGTCACGTTCGACGCGCACCTGACGCCCGAACTCTCGCTGACCACGACCGGCTATTACCACGACAACAAGGGGCAAGGCTCGTGGGTCACGCCCTATTCGCCGACCCCGGTCGGCGCCGCGAACGCCGACGGTTCGCCGATCACCGCGGCCAGCCCGCTCGGCTTCCGCACCACCGAATATGCGATCAAGCGCGGCGGTGCGCTCAGCAACCTGGCCTACGAGACCGGCACGAACACGTTGGAGCTCGGCGCATGGTATGAGAGCAACACCTTCACCCAGGCGCGGCGTTTCTACGGCATGACCGACAGCGCGACGCCGAACCGCGACGTGCTGGAGTTCCAGAAGAACCCCTATGCCACACAGTGGGACGGCAAGTACACCACCGACACGATCCAGTATCATGTCGGCGACACGATCCGCCTCGCCGACGACCGCCTCGTCCTGAACGCCGGGTGGAAGGGCTTCTACGTCACCAACCGCGCGGTGATGCTGCCGGCGACCACCTCGCCGCTCGCGGTCGGCACGATCAGCGCGAAGGACTGGTTCCAGCCCCAGGCCGGCATCCTGTTCAAGCTGACCCCCGGCACCGAGCTGTTCGCGGATTACAAGGAAAACGTCCGCGCCTATGTCTCATCGGCGACGACCGGTCCGTTCTCGACCACGCAGGCAGGTTTCGACGCGATCCGCGGCCAGCTGAAGCCCGAGCGCTCGAAGACGGCGGAAGGCGGGCTGCGGTTCCGCACCGGCCCGTTCCAGGCATCGGCGGTCGGTTATTACATCGACTTCGCCAACCGCCTGCTCGGCTTTGCCAACGGCGCCGGGATCATCGGCAACCCGGCGACGCTCAACAATGTCGGCAGCGTCCACACCTACGGCGCCGAGGTCGCGGTCAACTACCGCATCTTCACGCCGCTCTCGCTGTTCGCCAGCTATTCGTACAACAAGTCGAAATACGCCGACGACGTGCTCGCGGCGAACGGCGCGGTGCTGGTCGCGACCGACGGCAAGATGGCGGTCGACAGCCCCGAGCACATGATCAAGGGCGAGATCGTGCTCGAACAGTCCGGCTTCACGGGGCGTGTCGGCGCCGACTATATGAGCAAGCGCTACTTCACCTATCTCAACGACCAGTCGGTACCCGGCCGCGTACTGGTCGATGCGAGCATCGGCTACCGGTTCGAGGGCGACGGCGCACTGCACGGTGTCGCGATCGAGGGCAGCGTCACCAACCTGACCGACAAGAAATACATCTCCACGATCGGTTCGAACGGCTTCACCGCCAGCGGCGACAACCAGACCCTGCTAGCCGGCACGCCGCGCCAGTTCTTCGTCTCGCTGAAGAAGGGCTTCTGACCCAATAGCCGGGGGGGGGAATCCCCGCCCCCCGGCCATCGTCCTGTGCCGCATTTCGCCAACTGCACGCACAGCCAGCTCGCTGCCGCCGGTTAGCGGCGATCCGGCCAGGCCACCCCGCGTCGCCGCCGCGCGCGGCCTTCCGACCAGTCGATCTATTCCTCTGCAGATTTCGATCCGCCCGACGTCTGGGACCCGCCCCGCCCCGCCCCGTCAGCGCGCTAAAAGCGGGCGCACCCCCTTCCCCCCGGCGCCCAAAGGAGATAGCGCTACCACGAAATGGGAGAGACGATATGACGGCGCGATCGGGCACAAACCGACGGAGCAACACTGCGCGGATCGCGTGGGCTGCAGGCACCTCGATGCTGGCGATGATCGCGAGTCCCGTGCTCGCCGAGCCGATGGCCACGGTCGACCGCAACGGTGCGCTGGTCGCGATCGAACCCTATGCTCCGAACATCGTCCGCGTGACGATCGCGCTCGACCGCGCGCAGTCCGATTCCGCGCCCGGCGAAGGCCCCAACGCCAAGTCGAACGCGACCGGCTGGACCCACCGCACCGACGCGACCGGTGACATCTTCGCGTCCGCGGCGCTCTCGCTGACCGTCAAGGCACAGCCCTGGCCCAAGGCGCCGAGCCAGATGGAACGCTATTTCGCGCCGTCGCTGCCCCCCGTCTCGATCGGCATCGCCGCGCCCGATGGCCGCACGATCGCCGAGATGAATGGTTGGGAACGCGCCCCCCACACCGTCAACGGCGAGAAGACGTTCCGCGTCGGCGCCAGCTTCGCGGTCCAGCCGGACGAGCATTATTACGGTCTCGGCCAGAACCAGGAGGGCGTTCTGGACCTCAAGGGCCGGACGATCGACTGTCGCCACAATTACGATGCGCCCGCGGGCGAGACGGTTTGCGTACCCTTCATGGTCACCAACAAGGGCTACGGGATCGTCTGGGACAATCCGTCCGCGACCACCGTCTCGCCCGGCCTGCATAACGCCACGCACTGGCAGTCGGAGGTCGGCGAGCGCGTCTCGTTCTTCGTCATCACCGGCACCACCACCGACGAACTCTATGCCGGCTACGCCAGGCTCACCGGCGCGACGCCGCTGCCGCCCAAGGCCGCGTTCGGGCTGATCCAGTCCAAGGCGCGCTACGAGACGCAGCAGGAATTGCTGAACGTCGCCGAGGGTTACCGCAAGCGCAGCTATCCGCTCGACGTGATGGTGCTCGACTGGTTCTACTGGACGCGGATGGGCCAGCTCGACATCGACCGCAATTATTTCCCCGATCCCAAGGGCATGAACGACCGGCTCAAGACGCTGGGCATGCATTCGATCATCAGCGTGTGGCCGCGGTTCGAGCGGGAATCGCGCTACTACGACATGCTCTCCAGCAAGGGCTGGCTGCTCCACGATGCGGACGGCAGCGTCGTCGACGGCCTGTCGGTCCGCGCCGATCGTGCGGGGGCACTGATCGATTCGACCAACCCAGAGGCGCGCGAGTGGTTCTGGGGCAAGATCCGCGACAACATCGCGTCGCAGGGGTTCGACTGGTTCTGGCTCGACGAGACCGAGCCGGACCTCGTGCCCGACGGCCATTTCTACCAGCTCGGCTCGGGCGATCGCTATCATAATCTGTTCCCGCTGGTGCACACCACCGGCGTCGCCGAGGGCTCCGCGCGTGATCGCCCGGACAAGCGCAACCTGATCCTGTCGCGCGCCGCGTATCTGGGCACGCAGCGCAACGGCGCGCTGTTCTGGTCGTCGGATATCCAGGCGACGTGGGAAGCGTATCGTCGCCAGGTACCCGCCGGCCTCGGCTTCACCGCGACCGGCATGGCCTATTGGAGCAGCGACACCGGCGGCTGGCAGTATCCGAATGGTCCCAAGCCGACGCATCCCGTCCTGCTCGACCCCGCCGGCGCGACCGCCGCATCGCCCAGCGCGTCCGATTACCCGGAGCTGTTCGCGCGCTGGTTCGCCTATAACAGCTTCACGCCGACGCTGCGCATCCACGGCCAGCGCCCGGCGACCGCGATCTGGGAATATGGCACCGCGGCGGAGCCCGTGCTCGCGCGCTTCCTGAAGCTGCGCTACGCACTGATCCCGTACATCTATTCGCTCGGCTACCAGACGTACAAGACGGGCGCGCCGTTCATGCGCGGGCTGTTCATGGATTTCCCGAACGATCCGAAGGTCGCGACGATCGGCGATCAATACATGTTCGGCCCCGCCTTCCTGGTCGCGCCGGTTACCGAACAGGGTGCGACGACGCGCTCGGTGTATCTGCCGGCCGGGACCGACTGGTATGATTACTGGACCGAGCAGCGGTTCACCGGCGGCCAGACCGTCCCGGTGAAGGCGCCGATCGACCAGATCCCGCTGTTCGTCCGCGCCGGATCGATCGTGCCGATGGGCGCCGAGATCCAGAGCACCGCGACCCGCCAGAAACTGGACAGCATCCGCGTCTATCCGGGCCGCAGCAGCGAATTCACGCTGTACGACGACGACGGTGTGACGAACGATTACAGGAAGACCGGCGGCAGCGTCGCGACGTTGCGCTGGGACGATGCAACGAAGCGGCTGAGCGCGTCGGGCAAGCTACCGACCGGCCAGGACACTGCAAGCCTCGTCAAGATAATGGGCCAAGCGCGCTAGGGCGGACCGCATCCCCCCTCTCCTTCAGGGGAGGGGCCGGGGGTGGGGCGTTCCCACGAATATCGGCGTCGCGTGGAAACGCTCCCCCTTGCAAGAGCATTTCTGTGCCCAGCATCGCTTGGGAAACGCTTCAAAAGCTCGCTGACGCGGGACCATCCTGCACCGCCCTACCCCGCCGCGGCAATCTGCCGCAGTGCCTGCTCGAACACCGCGACCGGCTGCCCGCCCGAGATGAGATGCCGCCCGTTGATGACGACGGCCGGCACCGCGTTGATCCCGCGCGATCGCCACAGGTCTTCCGCCGCGCGAACCTCGTCCGCGTAGCGACCCGACCGCAGCACCTCGTCCGCCGCGACCGGATCGAGCCCGGCCTTGGTCGCGGCAGCCACCAGCACGCCGTGGTCGCCGGGATCGGCATTGTCGGTGAAATTGGCGTCGAACAGCGCGTGCTTCAGCGCCGCCTGCCGCCCCTCGATCCCCGCCCAGTGCAGCAGCCGATGCGCGTCGAACGTGTTGTAGATCCGGCTGTCGTCGTTCATCACCATCGTGAACCCGAGGTCCGCCGCACGACCGACGATCATCGCGCGGTTCGCCTGCGACTGCTCGCGCGTCGAACCGTATTTCTCCGCGATATGCTCGCCGATGTTCTGCCCGCCCGCTGGCTTTGCGGGGTTGAGTTCGAACGGCTGGAAGACGATCTCGGCCTCGAGCGCGTCGGACGCACGCACCAGCGCCTCTTCCAACGCGCGCAACCCGATGATGCACCACGGGCACGCGATGTCGGAAACGAAGTCGATCTTGAGGTTCGCGGTCATGTCAGTCTCCCCCGCCGGAGTAGGTCCGGGCACCGCCTCGGACAATAGCCCGTACGGTACCCGGAACCGCCGCAGCGGGGGCGGGTCGATCGATCAGAACGCGACCTTGAACTGCCCGCCGATGATCCGCGGTTCGTTGATCATCCCGGTCAGGTTGTTGAAGTCGATCGCGCTGATGCTGCGGTACTGGTTCGTGATGTTGCGGACGAACGCGCCGATCTCATACCCCTGCGGCGACCTGTACCCAGCCTTCAACCCGCCCTCGAGCGACGACTTGCCGCGGAACTCGACCGAATCGTACAGGAAGAAGTTTACGCTGCTGCGGTACACCCAGTCGGTATAGGCATAGACTTCACCGCCATTGGCGAGCGGGATGCCATAGCGCGCGGTCCAGTTGGCGATCCAGCGCGGCGCCTGTGGCAGGTCGTTGCCGTCGATCACCGCGAACCCGTTGACGACCGGATCGAGCACGGTGCACGTCGCGCAGACGCCGACGCTGATATCCGGATCGCGGATCTCGGTGAAATTGTAGCTGCCGCTCGCGGTCAGCGACAATTCCGGCACCGGCCGCGCCTCGAACTCGCCCTCGACGCCGTAGCCGATCGCCTTGTTCGCGCTGATCAGCCGCGCCGAATTGCTGCTGCCGCCGACCGCGGTGATCTGCAGGTCCTTGGTGCTGTACCAATAGGCGTCGAGCGAGAAGTTCACCTTCTTGTCGAGCAGCGTCCCCTTGAACCCGCTCTCGCCCGAGATCGTCGTCTGCTTGGGCGCGGTGCTCTGGACGCTGCCGAAAGTCACGCGGTCCTGGATCGCCGGGCCCTGATAGCCGGTGGCGAGCCGCGAATAGACGTTGATCTCGGGCGTCAGTTCATAGGTCGCACTCGCGTCCCACGTCACGTTCGATGCGCGGACGATCGCGCGCGCCGGCAAAATGTCGCTGATACCGGTGCCCGGGATCGGCGCGGTGATCAGGTCGTTGCGGTAATCGTGCGAATAGCGGGCACCCGTGCGCAACGTCAGCTTGTCCGTCGCCTTCGCCTCGATCGAGGCGAACGCGCCGTAATTCTCGTTGCGGTTGTCGTGGAAGATGTCCTGATCGAGATCGGCATCGCGCGATCCGGTGCCGCCGAACGCATAGTCGTATGCGTGGTAGCGCAGCTTCTGGTGGAAATAATACAGCCCGCCCTGCAGGCGGATGCCGTTCATGTCCTCGCTGGCATAGCGCAGTTCCTGGCTGAACTCCTTGGGCTTGGTGACGCCGCCGGTGTTCGACGGGAACAGCCCGACGCTCGGCGCGCCGAGCGTGCCGCCGAGGAACGTGTAGTTGTTGCCGCCGTCGATATCGCCGGTGCTCTCGACCTTGGCCTGTTCGTACGCGGTCACCGAGTAGAAGGTGCCGATCCCGTCGAGGTGGTAATCGAGCCGCAAATTGGTGCCCCATTGCGTCAGGCTCTGGCTGGTATAGCCGTCGAGCGCGACGTGCTTGGGGTCGAAGCCTGCGGTGAAGTCGTTGGTGCCCGGCTTGATCAGGCCGGCGCGGAAGATCCGCGGCGTGCCGTCGAGATCGCGGACGTGAACGTTCAGCAACGCGTTGAAATCGCTGCTGGTATAGCCGAGCTGGAAGCGGCCGGCGACGTCGCGGTAGCCCTCGAGCTTGCGGTCGGCATTGCCCGTCGCGGAATCGTTCGTCACCCAGTCGTCGCGCGACTGGATCATGCCCGATGCGCGGAACGCGAAGCCGTTGCCGAGCGGCAGGTTCAGCGCCGCCTCGGCATTGACGGTGTTGTACGTCGCCCAGGATCCGGTCGCATAGCCCGACGCCTTGTCGGCGTTCGGCTTGGCGGAGTCGATCTTGACGACGCCGGCGGGGGTGTTGCGGCCGAACAGGATGCCCTGCGGCCCGCGCAACACCTCGACGCTCTGCAGATCGAAGATCGGGAACGACTTCAGCAACGGACTTTCCAGCGCGACGTCGTCATACACGACCGACACCGGCTGCGCGGCATTGGGATCGAAATCGGTGTTGCCGAGGCCACGGATATAGAAGCGCGGGAACGTGCGCCCGAACGACGATTCGACCTGGAGGCTCGGCGTGCGGCCGGCGAGGAAGCGGATGTCGAGCCCGCTGGAGTTCAGCACGTCGAGCTTCTCGCCGCTGATCGCGGTGACCGCCAGCGGCACGTCCTTCGCCGATTCCTGGCGGCGGGTCGCGGTGACGACGATCTCGCCGACGCCCTGGTCGTTGGCAGCGGTCGGTGCGCTCGCATCCTGCGCGGCAGCGGGCGTGGCGAAGATCAGCAAGGGCGCGGTCGCTGCCAGCAGTCGGGCGATAGTAAACGCAGATGGTCGAGTCATGGATGGTCCCCCCTGAGGTTTCGGACATCCCTCCCGCATCGACCCGTGTGACCCGGATCCGTAGCAGGACGGTAACACGGCCGTAACGCGCGGCAATAGACGCGCGATCGACGAATGCGCTTTTGCAACCGACCGCGACATCTTTGCCCCAGTCGGGTTTGCCCCAGCCGGGTTTGCCCAGCCGGGGCTATTTCTCGAACCGCCGCATATAGAGCGCGCGCATCGCCGCCTCCATCTTCGCACGGTCGACGCTGCGCACCACCGTCTGCGCATGCTCGCCGAGATGCGGGCGATATGCGTCGGTCCATGACAGCGTGTCGCCATAGGCGGCGGTCTGGCTCGTCTCGAAATCGACGTACAATGTGTCCGCCCGCGTCACGATTCCGGGGTCCAGCCAGACCATCGCCGCCAGCTCGTCCCACATCGGAAACCCCGGCTCGAGCCCGGTCTGCAAGGCATCGGTCAGCGCAGTATGCGCGGGCTTCAGGCTGTCGAGGAATTCGCGCGTCCACTGCGTCCCGGTCGAGGGATCGATCGGGATCATCGTCACCTTCGGCCAGTCGCCATGCGCCATGATCCGCGCCGCCTCCGGATCCCAGCGGATGTTGAACTCGCGCCGCGGCGTGTTGGCGAACTCGCGCGCGAACTGCTCGGCGGACACGGTGTCGAGCGTCTGCTGCGGGTTCAGGCTGCCGCCCATATAGACCAGCTCCTTCACATTGGCCGCAAAGCTCGGGTCGAGGCTCTGGGCGATCGCGATGTTGGTCATCGGCCCGGTCGCGAACAGCGTGATCTGGTGCGGGTGCGCGCGGACCATGCGAACCAGGAACGCGGCGGCGATCTCGCTCGACGGCTTGGTCGTCGGATCGCCGATCGGGAGCTTCGGCACCACCGCGGGCGACGGTGCGCCGGGATGCGACTGCTTGGTGTCGCCCGGCCAGTAATCGGTCCATGGCCCCTTGAAGACGAGGCGGCCGTACATCCCCTCCCACCGCTTGGTCGCCTCCTGGCTGTTCAGCAGCGGATAGGTCGCACCGGGCACCACCGGCACGTCGGTTCGTTTCAGGATCTCGACGGTGCGCAGCGCATAGGCGGTGGCGGTATCGCGCCACACCGATCCGCTGGTCGTCGTGATGCCCAGCACCTCGACGTCCGGGGCCTGCAGCAGCAGGGTCGGCACGCCGTTCAAGCCGATGATGTCGTCGTCGATCAGGACGAACCGCTTGGCCGGGTGGGCCTGAGCCTGCGCAGCGACCGGCACGGCAAGCGCGACGAGCGCGGCCAGCCGGACCGCGGACGGGAAACGAAAGACCATCGGGCACTCATCCTGAAACTGGACCGGCCTCTCCTGCCGCCGATACTCCGGTCCAATCGCCTCGCGGTCAACCGTGAAGCACGGGACGAGGGATCAGAACAGCTTGTCCAGCGTGATCGGCAGGTCGCGCACGCGCTTGCCGGTGGCGTTATAGACCGCATTGGCCACCGCGGCGGCGACCCCGGTGATGCCGATCTCGCCCACGCCGTGTGCGCCCATCGGCGTGTGCGGGTCGGCGATGTCGGTCCAGATCACGTCGATCTCCGGCACGTCGAGATGCACCGGCACGTGATATTCGGCGAGGCTGGGGTTCATGATCCGCCCGTTGCGCTCGTCGAACTGCGTCTCCTCCATCAGCGCCATGCCCAGGCCCATGATGATGCCACCGCGGAACTGGCTCCGCGCGGTCTTGGGGTTGAGGATCCGGCCGCAGTCGAACGACCCGAGAAAGCGGCTGACGCGCGTCTCGCCCGTGACCGCGTTGACGCGGACTTCGCAGAACAGCGCGCTGTGCGAATGCATCGACCAGTGCATCAGCTCGAGCGGCTGCGACGCCTCCTCGCTGACGACCAGTTCCTCGCGCTGGGCACGATCCAGGATCGACGCATAGGTCTCGCGCCGCGCCGGTTCGTCGAGCTTGGCGAGCCCACCATCCTCGCTACCCACCTCGTCGGGCGACAAGCCGGCAAGCGGCGAGTCGTTGCCTGCCAGCTTCAGCAGTTCGGCGACCAGCGCGTGATGCGCGGCGATAACCGCGGCCCCGATCGCCGCGGTCTGCTGCGATCCGCCCGCCAGGATCGCGCCCGGAATGATCGAATCGCCATAGCTCACCGATACGCTGTCGAGGGGCAGGCCCAGTCGGTCGGCGGCGACCATCGCGGTCGTCGTCGACGTGCCCATGCCCATTTCCTGCGCGGAGACCTCGATCAGTGCGTGCCCATTCCGGCGCAGCGTGATGCGGGCGGCGGCGCCGGGCATCCGGTTATACGGGTAAGTCCCGGTCGCGCAGCCCATGCCTATCAGCCACTCGCCGTCGCGTCGCGCGCCCGGCACCGGACTGCGTTCGCTCCAGCCGAACTGCGCCGCCCCTGCCTGCCAGGCCTCGACGATATGCCGCGACGAGAAGGGCAGCCCCGAGGTCGGATCCTTGTCCGGCTCGTTGCGGATACGCAGCGCGATCGGGTCCATGTCGAGATCGGTCGCAAGTTCGTCGATCGCCGATTCCAGCGCGAACGTGCCGACCGACTCGCCTGGCGCGCGCATGAAGGTGTTGGCGAGCATCGTCATCGCCACGGTCTCCACCGACAGCTTGAAGCTGTCCGCGGCATAGCCGGAACGCGCGCCCATGATGAAGGCTTCGGGCATGTTGTTGTGCACGGTCGTCGCGCTGATGCCGGTGTGCACAAGCGCCTTGAACCGACCATCGGCGTCCGCCCCGATCGCGACGCGCTGCTCGGTCAGCGTGCGGCCACCGACGCCGCGGTAGACGCCTTCGCGCGACAGCGCGATCCGGACCGGCCGCCGCGCGAGCCTGGCCGCCGCCGCCCCCAGGATCTGGTGATCCCACAGGCATTTGCCGCCGAACCCGCCGCCCACATAGAGTGATGTCACGCGCACCTGTTCGGTCTTCAGGTCGAACACGTCGGCGATCGTCTGTGCTTCCGCGGTGACGAGCTGGCTGGCGTCGTGGACGATCAGGTCGTCGCCGTTCCAAACGATCGTCGCGGCATGCGGCTCGATCGCGTTGTGATTGTGCCACGGCGTGCGGTAGACATGATCCACCTTGTGCGGGGCCTCGGCGAGCATGGCGTCGGCATCGCCGATCTCGGTCAGCAAAGTCTGGCCCATGAAGACGCCTTGCCGAGCGCCGGCGCCCTTGGCCGCCGCGAACGACGTCGTCGAAGGCTCGGCGTCATAGGTCGCGACGATCAGCGACTTTGCGTGGTCGGCCTGCTCCTGCGTCTCGGCGAGCACGACCGCGATCGGCTGCCCATTCCAGTGAATCCGGTCGTCCTGCATGATCGGCAGGTCGGTGGGCCCCGCCGCGGTCGGCGACGATCCGAACACCGCCGGCGCATTCATCCGCGGCGCGTTCCGGTGCGTCATCACCAGCACGACGCCCGCCGCCGCCTCGGCTGCAGCCGTGTCGATCGACGCGATCCGCCCGCGTGGGATCGTCGCATAGGCGAGCGCGGCGTATACCATGCCGTCGAGCGGAAACTCGGCCGCGAACTGCGCCGCACCGCGCACCTTCAACGGGCCGTCGAGCCGCGACACCGATGTGCCGATCAGCCCGTGCTGCTGGCGGATCAGCGGATCGGGCACGCCGCCGGGGATCCAGCTGTCGGGTGCAAGCGGCACCAGCTTGCCCATCGCGCCCTGCACCAGGCCCTGCGCAGTTTCCTTGACGGTATCGACGATGCTCATGCTGCTGCTCCGGCAAGGTCGCCGAGTACGGCGACGAGGCTGCGCTTGGTCAGTTCGATCTTGAAGCCGTTGTCGCCGAGCGCCCTGGCGTCGACCAGTTCGGCGATCGCGGCGTTACGGAACGCCTCTTCGGTCGCCGGCCCACCGCGCAGGAGCGCTTCCGCCTTGGTCGCCCGCCACGGCTTGTGCGCGACCCCACCCAACGCGATCCGCACGTCGGCGATGCGCCCGCCCTCGATCTCCAGCGCAGCGGCGACCGAGACCAGCGCGAACGCATAGCTCGCCCGGTCACGCACCTTGCGGTAGGTCGACGACGCCGCCATTGGCATCGCCGGCAGTTCGATCGCGGTGATCAGTTCGCCCGGTTCCAATACCGTGTCGAACTCCGGACGATCGCCCGGCAACCGGTGGAGTTCCGCGAGCGGCAAGGTCCGTGCACCGCCCCTGCCCTGCAGATGCACCGTCGCATCAAGCGCTGCGAGCGCGACGCACATGTCCGACGGATGCGTCGCGACGCAAGCCGCCGATGCACCGAGAATGGCATGTCCCCGCGTGAACCCTTCGATCGCATCGCAGCCCGAGCCCGCCATGCGCTTGTTGCAGCGCGATCCGTCGGTATCGTAGAAATACGTGCATCGCGTCCGCTGCAGCAGGTTACCGCCGACCGTCGCCATGTTGCGGATCTGCGCCGACGCTCCCGCCAGGATCGCGCGCGACAGCACCGGATAGCGCGTTCGCACCGCGATATGCTCGGCAAGCGCGGTGTTGCGCACCGCCGCCCCGATCATCAGTCCGCCGCCCTCGGTCTCCTCGATCGTGCTCGACAGTCCGGTGACGTCGATCAGGGCCGCCGGCCGCGCGACCGTCTCCCGGATCAGGTCGACCAGGTTGGTGCCGCCGCCGAGATACGCGGTCGCGCTCCCCTGCCCCAGCCGCAAGGCTTCGTCCGCATCGCCGGCGCGTGCGTAGCTGAACGGGGTCATGCCGCCATCTCCGCGGCGCCCATCTTGGTCGCCAGGGTGTCGCTGATCGCGTCGATGATCCCGTTATGCGCGCCGCAGCGGCACAGATTGCCGCTCATCCGCTCCTGCAGTTCCTCGCGCGTCAGCACGATGTCGGCGGTCAGGTCCGCGCTGACATGGCTCGGCACGCCACGCTTTGCCTCCGCCGCCATGCCGATCGCCGAACAGATCTGGCCGGGCGTGCAATATCCGCACTGGAACCCGTCATGCTCGATGAACGCAGCTTGCAACGGATGCAGCACATCGCCGTCCGCGAGCCCCTCGATCGTCGTGACCTGCCGTCCGTCATACTGCACCGCGAGAGCCAGGCATGACACGATCCGCTCGCCATCGACCAGTATCGTGCACGCGCCGCACGCACCCTGGTTGCAGCCCTTCTTGGTGCCAGCGAGATGCAGCCCCTCGCGCAGCAGATCGAGCAGCGAGACGCGGGGATCATCGGGCAGCGCCACCGCGGATCCGTTGATGATTATCGACATCGCCATCTCCTGCTGATCCTGCGGCCCAGGCGCATATCGCTCGCCGCGCAATTCAGTACCGAGCGGTATAGTCGACCCTTCCGCGTCCTGCCAAGCCGCATCGCGCGCATTTGCAACGATAATTTCTGAGCGCTCGCTGCGCTGGCCGGAACCGTCTGCGATCGTGTAGACGATCACCAGCGACGCCGGTTCGCGACAAGGAGCAGGATAGCCGATGATCGATCACGCCATGGTCCAGACGATGCGGTGGTTCGGCACCGCCGACCCGACGTCGCTCGCCGACATTCGCCAGGCAGGCTGCACCGGCGTCGTCACCGCACTGCACGACATCCCCAACGGTGCGGTCTGGCCGGTCGAGGCGATCCTGGCGCGCAAGGCGCTGATCGAGGCCGCGGGGCTGACCTGGGCGGTGGTGGAGAGCGTCCCGGTGCACGAGGCGATCAAGCGTGCCACGCCCGAGCGGCCGGCGATGATCGCCGCCTACCGCGAGACGATCGTCAACCTCGCAGCCTGCGGGATCACCACCGTCACCTATAATTTCATGCCGCTGCTCGACTGGACGCGGACCGATCTCGCCTACCCGATGCCGGACGGCGCGCTGGCACTCCGCTACGAGGCGGTCGCGCTGGCGGCATTCGACCTGTTCATCCTGCAACGTCCCGGCGCGACGTCGTCCTACTCGCCCGAAGTGCAGGCGGCGGCGCGTGCACGTTACGACGCGATGACCGAAACCGACCGCATCCTGCTGGAACGCACCATCATCGCCGGCTTGCCCGGCAGCGAAGAGCATTTCACCGCCGCCGATTTTCTCGCCGCGATCGACGGCTATGCGACGATCGACGCCGCCACGCTCCGCGCCAATCTGGTCGCGTTCCTCGCCGACGTCTGCCCGGTGGCCGACGCGCACGGCGTCCGGCTCGCGCTGCATCCCGACGATCCGCCCTTCCCGCTGTTCGGCCTCCCCCGCGTGGTCAGCACGCAAGCCGACCTCGACCTGCTGTTCGCCGCCGTTCCCAGCGCTGCCAACGGGCTGTGCTTCTGTACCGGGTCGCTCGGCGTGCGCGCCGACAACGACCTGCCCGCGATGCTCCGCCGCTTTGGCGAGCGCGTCTATTTCCTGCACCTGCGCAACGTCGCGCGCGAGGACGGCGGCAATTTCCACGAAGCCCCGCATCTCGGCGGCAGCACCGACATGGCCGCGGTCATGCTCGCGGTCCGCGACGTCTCGCTGCGCCACCGCCGCAGCCTGCCGATGCGCCCCGATCACGGCCACCAGATGCTCGACGACCTGACCAGGCGGACCAATCCCGGCTATTCGACGATCGGTCGCCTGCGCGGCCTCGCCGAACTCCGCGGTCTGGAACTGGGCGTCGCCGCGACGATGCACGGCGGAAGTATCGCCTAGCTCACGGCTGCTCGCCGACCGGCGCGACATACTCGCCCATGTCGGGCGCGTCGTCCTGGGGTTCGCCGTGCTGCAGGTTCGAATGGCGCATCCCGTACGCGAAATACAGCACCACGCCGCCCGCCATGTACCAGGCGAAGAACCGCAGCACGTTCCACGGGATGGTCGTCATCAGGTACACGCACGACGCGATCCCGAGCAGCGGCACGACCGGATACAGCGGCACGCTGAACCCGCGCGGCAGGTCGGGTGCGGCGCGGCGCAGGTAGATCACCGACAGGCACACGATCGAGAACGCGGCGAGCGTGCCGACCGACGTCATGTCGCCCAACACGTTGATGTCGAAGAACCCCGCCCCCACCGCAGTAATCACCCCGACCAGAATCGTGTTGACGTAGGGCGTCTTGAACCTGGGGTGCACGGTCGCGAACACCCGCGGCAACAGGCCGTCGCGCGCCATCGTGTAGAAGATACGCGTCTGCCCGTACATCAGCACCAGCACCACCGACGTCAGCCCGATGATCGCGCCGATCTTGATGATCTTCGCCAGCCACGCCCAGGTCGGGCCGAAGCTGTCGACCACCACGGCGACCGGATCGGGCACATTGAGCGCGGTATAGGGCACCAGCAACGTCATGATCGCCGCGACCAGCATGTAGATCACCGTGCACACCACCAGCGCGCCGATGATCCCGAACGGCATGTCCTTCCTGGGGTCCTTGGCCTCCTGCCCCGCGGTCGATACCGCCTCGAACCCGACATAGGCGAAGAACACGATCGAGGCGGCGCGCATCACGCCCTCGACCCCGAACTTGCCGTCACCCTGGTTCGCGGGGATGAACGGCGTCCAGTTGCGCGCGACCAGTTCGTCGAAATGCGCCAGCACGATCGCACCGCCGACCACGATGAAGGCGAGCAGCACGCTCACCTTGATCGCGACGATGACGGTGTTGACCTTCGCCGATTCCGACACACCGCGCACAAGCAACGCGGCGAGCGCGAGGCAGATCAGCGACGCGGGCAGGTTGAAGATCGTCGTCACCGTCCGCCCGTCGACCAGCACCGGCACGCCGCCCCGCATCAACGTGTAGCCCGCCGGCCCCGTCAGCTGCGGCGGGATATGCATACCGAAATCGGCGAGCAGGCTGACGACATAGCCCGACCAGCCGACCGCCACCACCGACGCCGCCAGCCCGTATTCGAGCAGCAGCAGCGCCCCCATCGTCCATGCGACGAACTCGCCCAGCGTCGTGTACCCGTAGGTATAGGCCGACCCCGACACCGGCAGCGTCGACGACAGCTCGGCATAGCATAGCCCGGCAAACGCGCAGACGATCCCCGCCACGACGAACGACAACAGCACCGCCGGCCCGGCATGCAGCGCCGCGGCAGACCCCGTCCGCACGAAGATACCCGCACCGATGATGCAGCCGATCCCGAGCAGCAACAAATTCCACTTGCCGAGCGTGCGTTTCAGCTCGCTGGCGGCAGTCTCGCGCTGCACCTGCGCGATCGACTTGCGCGCGAACATCCGTTCGACGATGCCTCTTCGGGCCTGACTTGCCATGCTTCCCCCTGGGCCGAAACGCGCCGGCCATGAACGGATCAGCCTAGACCGCGGCGGCAGATACGCAAT